>JAFEGB010000026.1 GCA_018240295.1 Pseudomonadota bacterium
AAGCCGAGGAAGCCGCAGGTGCCCTTGATCGTGTGGATCGTGCGGAAGATGCTCGCGAGCGTGTCCCGGTCGTCGGGACTCGACTCCAGCATCACGAACTCGTTGTCGAGCCGGTCCAGGTTCTCGTTACTTTCCGCCAGGAATTCGCGGACGATGTCGTCAAGTTCATCCATCGCTCTGTGTTCCTCGCCGGGTCGGCCCGGGCAGGTGAATCCGCTGCGTTGCGCGGGAGCGGCGCACGCACGCTCCGGGGGCACCGAAATAGCACACCGGTCAGGCCGGGCCGTAGCACCGGCCTGTCAAGCTAGGTGAATTCCACAATGCGACAAGGGCCGGCTGCAGTCCGGTTCCCGGAGCGGCATCCCGCCCCGCCCTGCGCAAGGCTTGCCAGCAGCGGTCCGCGCCCGCTACAAGTCGCGCGCCGAACGGGCAGCACCGGCCAGCAGCCGAGGTCGCAGCGCCATGCACATCATCCTGGTTGCCAACCCCAAGGGCGGCTCCGGCAAGACCACGCTCGCCGTCAACCTCGCCGGCTACTACGCGGCCCACGGCCGGCGCACCGGCCTGTTCGATCTGGACCGTCAGCAGTCGGCGCTGCGCTGGCTGGCCCGCCGGCCGGCGAACCTGACGCGCATCAGCGGCTTCGACGCCCGTGAAGACGACACGGTGATCGAGGACAGCGCCGGACTCGACGTCGCCATCATCGATGCACCGGCCGCCCTGCGCGGCGAGCGTTTCAAGGACATCGTCCGCATTGCCGATCACGCCATCATCCCCGTGCAGCCCTCGGTCTTCGATATCGACGCGAGCGCGGCATTTCTTGAGCGGCTCATCGAACAGAAATCCGTGCGCAAGGCGCGCTGCCTGCCGGGGCTGATCGGCAACCGCGTGCAGGCGCGGGCGCGCTCGGCGCGCCAGCTCGAAACCTTCATCGCCGGACGCGGCCTGCCGGCGCTCGGCGCGCTGCGCGATTCGCAGGTCTACGTGCAGACGGCCGCAAGCGGCATCACGCTGTTCGAGCTGCCCGGCCGGCGCCAGGCCGCCGATCGGGCGAGCTGGCAGCCGCTGCTCGACTGGCTGGCGATACCGGCCGCCGATCCGCCAGACTGAGCCACCGTGATGCGGACCGGATCCGGATCTGATCCGGACGGCTCCGCACCCGGCCCCCTTGCCCGCCCCGCCGTCCGATCCCGCCCCCGCGTCCCGTGCCGACGCGCCCGTCCCCGAGCCGTGGAGCCCGCTCCGATGCCAGGTTTCGCCCGTTGCCTCGTCCTGCTGCTGTGCCTGCTGCCCTGGACTTCGGTCCCGGCGGCCGCGGAAACCACGAAACGCCCGCCGGAGCCCCCGCGCCCGACGCTGGTCGGACTGGTGGCCGGCGGCATCGGCGGCAGTTACGCGCGGCTGGCCGATGACCTCGCCGCCGTGCTCGACGCCCCGGACCTGCGCATCCTGCCGATCCTCGGGCGCGGCTCGGTGCAGAACCTGCGCGACCTGCAGGCGCTGCCGTTCGTCGATCTGGCGCTGGTGCAGTCCGACGTGCTCGAACACCTGCGCGCAGACCCGGCGCAGGAGCCGCTCGTGCGCCGGCTGCAGGTGATCGCCAAGCTGTACAACGAGGAATTCCACCTGCTGGTGCGCGGCCACATCACCCGCCTGAGCGACCTGACCGGCACCAAGGTCAACTTCGACGTGCCGGGCAGCGGCACCGAGATCACCGCCGCCGGCGTCTTTGCCGCGCTGAAGCTGCCGGTCGAGCCGACGCATTTCGATCAGCTCACCGCGCTCGAGAAGCTGCGCAGCGGCGAGATCAGCGCGCTCGCCTTCGTCGCCGGCAAGCCCGCACCGCTGTTCCAGCGCGTGCGCCCCGAGGACGACCTGCACTTCCTGCCGATCACGCTGCCGCCGGAACTGCTCGGGCGCTACCTGCCGACGCGCTTCACGAAGGCCGACTATCCGAACCTGATCGTCGGCGGCGACGAGATCCAGACCGTCGCCGTCGGCGCGCTGCTGGTCACGCAGGCGACGCGCAAGCGCGCGCAGCTGCGCAAGCTCGAACTGTTCACCGGCCGCTTCTTCGACAGCTTCGCCAGCTTCCGTCAGGCCGGCCGGCATCCGAAGTGGCGCGAGGTCAGCATCGCCGCCCAGGTCCCGGACTGGCCGCGACTGAAGGCCGCCGAGGACTGGCTGGCGACGAACCCGGACAAGGTCCGGAGCTACGCCGAACTCGCCGCCCGCGCCGCCGCCAAGGCCGAGGCCGCCCGTCAGGAGGCCGCCCGCGCCGAAACCGCCCGCATCGAGGCCGAGAAGGCCGAAGCCGCCCGCAAGGCCGAGGTCGCCCGCATCGAGGCCGAGAAGGCCGAAGCCGCCAGCAAGGCCGAGATCGCCCGCATCGAGGCCGAGAAGGCCGAGGCCGCACGCATCGAGGCCGAGAAGGCCGAAGCCGCACGCAAGGCCGAGGTCGCCCGCATCGAGGCCGAGAAGGCCGAGGCCGCGCGCAAGGCCGAGATCGCCCGCATCGAGGCCGAGAAGGCCGAGGCCGCACGCAAGGCCGAGGCTGCACGCATCGAGGCCGAGAAGGCCGAGGCCGCACGCAGGGCCGAAGCCGAGAAGGCCGAGGCGGCGCGCGCCGAGGCCGCACGCCGCGCCGAAGCCGAAAAGGCCGAAGCCGCGAAGGCCGAGGCCGCGAAGCAGGCCGAGGCTGCGAAGGCCGAGGCCGACAAGGCTGAAGCCGCGCGCGCCGAAGCCGCGAAGCAGGCCGAGGCCGCGAAGGCCGAGGCCGACAAGGCCGAAGCCGCCCGCAAGGCCGAAACCGCGAAGGCCGAGGCCGACAAGGCCGAAGCCGCGCGCAGGGCCGAGGCCGCCCGCGCCGAAGCGGCCACCAAGGCCGAGGCCGCGCGCAAGGCCGATGCGGCGAAGGCCGAAGCCGCGCGCAAGGCCGAAGCCGAAAAGGCCGAAGCGACGAAGGCCGAAGCCGACAAGACCGAGGCCGCCCGCAAGGCCGAGGCGGCCCGCAGCGCCGCCGACCGGGCGGAAGCCGAACGCAGCGGCGCCGAGTCCCTGCCGCTGACGCCGGTGAATCCGGCCCCGGTGACGCCCTGAACCGGCGGCGTGGCGATCTGCGGGCTTGAACCCGTGCCGGCCGGCGACGACGATGCCGGCATGAGCCCGCTCGATCGCCTGCCGTTTGACAACCGTACCGCCCGGCTGCCGGAGACGCTGTTCGCACGCGTCGCCGCGCAGCCGCACGGCCGCCATCACCTGGTCCACGCCAGCGCCGAAGCCCTGGCGCTGCTCGACCTGCCGCCCGACATCACGGCGGACCCGGACTTCGTCGAGGTGTTCTCCGGGCGGCGCGTGCCGGCCGGCGCCGAACCGATCGCGACCGTCTACGCCGGTCACCAGTTCGGCATCTGGGTGCCGCAGCTCGGCGACGGCCGCGCGCTGCTGCTCGGCGAGCTCGTCAACCGCCGCGGCGAGCGCTGGGAGGTGCAGCTCAAGGGCGCCGGGCGCACGCCGTACTCGCGCATGGGCGACGGCCGCGCGGTGCTGCGCTCGACGATCCGCGAATACCTGGGCTCGGAGGCGATGCACCACCTCGGCATCCCGACGACGCGCGCCGCCGCGATCATCGGCAGCAACGGCCCGGTACTGCGCGAGAGCGTCGAGAGCGGCGCGATCCTCGTGCGCCTGGCCCCGAGCCACCTGCGCTTCGGGCACTTCCAGTTCCTGTACTACAGCGGTCGCCACGAGCTGCTGCGCGAACTGCTCGACTTCGCGATCGCGCTGCATTTTCCCGGGCTGGCGGCCCTGCCCGACACCGAACGCCACGCGGCGCTGTTTGCGAACGTCATCGAGCGCACGGCGCAGCTCGTCGCCGGCTGGCAGGCGGTCGGCTTCACGCACGGCGTCCTGAACACCGACAACATGAGCCTGCTGGGACTGACGATCGACTACGGCCCGTTCGGCTTCCTCGACGCCTACCAGCCCGGCTTCGTCTGCAACCACTCCGACGACGACGGCCGCTACGCCTTCGACCGCCAGCCAAGCATCGCGTGGTGGAATCTGTCCGCCTTCGGTCAGACGCTGACGCCGCTGGTGCCGGTCGAGCGGCTGCGCGCGCTGCTCGATGGCTTCAGCGAGCAGTATGCGCAGGCCTATGCCGCGCGCATGCGCGCGAAGCTCGGCCTGCGCGAGGCCCGCGACGAGGATGAGGCCCTGCTCGAAGAGCTGCTCGGGCTGATGGCCGGCTGCGGCGCCGACTACACCAACACCTTGCGCAGCCTCTGCGATTTCCGGCCCGGCACCGGCCCGCAGGCCCTGCTCGATACCGTCGCCGATCCGGCCGGCTTCGAGACCTGGCTGCAGCGCTACGGCGAGCGCCTGCGCGCGGAAGCCTCCGACGACGAGACCCGCGCCGCCAACATGCGGCGTGTCAATCCGAAGATCGTGCTGCGCAACTGGCTCGCGCAGCGCGCGATCGAACAGGCCGAGAACGGCGACTATGCCGGGATCGACCGGCTGCTGCGCCTGCTGCAGACGCCGTTCGACGAACACCCCGAAGCCCCGGACTGCTACGGCGAGCCGCCGGACTGGGCGCGCTCGCTGGCGCTCAGCTGTTCGTCCTGAAAAACACCCTGCCGCTCAGCCGCCGATGCGCAGGCGCACGAACGGCAGGCGCTGCGCCTCGGTCTCCCAGAGCTGCTCGTGCGTCAGCGGTCGCAGTTCACCGGCCGCCGGCGGCACGCCGAGCGGCGTGTAGTCGACCGCGTACGGCGTGCCGACAAAGCCCCTGCCCGCGCGCGCCAGCCGCCAGTACAGCCCGTCCTTGAGGTCGATCCCGTATTCGCTGCGCGGCTTGATCACGAACAGCAGCGCGTATTCGAGATCGACCAGATCGCTGTCGCGGATGCGCCGGTGGTGCTCGTACGGATACGGCAGCCGGCAGAGCAGCCACTCGCCGGCCGGCAGGCAGCGAAACGGCCGCATCGACAGGAAGTGGTCCTCGAACCGCGACTCGTCGAAGGCGACCGTCAGGCGCTCGCCGTCACCGTCGGCTTCGAGCGTCACCGTACCGATCACGAGCGCCGGGCCCTGCGCCGGTTCGAGGCTCAGTGCCAGCTCTTCGGCCAGCGCCGGGGTGCAGGGCAGCACGGACAGCCAGAACGCCACGAGGCCGGTCGTGCACGTGGTGAAGCCGGGGGAAACGGGCATGGGCGGAGTTCTCCAGCAGCCGGCGGATGCAGCGGGTACGGATACGGGTCCGGACGCTCGTGCGGATGCCCGGGCCGTTCGTGTCGGGTCAGTCGAGGAAGATATCCGGCAGCAGCGCCGCCCCCGGCGTCACGGCGTAGGCGTCGAAATCGGTGATGCCGGCCTCGGTCAGGGCTTCCTCGTCGAGGAAGAAGCGGCCGGTGCAGCTGCGCGCCGGCCGGGTCAGGATCGCATGCGCGGCATCGGCGACGATTTCGGGTTTGCGGCAGCGGGCCGGATCGACGCCGGGCAGCAGCCGGATCGCCGAGGTCGCGATGACGGTGCGCGGCCACAGCGCGTTGACCGCCAGCCCCTGCGCGCGGAATTCCTCGGCGAGCCCGAGCGTCACCCAGCTCATGCCGCCCTTGGCCAGCGTGTAGGCAAGGTGCGCCCCGTACCAGCGCGCGGCGGTGACCGGCGGCGGCGCCAGCGTCAGGATGTGCGGATTGTCCGAGCGCAGCAGCTGCGGGATGCAGGCCTGCGCGCACAGGAAGGTGGCGCGGGCGTTGACGGCCATCATCAGGTCGAAGCGCTTCATCGGCGTGTCGAGCGTGCCGCCGAGGCTGATCGCCGAGGCATTGTTGACCAGCACGTCGAGCCGGCCGAAGCGGCGCAGCGTCGCCGCCACCGCCGCAAGCACGGCGGATTCGTCGCGCACGTCGACGGCGAGCGCCAGCGCCCGGCCGCCGGCAGCCTCGATCTCGGCCGCCGTGTCGTGGATGGTGCCGGGCAGGCGCGGATCGGGCGTTTCGGTCTTGCCGATCACGGCGATGTTCGCGCCGTCGCGGGCGGCGCGCAGGGCGATCGCGCGACCGATGCCACGGCTTGCACCGGTCACGAACAGCGTGCGGCCCGCGAGCGTCGTCATCGGGGTTTCTCCTCGGCCCGGCCGGTCAGTCGAAGCGGTACTGCAGCTGCAGTCCGAACAGCGTCGCCGAGCCCGAGTAACTGCCGCTCAGCGAATCGGCGATGACGATGGCCGGGTTGCCGGTATCCAGCGTCACGACGTTGCGCGTGTCGGCATCCTCGAAGAACAGGTGCGCAAAGCCGGCGTCGATCGTCAGCTTCGGCGTCGGCCGGTAGCTGGCGCCGAAGCCGAGCCACCAGCGATCGGCGTCCGGGATGCGTGCGGTGCGGTGTTCCTCGGAACTGACCGGCGTCTGGTCCCAGGCCACGCCGGCGCGCAGCGTCCAGGCCTCGCTGTAGCGCCAGTCGACGCCGGCCGACAGCGTCCAGGTGTCGCGCCAGTCCTCGATGAAGGTCTTGCTGCCGCCGGCGAGGCCCGGGGACTTGAGCTTCAGCTCGTCGAAGCGGCTCCAGTTGGTCCAGCGCGCCCCGAAGGACAGGCTCAGCCGTTCATCGAGCGCCTGCACGTAGCCGAGGTTGACGGTCTCGGGCAGCGTGATCGAGGTTTCGGCATCGAAGCGACGACTGCCGAGCGGTGTGCGCACGCGCAGGTCGCCGTCGAAATCCTGCGTCACCTTCGAGCGGAACGACAGGCCGAGGCGGCTGCCCGGCGCCAGCTCGTACATCGCGCCGAGGTTCCAGCCGAAGGCATCGCTGTCGCCCTTGAACTCGGCAAAGCCGTCAGCCGGCGTGCCGGTGAACACGGCCTGCGACAGCCTGCCCTTGGCGAGCTGGTAGCTGAGGCCGAAGCCGAGGCTCAGCTGCGGCGACAGCCGCCAGGCCAGCGTCGGATTCAGGTCGACGGTCTGCAGTTCGGAGGACTGCGCGTGATAGCGCCCGACCCAGGAAGCGCCGTAATCGGTTGCCAGTCCGAACGGCGAGTGCAGGCCGAAGCCGACGCGCAGGTCCGGCGACAGCGCATGCACGAAGTAGTTGTTCGGCACGACGGCCGAGGCGCCGGCATCCTCGCTGCTGCCGCCGCTGCTGTCCTGCGAGAACACCGGGCCGGCGATCGGCGCACCGGTTGCACGCAGCGACGGCGTGCCCGTCGAGCGGCCCCGGAATTCGCCGTCCGACGAAATGGAGGTCGCGCCGCCCTGGATGCGGGTGCCGTCGAGCAGCGTCAGGCCGGCAGGGTTATAGGCGATGGCCGACAGGTCATCGCCGACCAGGCCACTGCCGGCAAAGGCCCGGCCGAGCCCGGTGACGCTGGATTCGGTGATCTGGAAACCGGCGCCGTGGGCGACGGTGGCTGCAAGGGCTGCAAGAACGGACAGCCCGGCCGTACGGGCCGGTTTCGGCAAGGCAGATGCGGACATCCTGATGTTCTCCCGTGTTCTCCCGGATCCGGGGGTGTCATGCAGGCGGCCTTCGAGGGCCGCTCTAGTGCCTGACGTGCCGGGTAAAAATCCGTCCCGGCCGCAGCCGGTCTAGCGTAGCAGCGCCGGCAGCGCGACCTGCCCCTGTTGCGATGAAGCGACATCCGTATCGAATACAAATCTCATCGTGAACATCCGGGGAATCTGCCTGCGGAAGGCGTCTGTGTCGCAGCGCAGCAGTGGCGCCCGGCCGGCATGCGCGGTATAGTGCGCCCCACGTGCCGGCGCTCTTGTCCGGCACGCCGTGTCATCGCTCCCTGACCTCCCCGACGCCGGCCTTGCTGCGGGCGTACGCGAAATCCCGGTTGGCGACGATGTCGACCGCGCCGGCGAAATTTCGGCCATACCACGCATTCCACGTGACATCTTCCGGTCCGTGCCGCCGTGCGCCCCCGTATTGCAACTCCGGTAGCCTAATGTCCTTTTCCGACCTGTCTCTCGACGCGTCCCTGCTGCGTGCCCTGACCGAAGCCGGCTATTCCGAGCCGACCCCGATCCAGGCCCAGGCCATTCCCGCCGCCCTCGAAGGGCATGACCTCATCGCCTCCGCGCAGACCGGCACCGGCAAGACCGCTGCGTTCATGCTGCCGGCGCTGCAGCGCTTTGCCGTGGCCTCCGGTGACCGCCGCCGTGCGCCGCGCGTGCTGGTGCTGACCCCGACCCGCGAACTCGCCGCGCAGGTCATGGATGCCGCGCACAAGTACGGCCGCTTCCTGCGCTTCACGACCGTCAGCCTGCTCGGCGGCATGCCCTACGGCCCGCAGCTGCGCGCGCTGGGCGGCCCGCTCGACCTGGTCGTCGCCACGCCCGGGCGCCTGATCGATCACCTCGACCGTGACCGCATCGACCTGTCGAAGATCGAGGTCCTCGTGCTCGACGAGGCCGACCGCATGCTCGATCTCGGCTTCAAGGAAGACGTCGAGCGCATCGCCGAGGCCACGCCGGCCGGGCGCCAGACGCTGCTGTTCACCGCGACCCTCGACGGTGCGATGGCGCGCCTCGCGGCCGAGCTGACCCGCGACGCCGTGCGCATCGCGATCGAGCCGACGCAGACCGAGCAGCTCAACATCGAACAGCGCCTGCACGTCGCCGATGACCTCGCGCACAAGCACCGCCTGCTCGATCACCTGCTCAACGACGAGACGATGGACCGCGCGATCATCTTCTCGGCGACCAAGCGTGACGCCGACGCGCTGGCCGAGCGCCTGCGCGATGCCGGCCTGCCGGCCGCGGCGCTGCACGGCGACATGCACCAGACGCTGCGCTCGCGCACGCTGGCCCGGCTGCGCGACGGTCGCGTGCGCCTGCTGGTCGCCACCGATGTCGCCGCGCGCGGCATCGACGTGCAGGGCATCACCCACGTCATCAACTTCGACCTGCCGAAGGCCGCCGAGGACTACGTGCACCGCATCGGTCGCACCGGCCGTGCCGGGCGCAGCGGCATCGCGATCTCGCTCGCGTCGTACGCCGACGTGCGCCAGCTCGAACGCATCGAGCGCTACACCGGCAAGTCGATCGAGGAGCACGTGATCGAAGGACTCGAACCGAGCCGGCCGCTGCGTCGCGGCCGTCCGGGCGGCGGCAGCGGTCGCGGTCGCGGCGGTCCGCGTCGCGAAGGCGGCGGTCGTGGCTACGGCGCACCGCGCGAGGGCTACCGCAGCAGCGCCCCGCGTGGCGACCGGCCGGCCGGCGAACGCCGCAGCGAAGGTGAGGCCCGTCCGGCGGCCCCCTGGCGCCCGCGCGAGGACGATGCCGCCCGTGCTCCGCGCGAGCACACGGCCCGCCCGTTCGCGCATCGCGACGATGCGGCCCGCCGCCGGCGCAGCGAAGGCGAACGTCGTCACGACGGCGCCCCGCGCCGCTATCGCGAGGACTGAAGCCCGGCGGGCACGGTCGTCACACACACGTGCTGATGACCGTGCCATCGTGCTCATGCCCCGAGCAGTGCAATGACGGCACCGGTGTCGAACGGCCAGTCGAGTTCGGCACCGGTGTCCTGTCGGCGCAGCACCGGGATGCGCAGGCCATAACGCTGGTACAGCCCGTCGTCCTCGGCGACATCGATCTCGATGGCCGGCCGCCCGGCCGCCGCCAGCACCTGCTCCTGCGCCTGCTCGCACAGATGACATTCCGAAGTTCCGTACAGAATCAGCACCATGGCCTCCCCGACCGCGCTCATCGCCGGCGGCCGTGCGTGAAATTTCCGAGCCGACATTGCCGTGATCCGGATCGTGTGGAGCCGGATCGGCATGGGCTCCTGGCGGTTTACGGGGTGCGCGGCCTGTGCCAACATGCCGGCCAACGTAAGGAAACCACGCGCAGCGTACCGTTCAAGCCATTCTGGCGCAGCTCACGGGAAGCCAAAACCATGCAAGGGATGGACAGTGTCCGCTTCCTGCCGCCAGCCTTCTCCCTGCTGGCGACTTCCGCATCATGGCTGTCGATTCCTTTCATTCCCAGCCTGCGACGGACCCGGCCGTGAGCCGCGTGCAGCCTCTGGTTGCCGCCGATTCCACCGCTGCGGAATCCGGCCTCGACCCGTTGCTGCAGCATCCCGATCTGAACGACTCGTCGCGCAGCACGCTGGCCGACACGTTTTCCAAATACTTCTACGTCATGCGCGCCGACACGCCGGCGCTGCGCGAGGAAGTCTACCGGCTGCGCTACGAGGTCTACGTCCGCGAATTCGCCTATGAGGCCGAGGAACACTTCGCCGACGGCATGGAACGCGACGACTACGACGACCACTCCATACATTGCCTGCTGCGCCACCGTGCGACCGGTCTGGCGGCCGGCACCGTGCGCATGGTCTGCACCGACCCGGCCGATCGCAACGCCCCGCTGCCGTTCGAACGCTACTGCCTGCATGCGCTGCGCAGCGATCAGTTCGATCCGAAGCGCGTGCCCCGCCACAGCATCGGCGAGGTCTCGCGGCTCGCGATCCTGCAGCACTTCCGTCGCCGCCTGACCGACGAGCGCAAGCCCTTCAGCATCACCCAGGAACAGATCAAGGCGATCGACTCCGCCGAGCACGGGCGCGAGAACTTCCCGATCCTGCCGGTCAGCCTGTTCCTGGTGTCGATCGCGATGATGATGTACTGCGGCGTGCATCACGGCATCGCGATGATGGAACCGCGGCTGGCGCGGCTGCTGCGCCGCTTCGGCCTGCCGGCGAAGCAGGTCGGCGACGTGATCGACTATCACGGCCCGCGCGCGCCCTTCCTGCTCGACCCCGAAGAAATGTTCGCGGCGGTCAATCCCGATCTCTACAAGCTCGTGCTGGCGCTCGACCAGCAGATGTCGCGCAACGCGCACGACTCCTGAGCCGCCGCGCCCCACGCAAGACCACGACGCAGCCCAACGCAACGCAACGCTACGATCCCGCTCCCGCCGAGCGGCCCGGGTTTGCGACAATGCCGGCCCTGCCCCGTCCCCCACGGTCCGCCCGCGGAGCCCGCCGAGCATGCCCGGATTACTGCACGAACTGATCTTTGCGCGCGCCGAACGGACGCCTTCGGCGATCGCGCTGCGCCTGCGTGATGCCGAACAGGACTACGCGACGCTGGCCGAGGCGGTCGGACGCTTCGCGGCGGCCTGCGCCGGACGCGGCCTCGAAGCGGCCGGGCGCGTCGCGATCTGGCTGCCGAAGCGCTTCGAGACCGTCGCGGCGATCTTCGGGGCCTGCGCGGCCGGTGGCGCCTTCGTGCCGGTCAATCCGCTGCTGAAGCCCGAGCAGGTCGGCTACATCCTGAACGACTGCAACGTGCGCATCCTCGTCACCGACCGCGAACGCGCGCGCCTGCTCGCCGGGACGCTGGCCGGCTGCGCCGACCTGCACACGCTGGTGGTGCTCGACAGCCGCGGCCCCGAGGACCTGCCGAAGCTCGCGCACGTCGAATCACTCGCCTGGGAGACGCTGCTCGCCGAAGGCGAACGCCGCCCCGTGCACCGGCGCATCGACACCGACCTGGTGTCGATCCTGTACACCTCCGGTTCGACCGGCCGGCCGAAGGGCGTCTGTCTTTCCCACCGCAACATGCTGACCGGCGCCTGGAGTGTTGCGCAGTATCTCGGCAACAGCGCCGATGACCACCTGCTCGCGGTGCTGCCGTTCAGCTTCGATTACGGCCTGTCGCAGCTGACCACCGCCTTCCACGTCGGCGCGCGCGTGACGCTGATGGATTACCTGCTGCCGCGCGATGTCGTGCGCGCGGTCGCGAAGCACGGCATCACCGGGCTGGCCGCCGTGCCGCCGCTGTGGGTGCAGCTTGCGCAGCTCGACTGGCCGGCGGAAGCCGTCGCCAGCCTGCGCTACCTGACCAACTCCGGCGGCAAGATGCCGCGCGCGACGCTCGAAGCCCTGCGCGCGAAGCTGCCGGAGACGACACCCTTCCTGATGTACGGCCTCACCGAAGCCTTCCGCTCCACCTACCTGCCGCCGGCCGAACTCGACCGCCGGCCGGATTCGATCGGCAAGGCGATCCCGTACGCCGAGATCCTGGTCGTGCGCGAGGACGGCAGCGCCTGCGCCCCCGGCGAACCCGGCGAGCTCGTGCACCGCGGCTCGCTGGTCGGGCTCGGCTACTGGAACGATCCGGTCAAGACCGCCGAGCGCTACAAGCCGGCGCCGGGCCAGCCGGCCGGACTGGTGAATCCGGAACTCGCCGTGTGGTCCGGCGACACCGTGCGCATGGACGAGGACGGCTACCTGTACTTCATCGGCCGGCGTGACGACATGATCAAGACCTCCGGCTACCGGGTCAGCCCGACCGAGGTCGAGGAAGTCCTGTACGGCTCCGGCCTGGTCGCCGAAGCCGCGGCGATCGGCGTTGCGCACGGCACGCTCGGTCAGGCCGTGGTCGCGGTGATCCAGCCGGCCGCCGACGCCCCGGCCGATGACGAGGCCCTGCTCGCGCACTGCAAGCGCGTGCTGCCGAACTTCATGGTGCCGCTCTGCTTCGTGCGCCGTGCCGCGCTGCCGCGCAATCCGAACGGCAAGATCGACCGCAAGCAGCTCGCCGGCGAACTCGAAACCCTGTACGCGGAGACCGGCGCATGAACGCTCCCCGCCCCGTGCATGCACCGATGACGCAGTTCCCGGTCGTCGACGGCTGCCTGAGCATCGGCGGCGTGCCGCTGCCGGTGCTGGCCGCGCGCGTCGGCCGCACGCCGTTCTACGCCTACGACCGCGTGCTGATCGCCGCGCGTGTCGCCGAGCTGCGCGCCGCGCTGCCGGCCGGCATCGAGCTGCACTACGCGATGAAGGCCAACCCGATGCCGGCGGTCGTGCAGCTGCTCGCCGGCCTCGTCGATGGCCTCGACGTGGCCTCGGCCGGCGAGCTGCAGGTCGCGCTCGACACCGGCATCGATGCCCGCGAGATCAGCTTCGCCGGCCCCGGCAAGCGCGATGCCGAGCTGCGCGCCGCGATCGCCGCCGGCATCACGATCAACCTCGAATCCTTCGGCGAGACCGAGCGCGTCGCGCGCATCGGCGACGAGCTCGGCCTGCACCCGTCGGTCGCCGTGCGCGTGAACCCGGACTTCGAGCTGAAGGCCGCCGGCATGAAGATGGGCGGCGGCGCCAAGCCCTTCGGCGTCGATGCCGAACTGGTGCCGGAGCTGCTCGCGCGCATCGGCTCGCTCGACCTGCGCTTCCGCGGCTTTCACCTGTTCTGGGGCTCGCAGAGCCTGCGCGCCGAGACCATCGTCGATGCGCACCGCCAGACCTTCGCACTCGGCCTGCGGCTGGCCGATGCGGCACCGGCCCCGGTCGAACTCTTCAACATCGGCGGCGGCTTCGGCATTCCGTACTTTCCCGGCGAGACCCGGCTCGACCTGGCGCCGATCGCCGACAATCTCGAAACCCTGCTGCCGCAGCTCGCGGCACGTCAGCCGCAGGCACGGCCGGTCATCGAGCTCGGCCGCTATCTGGTCGGCGAGGCCGGCATCTACGTCTGCGAGGTGCTGGATCGCAAGGTCTCGCGCGGCCAGGTGTATCTGGTCACCGACGGCGGCCTGCACCACCACCTCGCCGCCAGCGGCAACTTCGGGCAGGTGATCCGCAAGAACTACCCGGTCGCGATCGGCACGCGCATGGACAGCCCCGCCACCGAGATCGCGAGCGTCGTCGGCCCGCTGTGCACGCCGCTCGACCTGCTCGGCGAGCGCATGGCGCTGGCAGCGGCCGAACCCGGCGATCTGGTCGTCGTGTTCCAGTCCGGCGCCTACGGGCGCAGCGCCAGCCCGGCCGGCTTCCTGTCGCATCCGGCCTGTGCCGAAGTGCTGGTCTGACGGGAACCGGCCCTTGAATGCGCTGAAGCCGCTGCGGTAACGGAAGCCCGCCCGATGTCCCGAGTCCTGCCCGCCACCACCTCGCTGCCCGCCCCCCCCCGCGCACTGCCCCGGCCGCTGCCGGCGCTGGCCGGGCTGGCGCTGGCGGCCGTCACCGCCCTCGGCCTTGCCGCGTATCCCGTGCTCAAGGGGCCGCTGGCGCTGCTCGCGCTCGGCTGCGGCCTGCTCTGCGCCTGGCGACCGCTGCTGGCACTGGCGCTGCTGCCGGCGCTGCTGCCGGTCACGGGGCTGGCGCCGTGGAGCGGCCGGCTGCTGGTCGAGGAATACGACCTGCTGCTGCTCGCCTGCGCCGCCGGCGCGCTGCTCGGCGGCAGCGGTGCAGACCCGCGGCCGGTGCGGGGCGGCTGGGCGCTGCTGCTGCTGCTGATCGCGCAGGGCATCGCGCTCGGGCACGGACTCGCCGGTGCGGCCTGGCCGCCGGATGCCAATGCCTGGAACGGCTACCTGACGCCGTGGAACGCGCTGCGCGTCGCGCGCGGCCTGCTGGCCGCACTCGTGCTCGCGCCGCTGATCCGGCACACGCTGCAGCACGACCCCGAGGCGGCATGGGCGGCCTGGTCGCGCGGCACGGCGCTCGGCCTGATCGCGGTCGGCGTCGCGGTGCTGTGGGAGCGCGGCGTGCTCGGCGTGCTGCTGGCCGTGCACGATCGCACCAGCCTGATCTACGGCCTGCTGCCGGCGCTGCTCGATTTCACCAGCCACTACCGCATCAACGCGCTGTTCGCCGAGATGCACACCGGCGGGGCCGCGATCGACGGCTACGTGGCACTGGCGCTGCCGGTCACGGCCGCGGCATTGCTGCGCCGCGGCGAGCCTGCGGGCTGGCGCACCGTTGCCGGCCTCGCGCTGTGCCTCGGGCTGTACACGCTGTTCGTGACCTTCACACGCATCACCTACGTCGCGGTGGCGCTGGCCCTGCTGACGCTGGCGCTGCTTGTGGCAGTGCGGCGCCCGCCGGCGAGCGGGGCCCCGCAGCCGCCGGCCTCGCGCTTCGACGCGCTGCGGCTGCTGGCCGGCTTCGGCATCGCCTCGCTCGGGCTGTACCTCGGCTTCGGCCGCGGCGGCAGCATCGTGCTGCTCGGCGGCGCGCTGGCCTTCGGGCTGGCGGCGGCGCTCAGCGCGCTGATCCGGCCGCCGGCGCTGCGGGCGCTGGCGCTGATCCCGGTGCCGGCGCTCGGCGGCGGGCTGGCGGTCTGGGGCATGCTGACCAGCCGCTGGACGCCGCAGCCGCTGCCGGATGCGCTGCTGATCGGTGCCGCCCTCGGCCTCGGGCTCACCGCCGCCGGCTGGCTGGCCGGCGCGACGACGCTCGCGCGGCGCGCGCGCCTCGGCACGCTCGGGGCGCTGCTGCTGTGGGCGCTGCTCGCGGCGATCGCCGTGCCGGCGCTGTCGGGCTATCGCATGGAGGTGCGCTTCGCCGCGACCGGCACCGACCTCACCGGCCGCCTGCAGCACTGGCGCGACGGCTGGTCGCTGCAGCCCGATGATCTGTCCGCGCGGCTGTTCGGCACCGGCCTCGGCAGCTTCCCGCGCCTGTACCAGACGCTGATCCCGGCCGGTCGCCAGGTCGGCAGCTACGCCTTCGCCCGCGACGGTGAACGCCCGCTGCTGCGCCTCGGCGGCGGCAACGACCTGCTGCTCGGCCAGCGCATCGAGCTGCCCGGCCCCGGCGTCTACCGCGTCGAGGCGCTGGCGCGCGCGATCGGCGACCCGGCGCTGCTGCTCGCCCGCCTCTGCTGGCACCATGTGCTGAGCTGCAGTCCGGGTTCGGCGTTCGAAGCCCGCGCGCCGGTGCAGCCGGGCGACTGGCAGCGCATCCGCTTCGAAATCGATGCCGGCCGACTGCCGCAGCAGCCCGTCTGGGCGCGCTGGCCGGGCACGCTGCTGATCGGCGACCAGCAGCCGGACACGCGCATCGAGATCGCCGAACTGTCGCTGCGCGGCCCCGACGGGCACGAACGGCTCGCCAACCGCGACTTCGCTGCCGGCGGCGATCGCTGGCTCAGCTACAACGAGTTCGAGCATCTGGTCTGGCACCCGAAGAGCCTGCCGCTGGCGCTGCTGATCGAGACCGGCATCGCCGGACTCACGGCCTTCGTGCTCGTGCTCGGCGCGGCTGCCTGGGGCGCCTGGCGCAGCGCCGTCGCCACCCCGGCCTTCGGCACGCTGTGCGGCCTGCTCGGCCTGATCGGGGTCGGTGCCGCCGACAGCGCGCTCGACTTCCCGCGCATCGCCGTGCTGTTCTGGATCGGCGTGCTGATGCTGCTGGCCACACCGGCCCGTGCCGCCCGGCCGTGGCGGCGAGCGCCGGCGGCACACGACTGATGCGCAGCCCCCGCCGCGGCCGGCCGGCCGGCTTCGCCGCCGGCCTGCTGCTGCTTGTTGCGGGCCTCACGACCGCCGATGTCCTCGATGCGGCACGCGCGCGCTTCCAGGTGAGCGGCGAGCCGCTGCCGGGGCGGTTTCCGCCGGCCGGCGACTGGCGCGGCATCGGCGCCGGCCCGGCGCGCGAACCGCTGCCGGCCGGCAGCAATCTGGTGCCGGTCGCAAACACCGACGAACTGCGCAGCGCGATGGCCGCGGCGCTGCCCGGGGACGTGCTGCTGCTCGCGCCCGGCGATTACCCGCTGCAGCGCACGCTGTACGCCGAGCGTCCGGGCGAGGCCGGGCGGCCGGTCCGCGTGCTCGCCGAGCGCCCGGGCAGCGTGCGCATCCGCGTCGCGACCACGGTCGGCTTCGAGCTGCGCGCGCCGTACTGGTGGTTCGAGGGTCTCGACATCGCCGGTGTCTGCGCCGATCACGGCGACTGCGAACACGCCTTCCACATCGTCGGCGATGCCCGCCACACGGTGCTGCGCAACAACCGCCTGCACGAATTCAACGCGCCGGTGAAGATCAACGGCAGCGAGCGCGACGGCCGGCTGCAGACCCCCGATGACGGCCGCATCGACGGCAACAGCCTCTACAACTCCGGCGTGCGCCTGACCGGCAACCCCGTGACGCTGATCGATGCGGTCGCCGTCAACGGCTGGATGGTGCGCGCCAACCTGATCGCCGACTTCGTCAAGGGCGGCGGCGACAACATCAGCTATGGCGCCTTCTTCAAGGGTGCCGGCAGCGGCAACGTGTTCGAACGCAATCTGGTCATCTGCGAGATGAACCTGCACCCGCCCTACGGCGCGCGCGTCGGCCTGTCCTTCGGCGGCGGCGGCACCGGGGCGCCGTATTGCCGCGACGGGCGCTGCGCAGCCGAACACTTCGACGGCCGCATCCGCAACAACCTGATCCTGCACTGCAATGATGTCGGCGTGTACCTGAACCGCGCCGCGCGCACCGAGGTCGCGCACAACACGCTGTATGCGACGCTCGGCATGGACGCGCGCTTCCCGGACACCGATGCCGTGTTCACGAACAACCTGCTCGACGGCCGCATCAAGGCCCGCGACGGCGGGCGCTGGAGCGGCGACGGCAACCTGAGGCTCGAAGCCGCCGGCTTCGCCGCGCGCTTCTTCGCACCGCAGGACGCCGACTTCCGGCTGCGCGACGGCAGCGGCATCGTCGCCGCCGGCGTGCCGCTGCCGCAGGTCCCGGACGATCTCTGCGGCCACGTCCGCGCCCGGCTTCCCGACATCGGCGCCATCGAATACGGCCTCGACGCCTGCGATCCGGCCGGGCGGCCGTAAGACAGGCAATCCGGAGCGTGCGACGGCCTGCGGCTCAGCCCTCGCCGCTGCGGCCGGCGGTGCTTGCGAGCGGGTCCAGGCCGTGCGGCCCGCTCACCGGCGCTGCGCCCGCCGCCGGGCGCAGCGGTCCGGCCAGATGCACGAGGCCGGCGGCGAGCAGCACCCAGAACAGCTCGCCGATGTCGGCATAGCGCCCGACCAGCCAGGCCTGCGCGCCCTCGACGCCGACGACCCAGCCGACCACCAGCAGCGTGGCGAGCGGCGGCAGGCGCTGGCAGCGCTGCTGGATCAGCCACAGCACGCCGGCGTAGATCGCCAGCCGCGCACAGAGATGCCGCAGGTTGTTCAGCATGTTGCCGTGCAGCAGGCTGTCGAACGGCTGCAGCGACAGCATGCCGAGCGGCCGCCAGCGGAACGGCCAGAGGCCGTCGAAGGTGTAGACGGCAGCGATCAGCCCGATCAGCAGGCCGTCGGCGCGCTCGCGACCATACAGCGCGCACAGCACGCCGAGCGGCAGGCCGAGCATCTGCGCCGGATCGGGATGGGCGGCGGGCAGCGCCGGCCCGAGCAGCAGCACGCCGACGACCAGGCCCACGGCCGCACGCACCCCGGCGCCGAGCCCCTGCAGCAGCCGCATCGACAGCCAGCCCCCGGCGACGTGCCAGACCAGCGCCGCCGGCAGCGGCAGGCTCAGCGTCGCCTGCAGCGAACGCACCCAGGCGAGCGGCAGGCCGGCCGGCCAGAACGGCAGCAGCGGCAGCAGCAGGCCGAGCAGCCAGAGCGCGAGGATCGCGATGCAGGCGGTGCGCGGCGCATCGTGCAGGCGCGTGGCCAGCAGCAGGCCGGCGGCGAGCCCGAGCGCATTCCAGAACACGTCGCCGAGCGAGGCGACGCGCTCCGGCAGCCAGAGCTGCAGCACCTGCAGCAGCAGCGCCCAGGCCAGACCGCCGAGCAGCACCGGCGCGGCGCGGCGCCAGGCCGTGCCGCGCCCGGCCCACCAGCCGCACAGCGACCACGGCACGAACAGCAGCATGTTGCCGAACACGTCGCTCGGGCGCGTCCACAGCGGCGGTACCTGCAGCAGGCTTTCCAGCGGCAGGCCCGGGAAGCGGAAGCGGAACGGATACAGCGAGCCGTAGCCGATCAGCAGCGCGACGACGCCCCACAGCGCCACGCGCGCCGCGCTCGACGGGCGGCGCGGCTCAGCGCGATGCAACGAGCGCGTCGAGCAGCGCGGCGAGTTCGCCGGTGCGGGCACGGCGGCCGTGGCGCTCGGCCTGCGGGCGTCCGATGCGCACGGCGCTGCCGTCCTCGATGCGATCGAGGAAGACCGCAAGCGCGGCCTCGATCGCAGCGGCATCGTCGAGCGCGACGATGCTGTCGATGCCGGCGGCGCGCAGCGTCGCGGCGGTATCGCCGGCGGCGTCGGTCAGCGCCAGGATCGGCCGGCCGGCGCGCAGGTATTCGTAGAGCTTGGCCGGAATCTGGTGATTGCAGTTGGCAGCCTGGAACAGCAGCAGGCCGTCGGCCGCGAGCTGTTCGGCGAGCGCGGCCTCGTAGGGCACGGGCGGCGCCAGTTCGATCAGATCCTGGATGCCGCGGCGCTCGATCTCGCTGCGGTGCAGCGCATCGTGGCCGGTGTAGCGCAGCACCACGCAGAGGCGCGCGGCATCGACGACGCCGCGCGCCTTCAGCGCGGCGAGCGCATCGAAGAACGGCCGCGGATCGCGCTCGCTCGGGTACAGCACGCCGCTGTGCACGAGGCGCACGCGTGCCCGGTCGCTGCGCGGCGGCGGCTCGCGGCCGGCGGCGCGCGTGAAGTTCTCCTCGTCGAAGCCGTTCTCGATGACCGTCCAGCGTTCGGGCGGCACCTCCGGATAGCGCGCCGCGTACATCGCGCGTGCGCCCGGCGTCGTGAACACCACGCGCGCGGCGTGCGTGACGACGCGCTTCTCGAGCTTCAGGAAGCTCGCGCGCTGCACCGGATCGCGCGGGTACTCGTCCTCGGTCATCGAATCGCGCAGGTCGGCGACCCACGGCAGGCCGGTCAGGCGCGCCAGCGTCGCGCCGATCAGCTGCGCGCTGGCGATCGGGTAGGTCGACCACAGCACGTCGGGCCGGAAGCGCCGGATCAGCGCCAGCCCCTGCACGATGCCGCCGAGCGCCCAGCTCACGTGCCGGTCGGGCAGCGCCAGCGCGCGCGGATAGCGGCCGGCGATCGACAGGTGGCGCGCGGTGTCAAGCGCGAAGGCCCGCAGCACCGGCATGCCGGCGGGGACCTCGGCGAGCTGCTCGCTGCTGACGCGGTCGTAGACGCGCGGATGCGCGCTCAGCACCGCCGGCGTCCAGCCATGCTCCGGCAGGTACTGCGAGAACTTCAGCGTGCGCTGGATGCCGCTGCTCTCGCTGGCCGGCGGATAGTGAAAGGCGATCAGCAGCACGCGCCGCCCGCCCGCTCCGGGAGACCCCATCGGATTCACCATGTGCGCAGCCACTCCAGCGTCCAGCCGGCCACGGCATCACGCCACACGCGCCGGGAAAAGGTGTGATTGGCCCCGGCCAGCTCGCGCCGCGTGACGCGCGCCTCGGCGAGCAGCGCCTGCCACTGCGCCGACTGCTGCACGCAGTCGCGGAATTCGGCCGCGGTCAGGTCGTCGCCGGACAGCACCAGCAGCACCGGCCCGCGGAAGCGGCGCAGGCACTCGGCCATGCGCGCCGGCAGCGCCAGGCCCAGCGTCGGGTCGTCCGCACCGCCCGCCTGCGTGTCCGCCGGCGTACGCGCCAGCGCCCGGCGCAGCAGCCCGAAGGCCGAGCGCAGCGAGCCGCGGAAGTCGAACTCGCCGCGCAGCATCTTCTTCCACGGCGCGGCGCTCAGCAGCCGGCGGCGGTAGTAATGGCCGATGTAGGCCCGCGCCTCGCCGGTATCGGTGCGCACCCAGGGATTCAGCAGCACCAGCCCGGCGATACCCTGCGGGGCGCGCCAGGCGTGAAAGAGCGCCGCCGAGGCGGCATCGCAGAGCCCCCAGATCACGATCTCGCCGAGTCCGGGTGATTCACGGCGAAAGGCCGCGCAGGCGGCGGCGAGATCGGCATCGACGTCCTCGAAGCTGCGCGCCTCGCCGTCGGCATCGCCCATGCCGCGGTAATCGAAGCGCAGCACCGGCACGCCGGCCGCCGCCAGCTGCCGGGCGAGCAGCACGAACTGGCGATGACTGCCGACGCGGGTCTGCGGCCCGCCGACCACGACCAGCACGCCGCGCGCCGCACCGGGCGTGCCGGGGTGCAGGATCGCCGGCAGCCGCTCGCCGGCGCAGTCGATGGCGAAGCAGCGCTCCAGCGCCTCGGCAGGGACCGGGGCCGCGGTGCTCACGCTCCGGCACCGGCCGGCAGCGCGACGCCGGCGAGCATGGCGGCCGTCGCCTCGACCAGCGCCGGCACGACCGCGATTTCCTGCGTTGCCCAGAAGCTGTCGCCGACGACGGTCTCGCAGCGCAGCTCGTGGCCGTCCTTGCGCCAGCCCGTGAGCAGCTTCTGGGCGACGGCCCCCGGCGCCCGGCCGGCTTCGGACACGAGTTCGAGCCACAGCACCGGCACGCCGGCCGGCGGTGGCAGCAGGCGGCTGCGTTCGAGCGCGGCGGCGAGCGCCGGGTGCAGTTCGTAGCCGGCGATCTCCAGCGACTCGCCGGCGTTCAGGCGCTCGCGCAGGCCGGCCGCGGTTTCCTTGCTGCCGTCCATCAGGCCCGCGGCCAGACGCAGGCGCAGGAACTGCGTCAGCGCCAGATCACCGACCGTCACCGGCTGCCAGTACAGCAGCGTGTCGACCGCCAGCGCGGCGCTGCCCGCAAGCTCCGCAGCGAGCAGCGCGCCGGTGCGCACGCCCCACAGCACCAGGCGGCCGGGGTGGCGCGCCTGCAGCCATCGCGCACAGGCGGCGTAGTCGTCCTGCCAGATATCCCAGCGCGCGTCGACGAAATCGCCTCCGCTGTCGCCGGTCCCGTGGGGATCGACGATCAGCACGCCCCAGCCGTCGGCCGCCAGCCGCCGCGCGGCCAGCGTCAGCATGCGCCGGGACTTGTTCATCTCCTCGGCGAAGGGCACGAAACACAGCACGGCACCGCGCAGCGCCACGCCGGGCGCCGGTGCATGGCGCACGGCGAGCAGCCGTGCGCAGCGACCGGGCAGGAACTCGGGCAGCATCGGGGAAGGGAAGCCCGGCGCCGCTTCAGTCGACGCGGGCGGCGATGAAGGCGTGCAGGCTGCCGGCACTCGCGAAGGTATCGGCGCTCAGCTCGTCGTCGTCGATCGCGATGCCGAAGCGGTCCTCGATCGCGGTGATCAGGCTGACCACGGCCATCGAGTCGAATTCGGGGATGCTGCCGAGCAGCAGCGTGTCTTCGTGGATTTCGGCGGTACGCTCGCCGAGCTGCAGCACGTCGCCGATGAGGGCGCGGGTTTCTTCGAAGTTCAGCATGGGGACCGCTTCCGGGCTCGGGATCGGGGCTGCCTGTGGCGCGACGACCCGGATCGGGCCGGTGACGCACAGGGCGCGGAAAGATACCGGAGCGGCCCTGCGCGCGCCAGTCGCACGCTTGTGAACAGCGGCATCGGCCAGGATTCCCGGAAGTTTCCGCAAGATTGCGCCATCACGATGCCGAAGGCTCAGACCGCTCCGAACAGCGGGTGATACCGCACGATGCCGGCACATGCCAGCGGCTGCCAGGCGAGTGCCTGGAAATATTGCGGCGGCACCGGCCAGGCGCAGACCAGCACCGGCAGCGCGGCGAAGCCGAAGCGAGCGTAATAGGCCGGTTCGCCGAGCACGACGCAGCCGCCGGCGCCGCGCGCCTGCAGCGCCGCAAGCCCCGTGCGCACCAGCCGCGCCCCGATGCCGCGACCCTGATACGCCGGTGCCACCGCCAGCGGCGCCAGCCCGAACCAGTTGCAGTCGCGACCATCGAGCGTCACGGCACTGAAGGCGATGTGGCCGACCGGCGCCGTGCCCTCGACGGCCACCCACTCGCAGGCGATGCCCCCGGCGGCCCGCAGCTCGGCCACCAGCGCCGCCTCGGTGCCATCGGCATGCGCCGCAGCGGCGAAGGCGGAATCGACGACGGTGGCGATCGCGGCGTGATCGGCAGCCTCGACGGCGCGCACCGAAACCCCTGCAGCCGGATGGAAGCCGTTCATGCGCCGGCCCCGCGACCGGCCTGCGCGCTGCGCTCGCCCGAGAGCGCACGCAAGGCTGCCTGCGTCGGGATCGGACGACGGCTGCCGGCAGGCGGCTTGCAGCGCGGCACGATGAGCGCAAACGGGCGGACGGCCATGCAGAACGGCCTGCGGCCCGCTCCCCGGGCCGTCCTGCCGGCATCCAGCCCATCGAGCGCACCAACCGCCCAAAACCGGACGTTGTCGCCGCACCCCGACAGCCGCGCCGGTCCCGAGCAGGGTCCGTATCCGGAATAACGCATCATGTTTTTGATTTTCATGAATAACACCGGCATGGCACTACAAGTGCTCTGTCTCCCTCACCCGTTCCCGGCCTGTCAGGAGCCGCCATCATGTCCGCCCTCGCGTCGCTGCCCCGCACGTCCGTCACCCGTCATCCGCTGCTGGTGCTGCTGCTCGCCGCCCCGCTCGCCATCGGGGCAGTCGGCTGCGGCCACGGCCCGGCCACCGATGCCGGCGTCGGTGCGCTGACCGGTGCCGCGGTCGGTGCCGGCGTCGGTGGCAGAAAGGGTGCCCTCGTCGGTGGCGTGGTCGGAGCCGCTGCCGGTGTCGCGATCGGTCAGGAACAGGAACGCCGCCGGGCCGAGGCCGAACGTGCGCGCTATTACGACGACGGCTACGGACGCAACTATGACCGCAGCTACAACCGCGGCTATCAGGACGGCTACCGTCGCGATCCGTACTACGACAACTACTGAGCCTGAGGTGACCGGGCTCCGGTTTCCGGCGGCTGCGCCCGACACATCCGCGTGAGTGGACGGCCCGCAGCCGGTAGGCTGCCGGACCTGCCCTTTCCGACGCCGGACCGTCCGCGATGCCCGTGCTGTTCGATTCCGCCCTGCTGGACCTGCTGCGCAACCGTGCACGGGACAGCCCGCGCCGCCGTGCGCATCACCCGCTGCACCGCAGCCTCGATGAACCCTGCCAGCGCCTGCTGGTTGCGATCGAGCCGGATTCCTACGTCCCGCCACACCGCCATCTGCAGCCCGAAAAATCCGAAGCCCTGATCGTGCTGCGCGGCCGGCTCGCCTGTTTCACGTTCGACGAATCCGGCACCTGCACGCAGCGCACGGTACTGGCGCCCGGGGATGGCATCGACGTGCCGCCCGGTGAATGGCATGCGGTGCTGGCGCTCGATCCGGGCACGGTGTTCTTCGAAACCAAGGCCGGTCCGTACCGGCCCCTGGACGAGGGCGAACGGTCCGCATGGGCGCCGGGCGAGCAGGACGACGGCGCTGCGGCGTACCGTGAATGGCTGAGAGGTCTCTGCGCGAACCACTGAACCACGCACTGTCGCATCGCCTGCTCATTCGCCGGCGATGCGCTTCCAGCCGAGCAGATACGGATCGAGCACCCACCAGCGGCCCTTGCGTTCGAGCAGATCGAGGCTGCGCGCATGATCGGCGGCCGGCCACGGCCGGTTCAGGAAGTTCTGTTCGGCAACATCGATGCGCCCGGCCCCGGCATCGACGGCGACGACGACCGCGAGATGGCCGGTACGCAGGTACTCGCGGCCGTAGACCAGCAGGTCTCCGACCTGCGGCGGGGCGCTGTCGCCGTTGTCGTGGTTTTCGAGCGGCTGCGTGGAGCCGTCACTGGCGCGCGTGACCGCAGGGATCTTCAGCCACAGATCGGCGGCGACATCGACATCCCCGAAGAACACGCCGCGGTTCAGCAGCCACCAGCGCCGTGCGTACTCGACGCACTGCCAGCGGATGCCGGTGAATATCCCCTGCTCGCGATTCGGCAGCGGCACGAAGCAGGCGGCGCTGCAGTTGGAATAGGCCGGCGTGGTCGTGCTGCCGCCGAGGGTTTCGCCCCAGGGCGCGGCACAGTCGCGCGTGCAGGCCGCTGGCAGGACGGTTTCGGCGACGTCGGCCCGCGCCGGCACGGGCACGGCGAGCGCGGCGGCGAGCAGCAGCGCGGCCAGCCCGCGTGGCATGCGTCGCAGGCTCAGGGAATCGGGAATGCGGAAGGACATGGCGGCAGGCCCGGCACGGCGGCGAAGGTCCGTGCGGTATGCCCGCCGCCGGCCGGCGCTGTCAACGCGCACCGGCCGGGAGGCCGGCAAGGCCTCAGCGGGCGACGACGCGCCCGTTCAGCGGCTGTACCGGACGGTTGGTCGGGTGCATCGCGAACAGCTCGCCGAACTGCCTGATCTGCGCCTTCGACGCGGTGATCGGCTGCTGCATCAGCAGCCAGGTCACGCCTTCGGTGCACGGCGGCGTCGTCAGCGAGCCGGAGTAGGTGTAGTACTCGCGCTTCTTCGGCAGCAGGCCGGCCGGATCGAAGCCGCTCGACTTGCCGCCCTGCTGCGTCTCGCCGGCCGCCTTCGGCAGGTAGGCCCACATCGTCGACAGCGTGCGGTTCGCCGTGCCTTCGGCAATCAGCACGCCGACCACGGCCAGCGCGCCGTTGGCGTCGCGGTGCACGAAATGCACCTCGGCCGGATAGGACTTGCCGTTGACGGTGTGCTCGCTCGGCTCGTGGAAGTGGGCCTGCAGCAGCTCGTAGCGACGGCCGGCGACGGTGATCGCGCTGCCGTTGGCGAGCTGGAACTGCACGGTGTGGCCGTTGTTCACGTCATCGACCGCCGCCTTGCGGTAGTCGAAGGTGATCGGCGGCAGGCCGGACTGCTGCACGTCGCTGATGTTGATCGGCGACTGGCTGTGGCCGCCCGAGCAGGTCGCGTACTTCGGATCGAGCGTCGCCCAGTGTTCGGGGCCGTCGTGGCCTTCGTAGCTCCAGTGCGCCGGACCGGCCGGATGATCCTCGGCGTGGCTGCCGCTCGGTGCGAGCAGCATGCCCAGCAGCGCCGCGGATGCCGCTGCACCGAGGATTTTCGGAATATGGATCGACAGGCTCATGTTTGACTCCCCTTCCTCGTTTTATGCGGGATGCCCGTGCGCGACGGGCGTCGCATAGTCCGCGGGGAGCGGTCGGGAAACAACCGGAATTTCCGGCTTTTACCGGATGTTGCGGATTCGTGCCGATGCTGCACCGCACACTGGCCGGCCCTGCTGCGGCCTGCGCCTCAGCCCATCGGCGCACGATACGGCAGCAGCGCCCGCAGGCCGTGATGCGCGACCCAGGCCCACAGCAACCCGAACACGCTGCCGCCGATCACGTCGGTCGGAAAATGCACGCGCAGGTAGACGCGCGACAGCGCCACGGTGACGACCAGCGCCAGCGCCGCGGCGAACCATGCCTGGCGCACGGCCGGCTTCAGCGTCGCGCCGAACACGACGGCGAGCGTCGGATACAGCGCCGCGCTCATCAGCGTGTGCCCGCTCGGGAACGAGGCGCTGAACCATTCGGTCAGCGCCGGCAGCGCATCGGGGCGCGCACGCGCATACAGGGGCTTGAGCGTCTCGACCCACAGCCCGCTGCCGGCCGCGGCCAGCGCCACCTGCAGCGCATCGCGGGTGCGGCGCCGGGCCATCAGCACGATCCAGCCGGTGAGCGCGAACAGCGTGATGAAGGTCGCCGAACCGAAGGAGGTCAGGTCGCGCATCATGCCGGCCAGCGGCGCAGCCGGATCGAAGCCGCCGATGCGGGCATCGACGGCATCGGCAGCACCGCTTGCGAGCATCAGCACCCACAGCGCGCCCCAGAGCGCCAGCGCGGCGAGACCGTACAGCGCGTAGCGCCGCCACGGCTCGCGCACGACGCTGCTGCCGGGGTCCACGCCCGGCAGCGGTTCGAGCGCGGCCGGCAGCACACCGTCCTCGGCATCGGGACCGGAATCGGGCTTCGGGGCGGCGGGTGAGGACAGCTTCGGATTCATCGTCTGGACTCCTTCGGGCCGGAACTTGCTGCGGGCATCGGCTATCACTGCCCCTCATGGATACCTTACCCATCAGCCTGATCCTGAACCCCGGCTCCGGTTCCCGCCGTGACCCGGCCCTGGCGCAGTCCATCCTCGACACGCTCTCGGCCGGCGGCCGGCAGGTCGAATGGCTCAAGCCCCGCCGGGGAGCCGAGATCCCCGCCATGGCGGCGAAGGCGATGGCGAACGGACCAAGGCTGATGGTGGCCGCCGGTGGCGATGGCACCGTCAACGCCGTTGCCGGCGCGGTGCTCGCGCATCCGGGCAGCGAACTCGGCGTGATCCCGCTCGGCACCTTCAACTACTTCGCACGCGGGCTGCGCCTGCCCGAGGATCCGCTTGCCGCAGCGGGCATCGTGCGCGACGGTCAAACCACCGCGATCAGCGTCGGCAGCGCCAACGGCCGGGTGTTTCTGGTGCATGCGAGCTTCGGACTGTACCGCTCGGTGATCGAGGCGCGCGAGCGGCACAAGAACCTGATCGGCCGTCACCGGCTGGTCGCGGCGATCTCGGGCCTGATCACCGCGCTGCGTCCGCATCCGCACTACCGGCTGAAGCTCGGCATCGGCGACGAGGCGATGCGCCGGGTCAGCTCGATGGTCTACTTCGGCGCCAACCCGCTGCAGAACGCCGAACTCGGCGTCGGCGGCGCCGACACGCCGGAGTCGGGTCTGGCCGTGTTCGTGCTGCGACCGATGACGCGCTGGCAGGTGCTGGTGACGACCTGCCACGCGCTGTTCGGTCATGTCGCCGACAGTGAGTCGATCGAGGTCTTCCACGCGCAGGAAGTCACGGTCGAACGTCACCGGAAACGCATCAACCTCGTGCTCGACGGCGAGATCTTCCACGAGCAATCGCCGCTGGTGGTGCGCTGGCTGCCCGATGCGCTGCCGGTGCGCGTCGCCCCCGTCATCGAAGACGACGCGCAGGCTCTGCAGGACGACGCACCGCCGGCGACCATGGAGCCGGCGGCATGAGGACGATCGCGCACGTTTCGGACCTGCACTTCGGACGCATCGACCCGGCCGCATCCGCGGCCCTCGGTGCGGCGCTGCGCAGTCTGAAACCGGATCTGGTCATCGTCTCCGGCGACCTGACCCAGCGTGCGCGCAGCGAACAGTTCCGCGAGGCCGCCGAGTTCCTGGCCGGCCTCGCCACGCCGGTGCTGGCCGTGCCCGGCAACCATGACGTGCCGCTCTGGCACGCGCTGGCGCGCTTCCTGTGGCCGTACCACGGCTACCGGCGGCACATCGCCGTCGAACTCGAACCGGTACATGAGGATGCCGAACTGCTGGTGCTCGGCCTCAACAGCGCGCGCTCGCTGGCCTTCTACGGCGGACGGCTGAACAGCGAGCAGGTCGGGCGCGCCGTCGAGCGCCTGCGTCACGCCGGTCGCGAGCGGCTGAAGATCGTCGTCAGCCATCACCCGCTGTCGGCACCGCTCACGGCCGGTCCCGAGGCCGAATCGGTCGGACGCGGCGCGCGCATGTACCGGCGGCTGGTCGATGCCGGCGGCGAGGTGTTCCTGGCCGGGCATTTCCATCACACCGCGCACGAACTCGCCGAACCGCTCGCCACCAGCCGCCGCCGGGCGCTGCTCGTGCATGCCGGCACCGCGACCTCGACGCGCCGGCGCGCGAGCGAAGGCAACGGCTTCAACCTGCTGCGCTACGCCGGCGGTCACCTGAGCGTCGTGCATTACGAACACCGCTCGCAGCGCAGCACCGACTTCGTGCCGGTCACGAGCCGCGACTATCACCGCGGTGACTACGGCTGGGAGCCGCTCGCGCACTGACGGCTTCGTGCCCGCGGCCCGTCCCGGCAAAACCCGGGCAAGGAATGTCCGGTTTTCAGTTCCCCCCGAACAGCCCCGACTGCTGCGGCAGGCGCCCGGCCGGCCACGGCGGCAAGGCCGGCAGCGACGCAATCCGCGAGCGCAGCTCCTCATGAAAGGCCCGCGCCAGCGCCGGGGCATCGCGATCATCCGGCATGTGCGCAAAGAACCACGGCTCGCGGCCTTCCGTGATCCAGGTCGCGAACTGCCCGGCCCACTGCGCAAGCCAGTGCCCGTTGCGGGCGAGCACGGGATGCCCGACGTAGCGCACGAACGGCCGCGGCCCGAGGGCGAGCGCGCGGGCCGGCAGCTGCGGCTTCTTGCGCCGGGCCTCGCGCGTCGCGGGGTCCGCGTCCGTGGCGCTGAAGAGGCCGCGCGTGTCCATGGTCGCGCGGTCGATGCCGCGCTCGTGCAGCGCGCGGTTCAGCGCCCGCTCGGCGGGGCTGCGGTCGTAGAAGCACGGATGGCGCATCTCGACCGCGCACGTCCGCCCGGCCGGCAGCGCATCCAGCCAGTCGAGCAGGCGCGCGAGCCCGTCGGGGCCGTAGTCGGGCGGCAGCTGCAGCAGCAGCGGCCCGAGCGCGTCGCGGGCCGCGAGCGGCGCGAGACGATCGAGGAATTCCGCGGTCGCAGCCCGGCAGTCGATGAGCCTTGCCTCGTGCGTGATCGCGCGCGGCACCTTGAAGCAGAAGCGGAAACCCGGCGCGGCGTCCTGCGCCCAGCGCGCGACGGTCGCAGGCGCCGGCAGGCCGTAGAAGCTGGCGTTGCCCTCGACCGTGCCGAACACCGACGAGTACTGCGCGAGCCAGTCTCCCGGCCCGGCATCCGGCGTGTAGAAGCCGCCGTTCCAGGTCTTCGAGGCCCAGACCGGGCAGCCGAGCCGGTACGGCCAGTCAGCGGCCCCGAACGCCGTCACGGCGCCTCCGGCAGGTTCTCGGCAAAGCCGCGGTGCGCGGCCTCGATCAGCCGGCCGGCCACCGGCGGCGGCGGGAAGGCGCCCGGCGGCGGCACGGCGGGCGCGACGTAGCCGAAGCTGCCCGATTCGCCTTCGGCGAGCGTCACGCGGTTCGAGGCTTCGGCGGACTTTTCGATGCGCCCGCTCCAGACCTCGCGCCGGGCATCGAGGTCGAGCACCGTGTAGCGCACGTCGACGACGCGCCGCGTCGTGAACGATTCGACCAGCTCGGCGCGGTCGTACAGCGGCACCAGGATGCGCTTGCCCTTGCGATCGCGCGCCTCGCGCATCGGATCGGGCAGGTCGTGCTCGCGGATGTCGTGCTCCTGGCGCACCGCATCGTTTTCGAGGCGCGCATAGACCACGAAGCGCCCGGCCTTGCGCAGCGGCGCCAGCGCCGCATAGGTCTCGGGCGGCAGCGGACCGCGCGCCAGCGCCTGCAGCCGCGCGGCCTGGCCGGCAGCGGCGAAGCGCGGATCGGCCAGCGTGGCCGTCTGCACCGGCAGGCCGGGGCGCTCGCTGCGGATCGCCGCGGCCAGCAGTTCGGCCTCGCGATCGGCGATGCGCGCCGGCAGCGGATCGATCGACGAGGCGACGCCGCCGACCAGCAGGCCGCCGCTGCGCACGAGCGGGTAGGTGAAGGACGGATCGGTGAAGCCTTCGTACACCGGCGTCGTGCACGCGCCCAGCAGCACGGCACAGGCGACGCGGATGACGCAGGTGGCCGCGGACACGGCGCGGCGCAGGGACGGACGATGACCGGGCATGAATGCGCCTCGCGGATGACGACTCCGGCCGGCGACGATGCCGCAGCGCCGGGCGCCCGGCAATCGGTGGCGACGATCCGCCCGCGCCGGCGATAAGCTCGCCGGCATGAAGCCCGATGCTGCCAGCCTCACCCGCCTGCGCGCCGTCGTCGATGCCACCGGCTGGCTCGATGATCCGGCGGCGATGGCGCCGTATCTCGCCGAGTCGCGCGGCCGCCTGCACGGCGAGGCGCTCGCCGTCGCCCGCCCGCGCACGACCGCCGAGGTCGCCGCGCTGGTCGCGATCTGCCACGAGCAGCGCATCGGCGTGGTGCCGCAGGGCGGCAACACCGGCCGCTGCGGCGGTGGCGTGCCGGCGGCCGGACAGCTCGTGATCGCGCTGGAGCGGCTGAACCGCATCCGCGCCGTCGATGCCGCCGGCGACACGATCACCGTCGAGGCCGGCTGCATCCTCGCCGACGTGCAGGCCGCTGCGCGCGCTGCCGGCCGGCTGCTGGCGCTGTCGCTCGGGGCCGAGGGCTCGTGCCGCATCGGCGGCAACCTCGCCACCAACGCCGGCGGCCTCAACGTGCTGCGCTACGGCATGGCGCGCGAGCAGTGTCTGGGCCTGGAGGTCGTGCTCGCCGACGGCCGGGTCTGGGACGGCCTGCGGCGGCTGCGCAAGGACAATACCGGCTACGACCTGCGCGACCTGTTCATCGGCTCGGAAGGCACGCTCGGGCTGATCACGGCCGCGGTGCTGAAGCTGCAGCCGCTGCCGCGCGCGCAGGCGACGGCGCTGCTGGTGCCGGCCTCGCTCGCCGCGGTGCCGGCGCTGCTCGCGCGCGCCCGCAGCTACGGCGACGGCGGCCCGAGCCGCTTCGAGCTGCTGCCGCGCCTCGCGCTCGACACCGCCTGCCGCCACCTGCCGGGCTGTCGCGCGCCGTTCGAGCCGCTGCCGCAGTGGATGCTGCTCGCCGGCTTCGATGGCCGTGACCCTCGCGTGCAGGCCGAAGTCGAGGCGCTGCTCGCCGCTGCGCTTGAGGCCGGCGAAATCGTCGATGCCGTGCTCGCGCAGTCCGGGGCGCAGGCCGATGCACTCTGGCGGCTGCGCGAGGCGATCGTCGAGGCGCAGCCGCTGCTGGGGCCGAGCCTCAAGCACGATCTCGCGGTTGCCGTCGCCGATCTGCCGGCCTTCGTCGAGCAGGCCTGCGCGGCGCTCGCGGCCGCGCTGCCCGGCGTGCGCCCCTACGTGTTCGGTCACGCCGGCGACGGCAACCTGCACTTCAACCTGAGTCCGCCACCGGACATGGCGCCGGCGGCCTTTCTCGACGCAGGGCCGCGGCTGCGGGAACTGCTGCACGGACTGGTCGCCGGCTTCGGCGGCAGCTTCGCGGCCGAGCACGGCATCGGCCGCATCAAGACCGGCGAGATGGCGCGCTGGAAGTCGCCGGTCGAACTGGAACTGATGCGGCGCGTGAAGGCCGCACTCGATCCCGAGGGCATCCTGAACCCCGGCAAGGTGCTGCCGCCGCCTGCGTGAGCACGGCGGCAGCGGTTTGCCCGACCCGTGCGGCACTCAGGCCGCGAAGCGCCGTCCGTGTGCGCAACGGCCGAACATCGTGAGCAGCCCGAACGCCAGCAGCGCGAGGCCGGCCGGTTCCGGGATGCCGATTGGCTGGTCGGTATCGAAACGGATCGCCACCTGCCGCATCGACACCTGGCCGGTTCCGGCGAAGGTCAGGCCGGTCACGAAGGCCGTCGGATCATCCGGATCGAGCAACGCGGCGATCTCGATGCCGAGGATGCGGAAGCGGCTGACGCCGCCGGGCGCGAAGAAGTGCTGCGTGCCGCCGGCGATGTCGACGCCGCTGTCGACCCAGTCGTTGAGCAGCGCATCGAACAGCCACAGGTCGAAGAGATCGTCACCGATGCCGGTCGGCAGCAGCACGGACGCGAAGTTCGGCCCGGAATCGACGAAGTAGTCGTAGCCGATCGCGATGATCGGGTCGATGAAGATCTGGTCGTTGATGTCGCCGACGTTGAAGTCGAACACGAAGCCGGTATCGGTGACGACCGGCAGCAGCGGATTGTCGGGGGTCGAGCCCGGCAGGGCGCCGTTGCGGATCGCGAAGGTCCACAGCCCGGGCACCAGCGGCGTGGTGTTGCCGGAGATCTCGATGCTGGTGATCCCGCCGGTCAGCGAGCCCGGCAGCGCGAGGAAGTTGATGCCGTCGCCGGCATCGAAGCCGGCCTGCGCCGGCGTGCCGCCGAAGCCGCCGGTGCCGCCGCTGGCGTCACCGGTGGTCCAGTTCAGCGAGCCGTAGCGGAATTCGACATCGAAGTTGTTGCCGGTCTGACCGGCCGTGTTGGTGTCGGCGCGCTTGCGCAGCACGGCCTGGAAGGTGTTCAGCAGATCGGAGTGATTGCTGTAGTAGCCGACCTGATCCCAGGTCACGACCACGGTGTTCTCGTCCGGCGCGGCGATGTAGACCTCGCCGCAGGCCGCGCAGCGCGTGTCCACGTCGCCCCAGTACGGTGCGATCATCGGCTGGTTGGCGACCGGGAAGGACTCCGGCGTGAAGGTGCCGAGCGGCGAGTTGAAGGTCAGGTTGCCGTTGTTGTTGACGTACAGCGCGTCGTAGACGTTGCCGAAGAAGTTGATCTCGAACGGCAGGTCGAGCAGGCCCGAGGAACCGTCGTCGTTGCGGCCCTGCGTCAGTTCGCCGTAGCCGGCCGGACCGCCGAGCCCGGTCAGCAGCACCGACTGGTCATAGTCGAAGTTCAGCTTCACGCCGTCGGCCGGCAGGTCGTACAGCGAGCCGATCGCCAGCGTGTCGACATCGGAGATCAGCGAGCGCTGGCCGCGCGCGAAGCCCGGATCGGCCAGCGACGCCGTGTTGTAGTCGCTGTTCGCGCCGCTGCCGTCGATGTGGCTGCCGGTGACCGGCACGGCGGTGATCGGATTGCGGTTCTGCTCGAACAGCACGTTGAAGCCGGCATCGATGTCGACATCGCCGTCGCCGACCTCGGTGCCGAACAGCGTGTAGTTGGCCGGATCGCTGCCGTTCTGGCCGAAGCCGAGCGCGTGCCCGATCTCGTGCACGGCCACCGACAGGAAGTCCCAGTTGCCCTGTGCGGCCGCGACATTGGCGTTGCCGACGCGCCCGGCATCGATCTCGGCGGTGTTGGCCGGGTTGTAGTTGCGGAAGTACTGGACCATGTCGAACTCGTCGTTGTTGGTCGGCGAGGCGTCCAGATACCAGAGGCTGGTGTTGTTGTTGAAATCGATGCGCGCCGAACTGACCTGTCCGCTGGTGGCGTTGCGGGTCAGATAGGTGGTCAGGCCGGCATTGCCGTCGCCGCCGAGGTTGGCGAGGCGCACGTCGATGCTGAGGTTGATCGAGCTGTCCGGCAGTGCGGCCTCCCACATCGCCATCGCCGCGTCGAAGTTGTCGATCAGCGCGGCGGTCACGTCGTTGCCACCGAGCGTGTAGCTGGCGTCGTAGTTGGCGCTCAGGCTCGCCGCCCCGGCCACGGCAGGGGCCAGCGCAGCGAGCAGGGCTGCGCTCAGGACGGCCCGGGGCTGCGGTCGATGCACGCGGAAAACGGCAGAAAACGACTTCATCGGAGTGCGCTCCTCCCGCCGGTGGCGGGTGTTCGCGCTCGCCTCCGGCGCACCACCGGGCGCGCCGGGGCGGGCTTTATCGTCATTTGGCGGCGTGGTAGCTGCGGATGCCGAGGATGTTGCCGCGGGCGTCGATGTCGACCGTCGCCGCCGGCCCGGCCTTGTTGCCGCCGTACAGCACACGGCAACGGCCCTCATGGCGCTCGACGAAGGTCGGCGCCGGCCAGTCCGAGGCCGCGAGCGGCGGCAGACCGGCCGGGAGGGCGGTGACGCGGTCGTAATGCTCCCGGGCGGGTGCACCGGCGATGCGGTGCAGTTCGTCCACGGACAGCCCGCAACCGGGCTCGGCGACCACCGGACCCAGCATGGCGAGGCTGCAGAGTCCGGCAAGGAGGGGATCAAGCGGACGAGGCATCGGACGCTCCACGCGGCAGGCTCCGCACGGGATCCGGCCGCTACCACATCAGCATCCCTGAAGGGATTCAGCGGTGTCGGCCCTGACAGGTGAGGTAGTACAAGGATCGTTCCAATGTTTTTCCGCAATGCGGAAAAACAAATCAACATCATGTTTTATATCGTTTTTTTGCAGACACAGCTCAACGCACGAAAGCCGGCCACACGATTATCTGTAAAGTCGACCGACGGTCGGCAGGGCCTGGAGGATTAAGAAAAATTCAGTCGACAATCAAGAAATGATCACGATTCCCACGTTGACCGGTTGCCGGGGCATCCGGATACTGCACTGCAACATCCTCCTGTCGGATGTTTCTCCTCTGTATCTGGTGGTCGCAATACTCTCCTTGAGCCGGAGCGCGAACAGCGCACCGGCTTTTTTTTGCGCGTTTTGCGCATGACGACGGACCGGCGCCGGAAGGTCGCGCCGGTCCATGCAGACGAAGGATTCCGTCCGGACGCCGTGGCCCGGCTCAGCCGCGGATCGCGACGGCAGCGGGATTCAGCCGCCGTCCCCGTCCGGCTTCGGCCGCCGGTGCGAGCCGTCGCACAGCGGCAGCTTCGCGCTGCGCCCGCAGCCGCAGAGCCACAGCTGGCCGTCATCGGCGACGCGCAGCAGCGCGGGGCTGCAGCCGGGATGATCGGCGTGCGAGCCGTCGCAGTACGGCGGGTTGCCGGTGTGGCCGCAGCGGCAGACGCTGACCGCCGTGCCCGCCGGGCGCTCGATGATCCAGGGACTGCCGCGTTCGAAGAGCTGCATCCTCACCTCCCCCGGCCTCGACGCCGGCTCAACGGCTGCCGCGGTCCGGGCCGTCGTCGTCGTCCCGGCGCGGATCATTGGCCTCGGCGAGCGTCGACACCGCGTACAGCGCCGCCGCCGCCGCCGCTGCCTGCGCGCCGTTGTCGACCGGCAGCGCCGGACCGGTATCGATGCCCGAAGCCTCGATGCCGGCCGGCACCGGCGGCACCGGCCGGGTCGTGACGACCGCCGCCGGACGGCTGCCCTGCGCGTGACGCAGCGTCGGGCCGAGCTTGTCGACCAGGGTCTCGATGCGTTCGAGATCGCGCAGCCGCACCTCGGTCTGCGTGTACGGAATCTCGATGCCGTGCTCGCGGAAGGCCTTGAAGATCGCAAAGCGCAGATCCGAGGCGACGCGCCCCTTCAGCTCGACGTTGGTCAGGAAGGCGCGCAGCTCGAAGTCCAGCGAGCTCGCCCCGAAGGCCTTGAACATCACGCTCGGTGCCGGCCAGCGGCTCACGTCCGGATGCACGCTCGCACAGTCGAGCAGGATGCGCTGCACGGCCTCGGGGTCGGATTCGTAGGCGACGCCGACCAGAATCTCGACGCGGCCGAAGGTGTCCTTGTGCGTCCAGTTCAGCACTGCCTGCGACAGCAGCATCGAGTTCGGGATGATCACCGAGGCGCGCTGCGAGGTTTCGAGTTCGGTCGCCCGCACGTTGATGCGCCGCACCGTGCCTTCGTTGGTGCCGACCACGACCCAGTCGCCGACCTTGATCGGCCGCTCGGCGAGCAGGATCAGCCCCGAGACGAAGTTGCTGACGATGTTCTGCAGGCCGAAACCGATGCCGACCGACAGCGCGCCGGCGAGCAGCGCGGCCTTCGACAGGTCGATGCCGAGCGTCGAGACCGCCACCGCGATCGCGATCGCGAGCCCGACGTAGCCGATGCCGCTCTTGAGCGAGTTGCGCAGGCCGGCGTCGAGGTGGGTGTGCGGCAGCACGCGCTCCTCCAGCACGCGCTGGCTGACGCGGCTCGCGGCGAGCACCGCCGCGAACAGCGCCATGGCGAGCAGGCCATCGAGCAGCGACAGCGTCATGCCGCCGAGCTTGAAGCCGTACAGCAGCGCATTCAGGCCGTTCTGGATGTCGGCCCAGCGCACGCCCCAGCGCAGCAGCAGCAGCACGCCGGCGAGCGCGAGCAGCGTCAGGTCGATCAGCAGCATCAGCCAGAAGGCCAGGGTCTGCGAGCTGCCGGCCTTCAGCGCGAACATTCGCGCCAGCGGCCCGCGATGCGCCCCCTCGACCAGCACCAGCCGGTCGACGGCTTCGCCGATCAGCCGGCGCACGATCACGAAGCCGGCCAGCCCGAGCGCGGTCCAGACCAGGTTTTCGAGCAGGTAGCGCGCGAGGTTGACGTAGCCGAGCAGCGAGGCAACCGGCGCGGCGACCGCGATCAGCGCGACCGCAAAGCGCATCAGCGCCCAGAACGGCTCGGCCAGCGTCGAGCGATTCGGTGCCGCCTCGCCCTCCGGGCGCTGGCCGGCCAGCGGATCGAGCGCATCGGCGGCCTCGACCGCCGGCGCCTCGCCCTCGGTGCGCTGCCAGGTATCGCGGCGCGTGACCGTCAGCAGCGCGAGCCCGAGCATGACGCTGCCGATGCACACCACCAGCGCCCGCCCTTCCTCGGCGAGGTTCAGCGCCGGGGCGGCCAGCGACGCGAGCAGCAGCGGTGCGAACACCGCGGCGATCAGGTTCAGCCGCCTCGACAAGGCCCGGGCGCTGCGATCGTCGAGGCCGGTCAGCCGCCAGGCCGGGGCCGAAGGCGCCAGCGCGGCGCTGTCGATGCCGGTGACCAGCACGTAGAAGATCACCGCGACCGTGAAGCCGATCAGCATCGGCCGGCCCGGTGCCTCGACCAGCCCGGTCACGTGCAGCGTCAGCGCGACCGCGGCCGCCGCCAGACTCGGCAGCAGCGCCCGGCAGCAGCCCTCGGCCAGCGCCGCCCCGACGCGGCGGCTGTAGCTCGGGGCCGCCTCGATGTCGTTGCGCCCGTAGCGCGCCAGCAGCCAGCGCCGCAGCCACCAGGCCGCCGCCAGCCCGATCGCGAGCACGAACAGCGTGCCGGCGCTCTTCGCGAACAGCGGTGCGAAGCCGTTGGACTGCCAGCGCGCCACCGGACCGGCCGAAAGCTGCTGCAGGCCGAGCGCGAACTGCGTGCCGCCGAGCGACCAGACATCGGCTTCGAGCGTGCTCGGGCCACGCGCCAGCAGGCTCGATGCGATGCGTTCGCGGATCGCGCGCGAGGCATCGTTGATCAGGCCGTTGGCGCGCGCTTCGAGCACGTCGAGCTGCTTGGCCCGGCCTTCGGCGGCGCCGAGATCGGCGCCGAGCTGCTGACGCTGGCGGGCCACGTCCTTCGCCTCGGGCGGCTGGCCCTCGGCCGGCGGCGACCCGAGGGCCTCGACCAGCTGCTGCGCGGCGGCCACCTTGCCGAGCGCCTCGCCGCGGCTGGCCTGCACGGCGCTGCGCACGCGCTCGGCCTCGGTGCGGATCTTCTCGAGATCGGCTTCCTCGCTTCTGCCGGTGGCGAGCTGCCGGCCGAGGCCATCGAGGGTGGCCTTCCAGTCGTTGAGCAGGTCCGCGAGCGCACGCGGCGGCGGCGGATCGGTCTGCGCGGGCAGCGACAGCGGAGTGCCCAGGCCGATCAGCAGCAGGACGATGGCGAGAACCCGCAGCGCGCCCCGGGCGCGCTGCGGGCAGGGATTCGGACGGAACATGAAGGAACGCTCGGCAATGACGGGCTTTCAGACAAAGGCACATACGCTAGCACAAGCACTTGCCGCACGCGGATGACGACGGCGCCCCCGCCACAGCCCGGGCCGCTGCATCCGCCCGGCCTTGCCGCCCGTACCATCCGGTAACGCCCTTGCTGCAGGAATCCGCCCCTTGTCCGCCACGATGAGCTCTGTCCGTCCAACGAACGCCGCCCCGACCGGCCTCAAGCCGCTGGTGTTCCTGCTCTGCCTGCTGCCGCTCGGCCTGCTGATCTGGCGCGGCTTCGAGGCCGGGCTCGGCGCCAATCCGGTCGAGACCCTGGAACACGCCACCGGCGACTGGGCGCTGCGCCTGCTGCTGCTGACGCTGTGCGCGACACCGCTGCGCCAGCTCAGCGGCTGGAGCTGGCCGCTGCGGCTGCGGCGCATGCTCGGCCTGTACACGTTCTTCTATGCAAGCGTGCACATGGCCCTGTACTTCACGCTCGATCTCGAACTCGATTTCTACATGCTCGGCAACGAAGTCCTGAAGCGTCCCTACCTGAGCGTCGGCTTCCTGGCCTGGGCGCTGCTGATACCGCTGGCGCTGACCTCGACCGACCGCATGATCCGCCGCCTCGGCCGGCGCTGGAAAAGCCTGCACCGCAGCGTCTACGTGATCGGCGTGCTCGCCGTGCTGCACTACCTGTGGCTGGTCAAGGCCGACGTGCGCGAGCCGCTGCTGTACGGCGCGATCCTGATCGTGCTGCTCGGCTGGCGTGCGTGGCGGGAACGGCGGGACCGCAAGGGCGGCCGGCGCTCGCAGGCGGTGCGCACCGTCTGAACCGGCGAGCGGCATCACATTGTCAGGATTCCTTACGGCAAGCCCGGGCGAAACATAATAAGCAATTGAAAATAAAGTTGTTTATAAACTGGCCCATCACTTGCTTGTATTAAAGTTGCGACTGTCCGTTCCCGCTGCGGGCAGGTTTGCCAAGTACAACGGAAGTACCGTCTTGTTTGGTGGGGAAGGCCGCAAGGTCTTCCCCCGTTGTTTTGCCCGACTTCCAGGGTCGCGGCCTTGATCCCCCCCCGCCCCGCTGTCCACACTGTCCGGCGATACCGACGCTACGGAGTCGCTGATGCCCATTCCGCTCGCCGCGTCCCTTTCGCGGCGCCGCGCCCAGACGCTGCGCTCCCTGCTTGAAGTACCCGGTCCGCCGCTGATCATCGGCGTCGCCGGCGACAGCAGTGCCGGCAAGACCACCTACACCAACGGTCTGCGGCGCATGCTCGGCGATGACATCGTCGGCACGATCGAGATGGACGGCTACCACAAGGAGGACCGCGCCACGCGCGCGCGCACCGGCCGTTCGCCGCTCGATCCCGAGATGAACCACCTCGGCCTGCTGCGCGAGCACCTCGAAGCGCTGCGCCGCGGCGAATCCGTGCACCTGCGCCGCTACGATCACGGCACCGGCACCTTCATTGCGCCGCAGCCGTTCTCGCCGAAGCCGATCCTCGTGCTCGAAGGCCTGCACGCGCTGTATCCCGAGTTCACGTCGCTGCTCGATTACACGGTGTTCGTCGATCCGGCCCGCGACATCAAGCTCGGCTGGAAGATCGCGCGCGACACGCAGTTCCGCGGGCATCGCGTCGAGCCGCTGGCCGACGAGATCCGCAAGCGCGAAGCGGCGTTCCGCCGCTGGATCGAGTTCCAGAAGACCGACGCCAACGTCGTCATCAAGATCAACCGCAGCAAGCTGAAGCTGCTCGCCAACGAGGAATACTGGGGCGACCGGCCGCCGGAAGGCTGCTTCCACATGGAGCTGATCTTCCAGCCGGCGCACACGCCGCTGCCGCCGCTGCGCATGTCCTTCAGCCTCGCCAAGATGCTCGGCGAGGACCCGCTGCCGTTCGCGCTGGCCGTCGTGCCGCGCTCGTACTGGGGGCGGCGCGCCAACGCCATCCACCTCGACGGCCTGATGCCGCCGCGCGCCGTGCACGTGCTGCAGGGCCAGATCGAGCGCTTCACCGGCATCGAGGTCACCGACTCGCACCTCTCCGGCATCCGCAAGCACGAGCGCATGCCGGCGATCGTGTTCACGCAGCTGCTGGTGACCTGGCCGATCCTCGAACACATCGCCAACCTGCTCGAAAAGCGCGCGGCCTCCGCCGGCGTGACGCCGGTCTCGCGCATCGAGCCCCAGGACAGCGACGATGAACTCCCGTGAGCGGCAGGCACTGATCGGGGCCCTGCTGCTGACGGCCCTGATGACGGCGGCGCTGGTCTGGCTGGTCAACGAGGGCTGGCAGCGGCTGCCGGCCTGGCTCGCCGTGATCCTGTGCCTGCTGCTCGCGGTGTTCGTGATCGGCTCGCCGATCTGGGCGCTGGCGCGCTGGTCCGAGCGCTGGCTGGCGCGCCAGCAGCGCGACCGGCAGACGCAGCAGCGACGCGACTGACGCACGATGGGCTGGCTGCGGGACTGGCGTCGCCGGCGCGTGCTCCGCCAGAGCGAAGCCGATGCGCCGACCTGGCAGGCGGCCTGCGACGCGCAGGCAGTCCTCGCCGGCCTGCCGCAGGCGGATCAGGAGCGCCTGCGCCGGCTCGCGACGCTGTTCCTGCACGAGAAAACCTTCGAGGCCGCCGCCGGCCTGACGCTGACGCCGCCGATGCGCTGGCGCATCGCCGCGGTCGCCTGCCTGCCGGTGCTGAACCTCGGCCTCGACTGGTACGAGGGCTGGTCGGCGATCGTCGTCTATCCCGGCGAATTCATGGCCCGGCAGGACTTCACCGACGAGGCCGGCGTCGTGCATCAGCTGCGCCGGCCGCTGATCGGCGAGGCCTGGGAACGCGGGCCGGTGATCCTGTCCTGGGCCGACGTGCTCGACAGCGAAACCGCCACCGACGGCTTCAACGTCGTCATCCACGAACTCGCGCACAAGCTCGACCTGCTCAACGGCGAGGCCAACGGCCTGCCGCCGCTGCATCGCGGCATGTCGGTACGCGCGTGGGCCGACATCTTCACGCGCGCCTACGACGACTTCTGCGCGCACGTCGATGCCGGCGAGGACACCGCGATCGATCCCTACGCCAGCGACAGCCCCGCCGAGTTCTTCGCGGTGCTGAGCGAAGCCTTCTTCGAGACGCCGGCGGTGCTGAACGCCACGTATCCGCCGGTCTACGCGCAGCTGCGGGCCTTCTACCGGCAGGATCCGCTGCTGCGGCTGGCGTGAGCGCAGAGGTCCGCGGGCGACGACACGGACGCCGCCCGCTGCCGGGCCTCAGCCGGTGTTGCGCATGCCCGCCGCCAGCGCGTTGATCGAGCGCAGCAGCGGATTGAGCCACAGCGCCCGCTCGGCCTCGCCGCCGCCTTCGGCCTGGCGGTAGCGGCGCAGCAGGCAGATCTGGATGTGGTTGATCGGGTCCAGATACGGATCGCGCCGCGCCAGCGACAGCTTCAGGCGCGGATTCTCGTCGAGGATTTCCTCGATGCCGGCAACCGCCAGCACCTGCGCGACGGTTTCGTCATGCTCGCTGCGGATCGTGCCGTAAATGTCATCCGCGGTGCCGGACTCCAGACAGAGCTGCGCGTACTCGTGCGCGATGCCCATTTCCGACTTGCCGAGCGACATCTGCGCATTCGCGAGCAGCGAGCGGAAGAACGGCCATTCGGCATACATGCGCCTCAGCGTATCGAGCCGGCCGCTGTCGCCGCTGCGATACGCCGACAGCGCCGCACCGAGCCCGTACCAGCCCGGAATGATCTGCCGCGACAGGCCCCAGCCGAACACCCACGGAATCGCGCGCACCGAATACTTGGAACGATCGGCCTTCTTGCGGTGCGAGGGCCGCGAACCGATGTTCAGCAGCCCGATCTCGGTGACCGGCGTCGCCTCGTAGAAGTAATCGATGAAACGCGGCGTGTGATCGGTCAGCTGCCGGTAGGCCTGCTCGCCGTCCTTTGCGAGCTGTTCCATGACCGTCAGGAACTGCGGTTCGTCCGGAATGCATTCGGTCACCGCGCAGCGACTGGCCTTGATCAGGCCGGTGATCGCCATCGTCAGTTCGTAGACCGCGGTTTCCGGATTCGAATACTTCGACGACAGCACCTCGCCCTGCTCGGTGAACTTGATCTGTCCCTGCACGGTGCCGGCCGGCTGCGCGAGGATCGCATCGTGCGTCGGGCCACCGCCGCGACCGACCGTGCCGCCGCGGCCGTGGAACAGCTTGCAGCGGATGTCGCGGCGCGCCGTGATCGTGACGATCTTCTTCTGCGCGCGGTACAGGTTCCAGGCCGAGGCCAGGATGCCGCCGTCCTTGCACGAATCCGAATACCCGAGCATGACCTCCTGCACGTTGCCGGACACCGCCAGCAGCTCGCGGTAGGTCGGATTGTCGAGCAGACGTTCGAGCACCGGCTCGATGTGCGCGAGATCGGCAATGGTTTCGAACAGCGGCGAAACTCGCAGATCGCAGAACCAGCTGCCATCGCCGCGCCGGCCGGCAAGTCCGGCGAAGCTCGCGAGGAACAGCACCTCCATGACGTGACTCGCCGCGTGCGTCATCGAGATCACGTAGGCGCCGAAGGCATTCGGGCTGATCTCGTCGCGCAGGCTGGCAACGGTCCGCAATACCGCGAGAATCTCGCGCGTGTTCTCGGAGAGGTCCTCGGCATACAGCAGCGGCGTGCCCGGATGCGCGAGCAGTTCACCGAGCACCTGCAGGCGCTCATCCTCGGACAGCGCCGCGTAATCGGGCAGGTTCGGCGCGCGCGCGAACAGTTCGGTCACGGCATCGGTATGGCGCGTCGATTCCTGACGCACGTCGAGTTGCGCGAGATAAAACCCGAAACTCTCGGCGAGCCGGATCAGATCCTTCAGCTCCGCATCGGCGAGATTGCCGTCGCCGTGCGAATGCAGCGAATCGCGGATCGCGTACAGGTCTTCGAGAAAATCGCGCTCGCTGGCATAACCGGCAGCAACCGGTGCTTCATGCCCGTCGATCGCTGCATTCAGCCGGTCGAGATTGCGCAGCAGCCGCGCGCGCATCAGGAACAGCTTGCGCCGGTACGGCTCCTGGCTGAAGCGATGCGGCTCGTCGGCATAGACCTCCGGCACCAGCGGCGCATCGGCCGCCAGCCGCTCGGCAAATGCCAGTGACGGGCGCACCAGCGAACTCGAATGCGTCAGCAGGTGTGAAAGGTCTTCGAGCCGCTGCACGTATTCGCGCAGCACCGTACGCGCCTGCAAACGCACGGCGAGCGCGGTAACCACGTGCGTGACAAAGGGATTTCCGTCGCGATCACCGCCAATCCACGAGCCATAGCGGATGAAACTCGGCACGCGGATCGCCGCCGCGGCTTCGCCGAAATTCGTGGCCAGCGCCCGTTCGAGGTTGCGGTAAATGTGCGGCAGCGCGTGGAACAGCGTCTCGCGGAAGTAGTACAGGCCGTTGACGATCTCGTCGCGCACCTGCGGCTTGTGCACGCGCACCTCGTCGGTTTTCCACAGGATCTGGATCTGGTTCAGCAATTGCCGTTCGACCGCCTCGCGCGCATAGCCGCCGAGCCCGGCATCGTTGAGCTTCTTGGCCATCACGAAGATGCGCCGCTGCGCTTCCAGCAGCGCCCGGCGCTTGGCTTCGGTCGGATGTGCGGTGAACACCGGCTGGAACAGCAGGCTGTCGAGCAGGCCCTGCATCTGCTCGGCGCTGACGCCGGCGGCGACGAGTTCGCGCACGGTGTCATCGAAACTGCCGCGCCACAGCGGCTCACCGCTGGCGACGCGGTGGCGACGCTCCTGATGCGCCCAGTCCTCCTCGACGATGTTGGCGAGCAGGAAGTAACTGCTGAACGCGCGCAGCACGTGCGTCAGCGTCTGCGGGTCGAGCGCCTCGATCAGCGCCATCAGCTGCGCGCGCCGCGCCGGGTCCTCACTGGTGCGCAGCTCGATGAAGCCCTTGCGCAAGGCCTCGACGGCATCGAACACCTGCCCGGACTCCTGCGTGCGCAGCACCTCGCCGAGCAGATTGCCGAACAGCTTCACGCGGGCACGAAGCCCCTTGTCATCGGTCACGGGCATGGACGGGCCTTGCTGGGAGCAGCGCTTGCGGGGAAGGTCGGCGCGAACGGCCGGTGCGGGTCGGGGGATCGTAGTCTGGTGCGGTGCGGCACGTCCACGACGGGGGCCTGGCGGGCGGGCGCAACTGCGCTCGGCAGAAATACCAGGGAGTCGTGTGCGGCGGCGCTGCAAACCGGGCCTCCGGGCCTGGAGACCGGGCGGCAGACGGCGAGCCCCGATCCCGGTGACATTCCGCGTGAAACCGGTTTGCGGTGCACGGCGAGCTGCAGTGCCAGGGAAGGCATTTGCAGGCCCTGCAGCCCCGTCTGCACACCCGCAGGATTTCCGGACAAAAGAATTGGCATACACAAAAACCGCGGCCTGTCCGGTAATGACCGGACAGGCCGCGGTTAAACGAATGGAGATGGATCAGACCATGCGGTTTGCGTGCATCACGCCAAATTCGGCGAATGCACGTCCGTCATATTCTGCCCATCAATACCAGAATGATCACAACCACCACGACCAGCCCCAGACCGCCACTCGGGTAATAGCCCCAGTCACGACTGTGCGGCCAGGCTGGAATGGCACCGATCAGCAGCAGGATCAACACGATCAGCAGAATCGTACCGAGCGACATGGGAGGTTCTCCTGTTGGTCTTGTTGTTGGCAATTACGCGGTCAGACAGACACTCCCGCCGATCCGCAAAGCGTCGACGCATCTGAATGACGGCCTGAATCATCGCAACGAACACATGGACCCATGCTCGCCGGCTTGGTTCCGGCGAGGCGAAAAATCGTCGATCACGCTCCGATGCTTACACGCCAAAGTACAGCCGGTGTCGATGCACGTTCCTGCGCAGAACAGGCGAGTCTTTGCGCAGCCACAAGCCAGAGCAGGAAGCGGAAGCAGATCAGCCGGACACCGGACGTTGCCTCAGGACCGTCCGTACGGTGACCACGACTCCTTACAGGAAAGGTTTCCAGGCGTGATCCGGCATCCACTGAAATCCACTGCCCTGCCGGACTCCGGCGCAATGAACGAGCGATCCACGTGACTGCAGTGGTCGTGACATGATGCTTTCCGGATGCATGACGCCCATGGCAGCCGTCATCGCCTGACTGACAATCCCGCAACCGGAACCGATGCCTGAAGTGGTGATGGTGAAACCGGAATACCGAAAAGCACGAAGTCCGCACCGGGCGGGCTTCGTGGATCATCGGTTCTGGTGCAGAGGATGGGATTCGAACCCACGTGGCGTGTTACCGCCCATCCGATTTCGAGTCTGATTTTCGCCCCGTCACCCATCATCACCCGTCATCACTGATCGTTGATATTTCAGTCACTTGGGCGCATGCTTCGATCACCGGGCATCACTCGAAACCACCCAAACCGTATGCCCGGCGTATGCCCGGCGTATGCCCGACATGGTGAAGCCCGATGCCGACGACCCGATTCAAGTTCACGAAGCGTGCTCTGGAGGCCGTGCCTGCAGCGGCTGCCGGCAAGCGCGAAACCCTGCTCGACACCGAATGCCCGGCGCTGGCAATTCGCGTTACGGATAAAGGGGTGAAGTCGTTCATCCTGCAACGGCGGGTGAATGGGAAGCCGACTTTCGTAACGCTGGGCCGCTTTCCGGAAATGACCGTCGAACAGGCGCGCAAGGCAGCAACCGGCGCGCATGTGCAGATCAACGACGGCACCGACCCGAACGCCGTCAAGCGCGCCGACCGGGCGCGCAAGCTGACGCTGGCCGACGTGCTCGACGACTACCTGAAGGGGCGCGACCTGAAGCCGCGCACCGTCGCCGGCTACCGCCGACAAGTCGAAGTGAACCTCGCCGAGTGGAAGGACAAGCCGTTGCTGGCGATCACCCGCGACATGGTCGAGCGCAAGCACGCCAGCCTGAGCGAGCCGCGCAGCTACGTCGTGAACGGGCGCAGCGTGCGCCGCGGCAGCGAGGCTGAAGCCAACTATGCAATGCGCGTGCTGCGGGCGCTGATGACCTACGCCGCCGGCAAGTACGAGGACGAGGACGGCGCGCCGATCCTGTCCGACATCCCGACCCGGCGCCTGTCAGCGACGCGCGCATGGCATCGCATCGAGCGGCGCCAGACCGTCATCAAGCCGACGCAGCTTGCCGACCTGCATGCGGCGCTCTGGCGCGTGCAGCCGGTGCGCGGTCCGCGCTACGACGACGATGCCCGCGCCTACCTCGAACTGCTGCTGCTCACCGGCCTGCGCAAGAACGAGGCCGCGCAGCTTCGCGTTGCCGACGTGGACCTGCTGGCGCGCACGCTGACGGTGCCGGACACCAAGAACCGCCGCCCGCATACCCTGCCGCTGTCCGACCGGCTCGAAACCCTGCTGCGCAGCCGCATCGAGGCCGCCGGCACCGATCCGGCAACGCTGCTGTTCCCGCATGTGCGCGACGTGCGCCGGCTGATCGAGCGCATCGCGACCGAAACCGGCATCACCTTCTGCCCGCATGACCTGCGCCGGACCTTCATCACCATCGCCGAATCCCTCGACATCCCGGCGTATGCGCTGAAACGCTTGCTGAACCACAAGAGCGGTGCCGACGTGACGGCCGGGTATATCGTCATCGACACCGAACGGCTGCGCGAACCGATGCAGCGCATCACCGACTTCATGCTGAAAGCGGCCGGTGTACGCGAATCCGCAGCCGTGGTTCCGATCACCCGCAGCGCCGGCACCGCCGGCTGAGGCACGCCATGAGCACGGACCTGTACGACACCGACCTGTACGCATGGGCGACCGGCAACGCCGCGCTGATCCGCGCCGGGCACCTTGCCGAAGTGGACTTCGAGCACATCGCCGATGAACTGGAGAGCATGGGCCGATCCGAACGGCGCGCGATCACCAGCCGTCTGGAAGTGCTGTTGATGCACCTGCTGAAGTGGCGCCTTCAACCCGGACGCCAAAGCCGTATCTGGCAACTGAATATCCAGGAACAGCGCCGGCGCCTTGCGCGCCTGCTCGCCGAGAATCCGAGCCTTCAGGCCGAACTGCCCGCGATCCTCCCGGATGCCTACTCCGATGCGGTGCTGTCGGCTGCGCAGGAAACCGGACTTGATGAAGCCGCCTTCACGGACGCCTGCCCGTTCACGCTGGCCGACGTGCTCGACGCCGCTTTCTGGCCGGACCCGGTCTGACCGAATCTGCTGCCCACCCATCGGGGGACCGATCCATGAACACGCTGGACGAACTCAACGCCATCGCCCGCGCACTGCCCGAAACGGCACTGGCGGAGCTGCTGGCGCATGCCCGCGCCTGCGCGAGCCGTCGGCCGATGATATGGGCGACCTGGTTCGATCATCGGTGCTGGAATCGATCGGCTACCTTCCGCCGAGGGCAGCCGAGGCCCGCTACCATCGTCAGGCCGCCGAGCAGGCCGTGACGACCTGGCTCACATCAGCGGGTCTGAAACCCGGCGCGATTCCTCAGCTTTTTGGTTGGCTAAATGACATTGATGCCAACTTGATCTGACTCAACATCGCAGCGACTGCAATCACATTAAATAGCAGCGGCATGCCGGATTTACCTCTGGTCAGTTGATCCGCCAACAAGGAGCGTATCTGTTATGAGGTCAACCAACAGTATCCAGGCTGTGCATGGCGCCTTCGTACGCATCAAGTCCGGCCCGCACCGCAGCGGTGACATCGGAAAACTTGTTTCTCATCACGGGAAAGAAGCGGTCGTACGTTTCTTCGATGTTCCTGACGACACCCGGGCACTGGAGTGCCGGGTACCGATCACCGATCTCAAACTGCTCTCTCTCGCGCCACAGACTCGCGTCTTTCATGCACTGCCTGACGGTCGCTGGCGCGTCGGACGCGTGCTCGATGGCGAAGGGGAAACCCTGTACGTCCGCTTTCCGAACGGCGAGGACGTGGCGTTGCCGCGCGATGAGATCGAGGTGCGCT
>JAFEGB010000270.1 GCA_018240295.1 Pseudomonadota bacterium
GGCCGTGGCTGCGCAGCTGCAGACGGCGATCGCCGCGAAGGCGCAGTACGCGGCCGCCGGCGGGGGCGGCGACTGGCTGGCGCTGTTCTGGCTCGGCTGCACGCTCGGCGGCCTGCTCGCGCCGCGCCTCGCCCGCCGGCTGCCGGCGGCGCAGGCCGGCGCGCTCGCACTCGCCGGCGGCGCGCTGTGCCTGCTGGCCTCGCTGGTCGCGCCGGCGCTCGCACCGCTCGCCATCGCACAGGCGCTCGCCGGTCTCGCCTGGGGGATCACGCTGACCACGCTGTTCACGAGCGCCGCGGCGCGCGGTGCCGGCAGCCTCGGCCTGCTGTTCGCGGCGCTGGCGCTGGCCGTGGTCGTGCGGCTGGCGCTGCAGCGCGCCGGCCTCGACGCCGCGCTCGCCGGCGGGCTTGCCGCCGGCGGCTGGCTGCTCGCGGCCTGGATGCTGTACCGGCTGCGCGCCGGCTGATGCGCCCCGTCAGCGCGTCAGCGTCTGCACGCCCTGCTCGGTGCCGAGCAGCAGCACGTCGGCCGGGCGGTGCGCGAACAGGCCGACGGTGACGACGCCGGCGATCTGGTTGACGGCGGTCTCGAACGCGAGCGGGTCGTCGATGCGCAGCCCGTGCACGTCGAGGATCAGGTTGCCGTTGTCGGTGACGACGCCCTCGCGCCAGACCGGCTGGCCACCGAGCGCCAGCAGCCGGCGCGCGACGTGGCTGCGCGCCATCGGGATCACCTCGACCGGCAGCGGGAAGCGTCCGAGCGTGTCGACGAGCTTCGAGCCATCGGCGATGCAGACGAACTTCTCGGCCAGCGCCGCGACGATCTTCTCGCGCGTCAGCGCCGCGCCGCCGCCCTTGATCAGCTGCAGCCGGCGGTTGGATTCGTCGGCACCGTCGACGTACAGCGGGATCGGCCCGGCGGCGTTGGCATCGAACACCGGGATGCCGTGCGCCTTCAGCCGCGCGGTCGAGGCCTCGGAACTCGACACCGCCCCCTCGATGCGGCCCTTGATGCGCGCCAGCGCGTCGATGAAGTGATTCACCGTCGAGCCGGTGCCGACACCGACGATGGTGTCGTCCTCGACGTAGTCGAGCGCAGCCTCGCCGACGAGGCGCTTCAGTTCGTCCTGGGTCATCGCGGGGCACCGTGCGGCCGGGGGAAAGCGCGGCAGTGTAGCGGATGGACACTGCCGATGCTGCCATGCAATATGTCCGGTTCAGCCGGACCCGGCCGCCGGTTTCAAGAGTCCCGCCGCATGCACGACTACATCCGCAAGATCCTGAGCGCGCGCGTCTACGACGTGGCGATCGAAAGCCCGCTCGATCCGATGCCGCGCCTGTCGAACCGCTTCGGCAACCACGTGCTGCTCAAGCGCGAGGACCTGCAGCCGGTGTTCTCGTTCAAGCTGCGCGGCGCCTACAACAAGATCGCGCACCTGAGCCCGGCCCAGCTCGAACGCGGCATCATCTGCGCATCGGCCGGCAACCACGCGCAGGGCGTGGCGCTGTCGGCGCAGAAGCTGGCGATCAAGGCGACGATCGTGATGCCGGGCACGACGCCGCCGATCAAGGTCAACGCCTGCAAGGCACGCGGCGCGCGCGTGGTGCTGCACGGCGACACCTTCGACGAGGCTGCGCAGCACGCCCGCCAGCTCGAAGCCGAGAAGGGCTACACCTTCGTGCACCCGTACGACGACCCGGACGTGATCGCCGGTCAGGGCACGATCGGCATGGAGATCCTGCGCCAGCACCCGGACCCGATCCATGCGATCTTCGTCGCGGTCGGCGGCGGCGGGCTGATTGCCGGCATCGCCACCTACGTGAAGTTCCTGCGCCCCGAGGTCCGCATCATCGGCGTCGAGCCCGAGGATGCCGCCTGCCTCGACGCGGCGATGAAGGCCGGCGAGCGCGTCGTGCTCGATCAGGTCGGCATCTTTGCCGACGGCGTGGCGGTGCGTCAGATCGGCGAGGAGACCTTCCGCCTCTGCCGCGAGCTGGTCGATGAAGTGATCACGGTCAGCACCGACGAGATCTGCGCGGCGATGAAGGACATCTTCGACGACACGCGCGCGATCGCCGAACCGGCCGGCGCGGTCGGCACCGCGGGTCTGAAGAAGTACGTCGCGCGCACCGGCATCCACGGCCAGAACCTGATCGCGATCAACTGCGGGGCCAACGTCAACTTCGACCGCCTGCGCCACGTTGCCGAGCGCGCCGAGATCGGCGAGCAGCGCGAGGCGCTGCTGGCGGTGACCATCCCCGAGCGCGCCGGCGCCTTCCGCCACTTCATCCAGTCGCTCGGCCGGCGCGCGATCACCGAGTTCAACTACCGCTACGCCGATGCGCGCGACGCGCAGATCTTCGTCGGCGTGCAGCTCACCGAGGGCCGCGAGGAAAAGCTCGCGCTGATCGAACAGCTGCGCACCGAGGGCTATCCGGTGCTCGACCTGAGCGACAACGAGATGGCCAAGCTGCACGTGCGCTACATGGTCGGCGGCCACGCGCCCGGCATCGCCGATGAGCGCCTGTACCGCTTCCAGTTCCCGGAGCGGCCCGGCGCGCTGCTGAAGTTCCTGAACTCGATGGTGCACGGCTGGAACATCTCGCTGTTCCACTACCGCAACCACGGCGCCGACTACGGCCGCGTGCTGGCCGGCATCCAGGTGCCGGACACCGATCTCGCGCAGTTCCGCCAGGCGCTGCTCGACCTCGGCTACGACCACTGGGAAGAAACCGGCAACCCGGCCTACCGGCTGTTCCTCGACGGCGGCCGCTGAGGCCGGCGCACACCAGCCCTCCGGGCCGTGATGGGTCCGGAGGACTTCTGCATTCGGGCCGGCTGACTCAGCCGTGCGGACCCGGAGAGGATTGCCAAACCATCTGCTTCATGCCGGTCACGGCAGAACGCCTGTCTTTTCAGGCTCTTGCCAATCGCGGGAGGGGCGGGGACCGCAGGCTCCGGCAAGCTTTCCTCACTCGTCGATGACCAGCCGGCAGCGGGCCGTGGCCAGATAGTCGGCCTCGGCAGCCAGATCCGCGCGGGTCAGCGGGTGCTCGTCGAGCCAGCCGGCCGGGAAGCCGAGCCGCAGTTCGCGCTCGCCCGGCTGCAGATGCAGCGCCGGCAGCGGCTGGCGGCTGCGGGCGCGGTGCAGCACGCAGGCCAGACGCAGCAGCAGGCAGAGGCGCAGGCCGCGTTCGGCCTGACCGGCCGGCAGCGCCGTGAAGGTGTCGAGCGGCAGCTTGCGGCGGTGGCCGCGCACCAGCGCCGCGAGCAGGGCCTGCTCGGTCTTCGAGAAGCCCGGCAGGTCGGCGCTGGCGAGCACGTAGCCGCCGTGCTTGTGGTACTGGTTGTGCGCGATCGCCAGCCCGAGTTCGTGCAGGCGCGCGGACCAGTCCAGATAGCGTGCCGCTTCCTCATCGGCGATGCCCCAGCCGGGCGCGGCCTGCGCGAGCAGTTCGCGGGCGGTGGCAGCGACGCGGCCGCCCTGGGCCTCGTCGCAGCCGAAGCGGGCGGCGAGGGCGCGCACGCTGCGGTCACGCACGTCCTCGTGCTGCACACGCCCGAGCAGGTCGAAGATCAGGCCCTCGCGCAAGGCGCCATCCGATACCTTCATGCATTCGATCCCCAGCGTCTCGAAGATGCCGTGGAGCACGGCCAGCCCGCCGGCGAACACCGCGGCGCGTTCGCGTGCCAGCCCGAAGCGCTCGCCGAACACGGCCGGCGCGGCGTCGATCAGATCGGCGCGCAGGCGACGCAGCGCCTCGCGCGGGATGTCGCCGCTGCTCCAGCCGAGCGCGACCAGCACGTCGCGGATGGCCTTGATCGTGCCGGAGGCGCCGATGGCCTCGTCCCAGGCGGCGTCGCGAAAGCCCGCCTCGACCGGTTCCAGTTCCATGCGCACGCTGAGGTCGGCTTCGTGCAGCGCGCGCTCGCGGATGCGTTCGGCATCGAAGAAGCGGCGCGTCAGGCTCACGCAGCCCATGTACAGGCTTTCGAGCTGCTGCGGCTCGAACTGTTCGCCGACGATCAGCTCGGTGCTGCCGCCGCCGATGTCGACCACCAGCCGCCGGCCGCTGCCGGCGGTCGAGTGCGCGACGCCGAGGTAGATCAGCCGCGCTTCCTCGCGACCGCTGATGATCTCGACGCGGTGGCCGAGCACCTGCGTGGCGCGCTCCAGAAAGGCCGCGCCGTTGCGCGCCTGACGCAGCGTGTTGGTGCCGACGATGCGCACGCGCTCGGGCGGCAGCTGCGCGATGCGCTGGCCGAAGCGGGCGAGACAGTCGAGCGCGCGCTGCTGCGTGGCCTCGTCGAGGCGGTGCGCGGCGTCGAGGCCGGCGGCGAGCTGGACCATCTCGCGCAGGCGATCGACAACCTGCAGCGTGCCGTCGCCGGCGCGGGCGACGATCATGTGGAAGCTGTTGGAGCCGAGGTCGATCGCGGCGAAGGTGTCGACGGGCATGCGGACGATCCGGCGGCGGACGGGGAGGCGGACAGTGTAAGGCGGGCTTCAGTCGCGCAGCGCGCGCATCTGGCCGGCGGTCAGGGCCCAGTGCAGCCGGCCGGTGCCGGCAGCCGGCGCACCGGGAAACACGATCAGCGCCGCGCCGCCCTTGCGCAACCGCAGCAGCGGTTCGGCGCTGCCGCTGAGCAGCAGCCCGGCGAGGCAGCCGAGGTGCGGTTCGTGGCCGACCAGCGCCACGTGCGCGTCCGGATCGAGTCCGGCGAGCACCGGCAGCACGTCCTCGGGCGCGTCGTGCGGGGTGCAGCCGGCAATGGTCTGCGGTGCGGCCAGCCCCCAGGCCGCGCACAGGATCGCGGCGCTCTCGCGCGTCCGCCGGTACGGGCTGCAGAGCACGTGGTCCAGCCGTTCGAACTGCATGCGCAGGCGGTTGGCGCCCTTGCGCAGGCGCCGGGCGCCGTCGTCGGTCAGCGCACGCTCGGCATCGCCGCCCCCGGACGGGGCGGTGTCCTCGGCGATGCCGTGGCGGATCAGCAGCAGTTGCATGGCGGATTCCTCCCTATGAAGGCGGTTCGCGGCGGGGAAGTCGGGCCGATGGTACGGGCATGACTTTTCTCCCCTCTTGCCAGTCCCTTGCCCGCGAGGGGCGAGGGGCTGAAAGACGCTGAAAGAAAAAAACGTTCCGGCGTGACCGGCCTCAGGCGGCGCGGCCGCCGCTGGTGCGCGGGCAGGCCAGTTCGGCCGGGAAATCGCACGCGAAGCGGCTGCCGGCGCCGACGGTGCTGGCGATGCGCAGCTGGCCGCCGTGGCGGCTCATCACGTGCTTGACGATCGCAAGCCCGAGGCCGGTGCCGCCGCGCTCGCGGTTGCGGCCGCGATCGACCCGATAGAAGCGTTCGGTCAGCCGCGGCAGGTGGTGCGGTGCGATGCCGTCGCCATTGTCGATGACTTCGAGATGCACGCCGCGTGCGTCGGCATGCCAGCGGATGTCGACGTGGCGGCCGGCCGGAGTATGGCGGATGGCGTTGAACACGAGGTTCGAGAAGGCGCTGCGCAGCTCCTGTTCGTGGCCGCAGAGCCACAGCGCCGGATCGGCGTCGACGCGCACCGTGTGCTGCTGCTCGCCGGACAGCGCGATGGCGTCCTCGGCGATCGCCGCGAGCATGCCGGGCACGGCGACCGGGCGCGGCGGCAGGCGCTCCTGCTGGCCTTCGAGCTTCGCGAGCATCAGCAGGTCCTCGATGATGTGCAGCATGCGCGCGCTCTGGTGCTGCATGCTGCGCAGCGGCTGCTGCCATTTGACGGCGCAGGCGTCCCCGCTGTCGAGCAGGGTTTCGAGGTAGCCGCCGATCACGGTCAGCGGCGTGCGCAGCTCGTGCGAGACGTTGGCGACGAAGTCGCGGCGCACCTGTTCGAGCCGGTGCACGCGCGAGACATCGCTCGCGATCAGCAGCCGGTTGGCCTCGCCGTAGGGGATCGCGCGCACCGACAGCGGCTGGCCGCCGACCGGCGACGGGAAGTCACAGACCGCCTGCGCGTCGCGCCGGCCGAGGAAGGCGACGAAGCTCGGGTGGCGCACCAGATAGGTGATGCGCGTGCCGAGGTCCTGCGGCGAGCGCAGGCCGAGCAGGTCCTCGGCGGCCGGGTTGCTCCAGAGCACGGTGTCGGCGTCGTCGAGCACCACGGTGGCATCGGGCATGGCGCGGGCAGCCTCCTGGAACTGGCGCAAGGTGTCGATGTAGCGGCGCGTGTCGTCACGCCGGCGCTGCCGGCGGCGCTGCAGGTGGTAGTAGATCTCGCCCCAGATGCCGTCGGGCTGCGGCCGGCGCCGGCGGCAGCCGTCGCGCAGCCAGCGCTCCAGCCGGCTCAGCCGCCACAGATGCCAGCCGCAGAGCAGCGTCGCGCCGAGCGCGAGCCCCGGGGCGGGATGACCGGCCTGCCAGCCGAGACCGGCAGCGGCGGCGAGGATCAGCAGCGTGCGCCAGAGGGCGCCGGGCCACGGGCTCTGCAATTCGGGCCCCCGCCTCAGGTTCTCGTCGAGAAACGGTAGCCGGTGCCGCGCACGGTCTGGATCAGCACATCGTGGCCGCTCGGCTCCAGCACCTTGCGCAGCCGGCGGATGTGCACGTCGACGGTGCGCTCCTCGACGTAGACATTGCTGCCCCAGACGCGGTCGAGCAGTTGCGAGCGCGAATACACGCGCTCCGGATGCGACATGAAGAACTCCAGCAGCCGGTACTCGGTCGGGCCGATGTCGACGGTCTGCTCGCGGGCGGTGACGCGGTGGCTCAGCGGTTCCAGGCGCAGGCCATCGGCCTCGAAGGCCTCGTCGCTGCCCTGACCGCTGCCGCGGCGCAGCACCGCCTTGATGCGCGCGGCCAGCTCGCGCGGCGAGAACGGCTTGGTCACGTAGTCGTCGGCGCCGCTTTCGAGGCCGTGGATCTTGTCCTCCTCCTCGGCGCGCGCCGTCAGCATGATGACCGGCACGTCGCGGGTCAGTTCGTCCTTCTTCAGCCGCCGCGCCAGTTCCAGGCCGCTGGCACCGGGCAGCATCCAGTCGAGCAGGATCAGGTCCGGCACGCGCTCGGCGATCAGGGCGAGTGCGGCGCGCGCATCGGCGGCCTCGACGGTCGTGTAGCCGGCGGCACCGAGCGCGAAGGTGATCATCTCGCGGATCGGCTGTTCGTCCTCGACGATCAGGATGCGTTTCTCGCTCATGACGGCACGGGTTCTCGGGCTGGCGGGGAGGGCGCCGGCATTAAAGGCGAGCAATGTGACAGGTACGTGAATCCATGGCGAGCCGGTGGCCATTGCGTGACGCCGTGGTGACAGTCGGCAAATCCGGGGAGTTGTCCATGACAATCAGGCAAGACAGCCACTTCGGCCATTCCCACACACCGGAAGTTGTGATTTCATGCCGCGCGCTTGCGGACCGGGCCTGGCCGGCTGCGCACCGCCTCCGCCCGCGCGGATGGTCTTGCTGCCTTACATCTACGGGAGGTCGGTCATGTCAGCCGAGAGCTTCACAGGCTTCACGCCGTATCAGGCCAAGCCGGACGAGGAATACATGAACGATGCGCAGAAGGCGCATTTCCGCAGCATCCTGCTGTCGTGGAAGCAGGAACTGATGGAAGGCAGCCAGCGCACCGTCACCCACATGCAGGACGAGCCGCTGAACCTGCCGGACCCGAACGACCGGGCCAGCCAGGAAGAGGAATTCTCGCTCGAACTGCGCGCGCGCGACCGCGAGCGCAAGCTGCTGCGCAAGATCGAGAAATCCCTGCAGCGCATGGCCGAGGACGAATACGGCTACTGCGAGGGCTGCGGCATCGAGATCGGCCTGCGCCGTCTCGAAGCCCGTCCGACCGCCGAACTCTGCATCGAGTGCAAGCAGGTCGAGGAAATCAAGGAAAAGTCCCGCGCCGCCTGAAGGCGCGCGGCCCGCGCGCCCGCGGTTCCGGTCCTCCCGCTGCAGCGCTGCCGTGCGTCAGTGCTGGCCCGGACGCACCAGTCCGGCCAGGCCGTGCGCGATCATCACCTCCTCGGCGGCGGCGCGGATCTGCTGCGCGGATTCGAGCCCGAGCACGTCGGCGACCAGCGCCTGCGCGACCGACAGCGGCACCGAGCGGATCATCCACTTCACCTTCAGCAGGTTGCCGAGGCTCATCGACAGGCTGTCGATGCCCATGCCGATCAGCAGCAGCGCCGCCGCCGGGTCGCCGGCCATCTCGCCGCAGACACTGACCGGCTTGCCGGCGCGCCGCGCCCGCTCCACCAGCCACTGCATCACGCCGATCACCGCCGGGTTCAGGCTGTCGTAGAGCTTGGCGACGCGGTCGTTGTTGCGATCGACCGCGAGCAGGTACTGCGTCAGGTCGTTCGAGCCGATCGACACGAAATCGACGCGCTTCGCCAGCAGCTCGACCTGATACGCCGCCGCCGGCACCTCGATCATCACGCCGACCTTCGGGAAGTGCGCCGGCACGCCGTCCTCGACCAGCTCGGCGTGCGCCTGACGCAGCAGTTCGAGCGCCTCGTCGAGTTCCGACACCATCGTGATCATCGGGAACAGCACCGACAGCCCGTCGGTGCTGCCGGTGGCGGCGCCGGCGCGCAGCATCGCGCGCAGCTGCGTCTTGAAGATGTCCGGGTGATCGAGCGAGATGCGGATGCCGCGCCAGCCGAGGAAGGGATTGTCCTCGCGGATCGGGAAGTACGGCAGCGGCTTGTCGCCACCGACATCGAGCGTGCGCAGCGTCACCGGGCGCGGCGCCATGCTGGTCAGCACGCGCGCGTAGGTCGCGGTCTGCTCGTCCTCGCCCGGAAAGCGGTCGCGCAGGAAGAAGTGGATCTCCGAGCGGTACAGGCCGATGCCCTCGGCGCCGCTGTCGCGCGCGGCGTTGATGTCGGCGAACAGCCCGGAGTTGGCGAGCAGGTGGATGCGCTGGCCGTCGGGCGTGATCGCCGGCTCCTCGCGCAGTTCGAGCAGGCCGCGCGACAGTTCGGCTTCCTCGCGCGCCAGACGCTCGTATTCCTCGCGCAGCTGTGTGCCGGGCTGGATGCAGATGCGTGCGCTGTAGCCGTCGACGACCACGTCGCGGCCGTTGAGCTTGGTCAGCGGCGCGCCGGTGACGCCGAACACCGCCGGAATGCCGAGCCCGCGCGCCAGCAGTGCGACGTGCGAGGCGCCGGTGCCGCGCACCGACACCAGCCCGACCAGACGCTCGGGCGGCACGTCGAGCAGCTGCGAGACGTTGAGTTCCTCGCCGACCAGCACGCAGCGCTCCGGGTACTCGACCGGCGGTGCGTCCTTATTCTGGTGCAGCCGGCGCAGCAGCCGGCCGCCGAGATCACGGATGTCGGCGGCACGCTCGCGCAGGTAGGCGTCGTCCATCTCCTCGAACACGTTCGCGTATTCGGCGACGGTCGCGCGCAGCGCCCCGGGCGCCCAGTTGCCGGCGTGGATGCGCTCCAGCGTGCCGTTCACGAGGCTGTCGGAGCCGAGCAGCATCGCGTAGGCATCGAACAGCGCCTGATCGCCGGGCGACAGGATGCGGCCCATGCGCGCGGCGAGGCTCTTCAGTTCCTCCAGCTCGGCATCGACGGCGAGGCGAAAGCGGCTGCACTCGGCCTCGATCAAGTCGAGGTCAAGGCCGAGCTTCTTGTCCGGCACCGAATCGAGCCGCGCCTCCGGGAACAGCACCAGCGCCCGGCCGATGCCGAGGCCGCGGGCGCAGGCCACGCCGTCGACGAACAGCGTGTCGAGATCATCGACATCCATCTGGTCGAGCGACTGGCGCAGCTCGGCCTGCGTGATCGAGCCGGCGAGCTGCGCGGCGAGCGTGACGAGGAAGGCGACCTCCTCGTCGATGTAGCGGCGCTGCTCGCGCTGCTGCACGACCAGCACGCCCATGACCTTGCGCCGGCGCACGATCGGCACGCCGAGGAAGCCGTGGAACGGCGCCTCGCCGGTGCTGGCGATGAAGATGAAGGCCGGGTGATCGGGGGCGTTCTCGAGGTTGACCGGCTCGGCGCGGCTCGCGCACAGGCCGACCACGCCCTTGCCGAACGGGATGCGCACGCGCCCGACCGCGCCGGGGCGCAGGCCGTCGGTGGCCATCAGCACGTATTCGCGCCGCGCCTCGTCGCTGAGGTACACCGAGCAGACGTCGGCGTTCATGCTGGCCTTGACGCGCTCGACGATCAGCGCCAGCGCCTCGTCCAGATCATGCGCGGAGCTGACCTCCTGCACGATGCGCTGCAGGGAATCGAGCATCGGTACCGGTTCCTCGGCGGAGGCAGACGAAAGGGATGATGAGGGCGGGGGCGACCGGACCGCTTCAGTGCGGCCGGACGTTGGGCTCGCTGCGCACCGGCAGCACCGCCGCCGGTGCGCGGCGCAGCGCCTGCAGCGTCAGGTTGAAGCGGGCGAGCACCGCCGGCGACGGTTCGCGCGGCAGTTGCGGCTGCTCGGCGAAGCGCAGCAGTTCGTGCAGCGCGCGCAGATAGACCTGACGCTTGAACGCGACCACGGCTTCGAGCGGATACCACCAGTCTACCCAGACCCAGTGGTCGAACTCGGGGCGTTCGGAGCCGTCGAGGCAGAAATCCTTCTCGCAGCCGCGCAGGCGCAGCAGGAACCAGACCTGCTTCTGGCCGATGCAGGTCGGCTTCGAATGCCGGCGGATCAGCCGCTTCGGCAGCCGGTAGCGCAGCCAGCCCTCGGTGCGACCGAGAATCTCGACATGCTCCGGGCGCAGGCCGGTTTCCTCGCCGAGTTCGCGGAGCATGGCTTCTTCCGGCGTTTCGTGACGGCGGATGCCGCCCTGCGGAAACTGCCAGGATTTCTGCCCGATCCGGCGCCCCCAGAACAGGCGGCCCTCGGTATTGCAGAGGATGATGCCGACGTTGGCTCTGAAGCCTTCCGAGTCAATCACTTGGAGACCGTTTACAAGTGGGTCGCAGATGTGTGCGTTAACGGCAAGGGTAAACCGTGGGTTGGCCGGAAACAATGGCGTACACAGCCATGCCGGCAGCGTCTGTCAAGACGGCCGCGTGCGCCGCCCGATGGCTGCCGGATCCGGCAGGAAGCCGCGAATTTCCGGGCGGTTCGCCGCTTCGCCGCTCCGGAGGGCGTGATTGCCGCTGCGCGCGGCCTTCCGCTACGCTCGCGCACCTTCGTCCCCGTCACCCCTGCCCCGGAACCATCGCCGTGAGTCTCGCGCTGTTCGACCTCGATCACACCCTGCTCGCCGGCGACAGCGGCTCGCTGTGGGGTCGGCACCTGTGCGCGGTCGGCGCCCTCGATGCCGCACACTTCGAGGCCGAGAACCGCCGCTTCGGCGCCGAGTACATCGCCGGCACGCTCGATCCGCTGGCCTACTTCACGTTCGCGATGGCGCCGCTGGCCGCGCACCCGATCGCGCGGCTGCTCGAATGGCGCGAACAGTTCATCGAGCAGCACATCCGGCCGGTCGTGCTCGCGCGCGCCGTCGAACTGCTCGATGCGCACCGTGCGCGCGGCGACACGCTGGTCATCGTCACCGCCACCGACCGCTTCGTCACCGAGCCGATCGCGGCGCTGCTCGGCGTGCCGCACCTGCTCGCGACCGAACCCGAGCAGCTCGACGGCGGCTACACCGGCCGCGTCGCCGGCGAACCGTGCTTTCGCGAAGGCAAGATCGCGGCGCTGGAGCGCTGGCTCGGCGGGCACGGGGCCCGGCTCGACGAGGCCTGGTTCTACAGCGACTCGCAGAACGACCTGCCGCTGCTCGGGCGCGTCGGCCATCCGGTCGCGGTCGACCCGGACCCGGTGCTGGCGGCCGAGGCGGCGGCGCGCGGCTGGCCGGTGCTGAGCCTGCGCGACTGATCCGCCCCGCGCCTTGAACCGCTCGCCACTGCGCATCTGCGCCGCGCTCGTGCTCGCGGCGCTGGTGGCGTTCGCGCTGGCGGCGGCGAGCGGCAGTACGCCGATCCCGCTCGCGAGGCTGCCGGCAGCCCTCGCCGGCGACGGGCCGGCGGCGCTGATCGTGCGCGAGCTGCGCCTGCCGCGGGCGTTCGCCGCCTTCGTCACCGGCGGGCTGCTGGCGCTCGCCGGGGCGCTGATGCAGGTGCTGCTGCGCAATCCGCTGGCCGATCCCTACGTGCTCGGGCTGTCGGGCGGGGCGGCGGTCGGGGCGCTGACGATGCTGCTCGCCGGGCTTGCCGGCGTCTGGGTCGATGCCGGCGCCGCGGCCGGCGCGCTCGCGGCGGTCGTGCTGGTGTTCGGACTCGCGCACGGGCGCGAGGCCTGGTCGCCGCTGCGCCTGCTGCTGACCGGCGTGGTCACGGCCGCCGGCTGGAGCGCGCTGATCGCGCTGCTGCTGGCGCTGGCGCCGGACCGGGCGCTGCGCGGCATGGTGTTCTGGCTGCTCGGCGACCTGTCGGCGGCGGCGCGCCTGGCCCCGGCGGCGCTGACGCTGGCCTTCGGGCTCGGCGCGGCCCTGCTGCTGGCGCCGCGGCTGAACGTGCTGATGCACGGGGAACTCGCCGCGGCGAGCCTCGGCGTCGCGGTGCGGCCGCTGCGCCTTGCGCTGTACGCGCTGGCCTCGCTGTGCGCGGCGGCGGCGGTGACCGTCGCCGGGCCGGTCGGCTTCGTCGGCCTGGTCGTGCCGCACGGCGTGCGCCTCGCGGCCGGCTCCGACCATCGCCTGCTGCTGCCGGCGAGCGCGCTGGCCGGCGGCACGCTGCTGGTGCTCGCCGACACGCTGGCGCGCACCGCGATCGCCCCGCAGCAGCTGCCGCTCGGCGCGGTCACGGCGCTGGTCGGCGTGCCGGCCTTCCTGTGGCTGCTGAACCGGGGCCGGCATGGCGGCTGACGCAGGAACTGCAACTGCCCCGGCTCCTGCCCCGCTGCTCGAAGCACGCGGGCTGAGCGTCGAGGTCGGCACGCACCGCGTCTGCACCGGGCTCGGGTTCGCGCTGCGCGCCGGCGAGCGCTGGGGCCTGCTCGGCGCCAACGGCAGCGGCAAGACCACGCTGCTGCACACGCTCGCCGGCCTGCGCGCGCCGCAGGCCGGCGAGGTCCGCCTCGACGGTCTGCCGCTCGCGGCGCTCGCGCCGCGCCGGCGCGCGCTGCGCCTCGGCCTGCTGCCGCAGGAGCATGAGGACGCCTTCCCGGCCACCGTCGCCGAAACCGCGCTGACCGGGCGCTTTCCGCACCTCGGGCGCTTCGGCCACGCCGGAGCGGCGGACCGGGCGGCGGTCGAGGCGGCGCTGGCCGCGACCGGGCTGGCCGCGCATGCGCAGCGTCAGGTCGCAACGTTGTCCGGCGGCGAGCGCCGGCGGCTCGGCTTCGCGACGCTGCTGGCGCAGGACCCGGCCGTGCTGCTGCTCGATGAGCCGACCAATCACCTCGACCTCGGTTATCAGGTGCGCCTGCTCGATGCGCTGGCCGCGCGCGTCGCCGCCGAGGGGCGCGGCTGGATCATGGTCAGCCACGACGCGACGCTGGTCGCGCGCTTCTGCACGCATGTACTGCTGGTCTACGGCGATGGTCGCACCGCCACCGGCGGGCCGCAGTTGCTGTGCCCGCAGCAGCTGTCGGCGCTGTACGGTCACCCGGTGCTGCGCCTCGACGGACCGCTCGGACCGGTGTTCGCGCCGGGCTGAGGGCAGCAGGCAGCGTCTATGCTCCCGGCTCCTCACGCTTTTTCCCCAGCCTTGCAGGAGTTTCGCCGATGACGCTTCCGCCCGAGGATCGCTCCCGTCGCCAGTTCCTGAGCGCGCTCGCCGCCGCCGGCTTCGCTGCAGCGGTGCAGCCGGTCTGTGCCGATACCATCCTGACGCCGACCGACGGCCTCGATGCCGGCATGGACCGCGTCGCCGCCAACGACGGTTTCCTGCCGGTCTACCGCGCCGTGCCGCAGGGCAGGAAGAACCTGCCGCTGATCCTGGTCGTGCAGGAGATCTTCGGCCTGCACGAGCACATCAAGGACATCTGCCGGCGGCTGGCGCGGCTCGGCTACTGCGCGATCGCGCCCGACCTGTACTACCGCCAGGGCGACGCGACCAAGGTCAGCGACATCCCGACGCTGCTGAAGACCATCGTCGCCTTCGTGCCCGACGAACAGGTGCTGCGCGACCTCGATACCGTCGTGCGCTGGGCGCAGGGCAGCGGTTATTACGATGGCCACCGGCTCGGCATCACCGGCTTCTGCTGGGGCGGGCGCATCACCTGGATGTACTGCGGGCACAACCCGCAGGTGCGCGCCGGCGTGGCGTGGTACGGCAAGCTCGAAGGCGAGGAGACGGCGATGACGCCGCAGCACCCGATCAATATTGCCGACTCGCTGCAGGTGCCGGTGCTCGGCCTGTACGGCGGGCAGGACGCCGGCATCCCGCAGGATTCGCTCGGGCGCATGCGCAGCCGCCTCGCCTCGGCGCACAGCCAGTCCGAGATCGTCATCTATCCGGACGCCCCGCACGCGTTCAATGCCGACTACCGCCCGAGCTACCGCAAGGCTGCGGCCGAGGACGGCTGGCGGCGCATGCGCGAGTGGTTCTCGGTGCACGGCGTCAACGTCTGAAGCCCGGTCTGCCTGTCCGGCCGGCAGGACGCGGTTCCGCCGGCCGTTGCTCCCGAAACCCGCTCCCGCGAGGGTCGCGTCCTGCCGCTGCGGCTGCGAATCCGCATGGCGGTCCGCAGCCGGCAGGCGGACGCTCACGCGCATTTCCAACCCCTGCGCGGAGCCTGCGATGGATACCCTGAAGCTGCTGTTTTCGGACTGGACCGGCATCCTGTCGGCGCTGGTCATCCTCTTCATGCTCGGCATGGGCGTGTATTTCGGCTGGCTGTTCATCGGCAGTTCGGGCGACGGGCCGAAGTCCTGATCCGGGCTGCCGGCCGTCGTGCCCGGGCTGCATCCTCCGGGACCGGCCCGGCTTTCGCGATGCGGGCCGGTCGACGGACGTTCGAGCGCGTCCGCCGGATGCAAGGACCTGATGCATTCCCGCTTGCAGTGCGCCGCTTCCGGTTTCCGGACGGTGCCGGCCGGTTTCCGCATCCTTCACCGCCATGCCCCGGTGATTTCCGGTAATTCCGCATCAGGATTTGGCAGTGATTGCGATCCGGCGGATTCCCCAGTGAATCTCCGGCGAGCTTCCGGGCAGGAAATCGCCGATGCCGCCATCAGCCGCCCGCACCCGGATGGCCATCCGATGCGAATGGACAATTGCCGCAGCGCAAGAACGGATATCGTTTCGCGGGAGATGTCCGGCCGGAGTCGTCCCGAATGGCGGGTCCGGAATGCCATGAGCCGTCTGATACCCATCACGACTTGAATGCCCGGTCATTTCATTCCCTTCCCCCTCGCCGGGAAGGGATGGGAGAGCGGGGGATAAACCACGCATTCACGCGGGATCGGCCTGAGCGGTACATCAGTGCGCATTGCGGACCGTGCCGGATTCCGCTGTCAGCAATGGCCATGCCGCGAACGGCCCGGCGCCTGTCCGCCGAAACACCTGAAATTGAAGGGTTTGCAGCAGTTGCCTGCCGCCTGCGCCGGAGCGCCGCGACGCGCGCCTCCGCGGGCAGGCGCCGAGGGCGGACGGACCGGATGCGCACCGCCGGCTCCGCTTGCGGCCTCCCCGCAGGTTCACCACGGCGGCTTCCGGTATCCGCACGGCATTGCACGAACCTCAAGCCCTGCGCAGATGCCTGCCTATGCAGACATCCAGTATCAGCCATACGGATTTAATCGTGAGTTAGCCGCTTCACCGGCCTCATGCCGATCGACAAAGCCAGAGCCGGCGCAGGTTTAGCGGTGCGGCGAGCGGCCGCGTGCACGTGTCCGCCGGCTGTCGCAACCGTGTAACAGCGTGTAATCGCCTGAACTTGAACGGGCTTTCCGGGTTCATGATCAAAAAATCCATAACGAGAACCCTGCCGTGCCGGTCCCCCCTGTGTCCGCCGGTCCTGCCCGAGACTTCCCCCCATGCCGCAATCCCGCAAATCCGAATGGCCGCTGATCCTCGGGCTGGTGCTGCCGTTGTCGCTGGTCGCCGTCACGCTCAGCGGCTGCGATGAGCCGCAGGCGGCCGTGAAGCCGGCGGCGCCGGCGCCGGTCGAGGTCGGTGTCGTCGAGATCCGCCCCGAGCCGCTGACGCTGACCACCGAACTGCCGGGACGCACCCGCGCGCATCTGGTCGCCGAGGTGCGCCCGCAGGTCGGCGGCATCATCGAGCAGCGGCTGTTCCGCGAAGGCGCCGAGGTCGGCGCCGGCGAGCTGCTGTACCGCATCGATCCGGCGAGCTTCCAGGCGGCGTACGACAGCGCGAAGGCCGCGCTCGCCAAGGCGCAGGCCGACATCCGCTCGGTGCAGCTCAAGGCCGAGCGTTACAAGGATCTGGTGCGCATCAAGGCGGTCAGCGATCAGGACTACGACGACGCGCGTGCGGCGCTCGCGCAGGCGCAGGCCGAGGTCGAGGCCCAGAAGGCGGCGCTCGATACCGCGCGCATCAACCTCGATTACACGCAGGTGCGCGCGCCGATCGCCGGGCGCATCGGCCGCTCTTCGGTGACGCCGGGCGCGCTCGTGACCGCCGACCAGACCA
>JAFEGB010000271.1 GCA_018240295.1 Pseudomonadota bacterium
CACCCTGCCCGACCCGCTCGCCCGCGAAGCAGAGCGTGCTGGCCTGCTGCGCCCGGAACGGCTGGAACAGTGGCTGCGCGAGCAACTGGCAGCCCGGAGCGTTGCCGACCTGTTCGCGGCAATGGACCGCATGGCTGCCGTCGATGAGCCCGCGCCGATGACAGCGGAAGAGTTGGCTGAGGAAATGATCAAATTGAAAGCCAGCAATCAGACGGGCTGATTCCGCCAAATACTGCACATCCGTCAAGCCGCCAGAATATCCGCCCCCCGCTTCTGCACCAGCCGCAACAACTTCAGCGCAGTGCCGGAAGGCTTCTTCTGACCGATTTCCCATTTCTGCACCGTTGACACACTGGTGTTCAGCAAACGGGCAAATACCGCCTGGCTCACCTGCGCATCTTCCCGTATCTGCCGGATTTCATCGGGCTTCAATGGCTCGACCGGCGGCACGCAAAGTCGATCAAACTCGCGCATCGTGACCTGATCCATGACCCCGGCACGATACAGCCCGGAGGCTGTTTCATGAACGGCGTCCAGAATTGGCGACTTATGACTGCTCATCGCAATTTACCTCAAGCAGCTCACCAGCATTCAAGACTTGCACAATTTCTGCCTGCGACAGTGACAAGAAATGATCTGACAGTTTTTTCAAGGCCAGCAATTCATTGTCGTTGATGTTGCCACGCTGATTTTTCGGAAATCCAAATACAAAAATCCAGCGACTGCTTCGGTTCGTGGCAACCAGCGTTCGAAACCCACCGCGCTTACCCTGACCAAACCTCGCAATCCGCTTCTTGACCAGGCCGCCACCCAGATCAGCATCCACGAGTCCACTCGCCATTTCGCGCACAGCTACGCAAATGCAGTCTGCTGCCAAGCCTTCCTTGCGCGCCCAGCGATCAAACCAGCGTGTCTGGTAAATGCTCATGCACGATCCCTCGTTTCGAGCCTTGTAGCACCGAGTGCTACATCACACAAGTTGCAAAGACTTTCCTGACAAGCACTTGGTCACACTGACTCGCCAAGCATCACCCCTGCGCCGCCCTCGTCGTCACCAGCCCCTGCTGCGCCGCCCACTGCCCCACGTCGCGCTTCTCGATCGCCGTCGCCATCAGGCCGGGGAACAGTTCCGGCGTGCAGGCGAAGGCCGGGATGCCGAGGGCGGACAGGGCGGCGGCGATTTCGGCGTCGAAACACGGGCGGCCCTCGTCGGAGAGCGCGAGCAGCGCCACGCAGGTGACGCCGGCCGCGTGCAGGCGGGCGCAGCGCGACAGCAGCTGCTCGCGCACGCCGCCTTCGATCAGGTCGCTGATCAGCACGAAGATCGTGTCCTCGGGCCGCTCGATCAGCTTCTCGCAGTAGGCGACGGCGCGGTTGATGTCGGTGCCGCCGCCGAGCTGCACGCCGAACAGCACATCGACCGGATCGGCGAGCTGGTCGCTGAGATCAACGATGTTCGTGTCGAAGGCCACCAGCCGCGTGTTCACGGCGCGCAGTGAGGCCATCACCGCCGCGAACAGGCTGGCGTAGACCACCGAGGCCGCCATCGAACCGCTCTGGTCGATCGCCACGACGATGTCGCGCAGGCCCGAGCGGCGGCGGCCGTGGCCGAGCAGGCGCTCGGGGATCACCGTGCGCAGCTCCGGCTGCCAGTGGCGCAGGTTCGCGCGGATCGTGCGCGGCCAGTCGATCTCGCTGTGGCGCGGACGGTGGTTGCGCACGCTGCGATCGAGGCTGCCGAGCACCGCCGCGCGCATCGGCTCCGACAGCCGGCGTTCGAGGTCCTCGACCACGCGGCGCACGACGATGCGCGCCGTGTCCTTGGCCTTCGCCGGCATCACGTGCGCGAGCGACACCAGCGTCGCCGCCAGATGCACGTCCGGCTCCAGCCCCTGCATCAGCTCCGGTTCGAGCAGCAGGCGCTTGAGGCCGAGCCGCTCCATCGCATCACGCTGCAGCACGCGCACGATCGGCACCGGGAAGTGCTCGCGGATGTCGCCGAGCCAGCGCGCCACGCGCGGCGCCGATCCCCCGAGCCCGGCGCCGCGCTCCTGCTCGCCGTACAGCGCATCGAGCGCCGAATCGAGCGCGAGCCCCGCGGCATCGAGCGCGCAGTCCGGGTGCTCGGCCGGCGCGCCGAGCACCAGCCGCCAGCGGCGCAGCCGGCGGGTTTCGGCGGGGTCGAGGTCTTCGGCCGGCGGGTCGAGTTCGGGATCGAGGTCGGTGAGGCTCATGCGATGCGGCCCTGATACAGCGTCATGTTCCGCCCCCCAGCAGCTCCACCAGCACCGGCACCATCATCCCGGCGCGGACCGGATCGGTGCCGGAAGTTGCCGCCTCGCGCGCGGCGTTGCGGCTGCGGCTGCCGAGGCGCTGGCGTTCGGCGGACGTGAAGCCGGCGAAGGCGCGGCGCAGCAGCGGCAGCACGGCGACGAAGGCCGGTTCCGGCAGCGCGGCGAGCCAGTCATCGAGCAGGCCCCACAGCGCGTCGTCGTGGGTCAGCACGCGCGCGCCGCCGTGCACGAAGCCTTCGATCCACGCCGCCGCACGCGCCGGGTCCGGATCGGACAGCGCCGCCGACAGCCGCACGCCGGCCTCGGCGGCGCCGAGCGCCTCGCGGCCGAGCAGCAGGCGCACGGCGCGGCCGGCGAGCAGCGGCGCGCTGGACGGGTGATCGGCGAGTGCCTGCAGCGTGGCGCGCCAGTCGGCTTCGGCGCGCGCATCGGCAAGCGTCGCCAGCGCCGCCTCGACGGCGTTGATGCGCCCGAACAGCGTCGTCGCGGCTTCGTCATCGAGGCCGGTCGCGGCCGGCGGCACGTTGATGGCGATGCGCGCGAGCAGCGCGTGCAGCACGTCGAGGAACTGCTGCGCGTCACGCTCGCGGG
>JAFEGB010000272.1 GCA_018240295.1 Pseudomonadota bacterium
CGAAGTGGTAGTGCTCGCCGTCGCGCTCGCCGGGGCGCGGAGCGCGCGTCGTGTGCGACACCGAGACCTCGACCTGCGCATCCTGCGTCAGCAGCGCGCGCACGAGGCTGGTCTTGCCGGCGCCCGAGGGCGCCGAAACGATGTAGAGCTGGCCGGATGCGGTCATCGCGGGGACTCCGCGCGGGGCTTGCCGCCCTGCGCTCATTCGATCATTCGATGTTCTGGATCTGCTCGCGCATCTGCTCGATCAGCACCTTCAGCTCCACGGCGGCGCGCGTGGTCTCGGTATCGAGCGATTTCGACGACAGCGTGTTGGCCTCGCGGTTGAGCTCCTGCATCAGGAAGTCGAGCCGCCGGCCGACCGGCTCGGGCCGGCGCAGCACGTCGCGAATCTCGGCGAGGTGGGCATCGAGCCGGTCGAGTTCCTCCTCGACATCCATGCGCTGCGCGACGATGACCATCTCCTGTTCGAGCCGGCCCGGATCGGCACCGGCCGGCAGGTCGGCGAGGCGCCCGGTGAGCTTCTCGCGCAGCCGCGCGACCACCTCGGGCCGGCGCTGGCGCACGAACGCGACCTGGGCGGCGATCGCATCGCAGCGGCTGAGGATCATCTCGGCGGTGCGCGCGCCCTCGCGCTCGCGGGTCGCGACCAGCTCGGCGAGCGCGGCGTCGAGCACCTCCAGCACGCCGCGCTTCAGCGGTTCGAGATCCTGCTCGGCCTCGGTGACCACGCCCGGCCAGCGCAGCACATCGGCGAGACGAAGCCCGGTGCCGGGACCGATCAGGTTTTCGAGCTCGCCGGCAATGCCGAGCAGGCGCTCGGCGTAGGCGCGGTTCAGCGTCAGCTCCGGCGCGCTGCTGGTGGCCGGCTGGAAGCGCAGGCTGGCGTCGACCTTGCCGCGCGTCAGCCGGCCCTGCACGCGCTCGCGCACGGCCAGATCGAGCGCACGCAGGGTCTCGGGCATGCGCAGCGAGATCTCCAGATAGCGGTGATTCACCGTGCGCAGCTCCCAGGCGATGGCGCCGGGTTCGGTGTGGCGTTCGCACCGGGCGAAGGCGGTCATGCTGCGGATCATCAGGGAACAGTCCTCGGGAAGCGGCGGGCGGGCGGCGCAGGGGGCGCGGCGACGGTGGCCGTGCATGGTAGCCCCGGGCAGTCGGGGCGCAAACCGCGGCGGCTCGCCGTGCCCGGGGCTTCGGATATACTTCGCGCCCTTTTGCCTGCCCGTCCCCCACAGGTGCCCCCCATGCGTCCCAGCGGCCGCGCGCCCGAGCAGCTCCGCCCGATCCGTCTCACCCGCCAGTTCACCCGCCACGCCGAAGGCTCGGTGCTCGTCGAGTTCGGCGAGACGCGCGTGATCTGCACGGCCAGCGTCGAGGAACGCGTGCCGCCGTTCCTGAAGGGCAAGGGCCAGGGCTGGATCACGGCCGAGTACGGCATGCTGCCGCGCGCCACGCACACCCGCTCGCCGCGCGAGGCGGCGCGCGGTGCGCAGAGCGGGCGCACGCAGGAGATCCAGCGCCTGATCGGCCGCAGCCTGCGCGCCTGCGCCGATCTCGCCGCGCTCGGCGAGCGCACGATCACGATCGACTGCGACGTGATCCAGGCCGACGGCGGCACGCGCACGGCCGCGATCACCGGCGGCTTCGTCGCGCTCGCCGATGCCGTGCGCACGCTGCTCGAACGCCGGTCGCTGAAGAAGAACCCGCTGCACGGCCAGATCGCCAGCGTCTCGGTCGGCATCTGGCGCGGCACGCCGGTGCTCGACCTCGACTACGCCGAGGATTCCGAGGCCGAAACCGACATGAACGTGGTCATGAACGATGCCGGCGCCTACATCGAGGTGCAGGGCACGGCCGAAGGTCATGCGTTCCGGGCCCAGGAGCTCGACGCGATGCTCGCGCTCGCGCGCGCCGGCATCGCCGAGCTGATCGGCCACCAGCGCGCCGCGCTCGGCATCGGCCGCTGAGGCCTCAGCCTTCGGCGCGCTCCGCGGTGCGGCGCAGGCGGCCGAGCGTGACGCGCACGCGATCCAGTTCGGTACGCGCGACCAGCCGCGGCAGCGCCGATTCGAGTTCGGAGAGCGCCGCGTGCAGATCCTCGGGCGTCGTGACCGCTTCGAGCCGCTCGATCCGCCGCGCCGCCGCAGCGTTCATGCGTCCGCCGACCGGACCGACGGATTCGGCGAGCAGCGCCAGCGTGCGCCGGCGCACCTGATCGAGCGCGGCCGGCAGGGCCGTGAGCGGCACGCTGGCGGCCTCGACCTGCACGGCCATCAGCCCGGCCAGGGCCGTGCGCACACGTTCGAGATCGCGCCGCCCGACCAGCCGGGGCAGCGCGGCATCGAGTTCGCCGAGGGCGGCACGCCAGCCGTCGGCATCGCGGGCGCCGTTCAGACGCTCCATCTGCCGCGCCGCGCCGGCGCCGAGCCGGCCACCGACCGGCCCGACCACCGTGGCCAGCAGTTCGAGCGCGCGCTCGCGCGCGGCGTCGAGCGTCAGCGGCGTGTCCGCCGGCACGACCGGCGCGTCGTCGCCGGCAGCGGTCATCGCCGTGCCGGCCAGGTAGCCGCGGCTGTGCAGGTCATCGATCAGCGTGCCGATGTCCGGGCCGAACAGGCCGCCGTAGCGCTCGACGGTGCCGGCGACGCTGGTGTGCCCGTCCACGAGCAGCAGCAGGCGGCGCAGGCGGGGGGTGAGCTGACGGGTGCGATCGCGGATTTCGGTCTGTGCGAGACCGGTCCGGCTCAGGATGACATCGGGGTGCATGGCGGGCGGCCCTCGGTCTGATCGGTCTGTCTGAAGCCGTGCTGCCCGGTTATTTTTTCCGTGTCCCGGGCAGCCGGATCATGAACCGGCCGCTGCAATGCAACAAGCCGAGCGAAACCCTGATTCAGAACGAGGAAATTCCGATGAACGATGTACCGTCCGGACCGCGCCGCGTCGTGCTCGCGACCGGTAACGCCGGCAAGGTGCGCGAGCTGGCCGCCTGCCTCGCCGATCTCGGCTGCGAAGTCCTGCCGCAGTCGCGCTTCGGTGTGCCCGAAGCCGAGGAGACCGGGCTGAGCTTCGTCGAGAACGCGATCCTGAAGGCGCGCAACGCCGCCGCACACACCGGCCTGCCGGCGATCGCCGATGACTCCGGCATCGAGGTCGACGCGCTCGACGGGGCGCCGGGCATCTATTCGGCGCGCTTCGCCGGGCCGGGCGCCGATGACGCCGCCAACAACGCCCGGCTGCTGGCGGAGCTGGCCGGCGTGCCCCCGGCACGACGCAGCGCGCGCTACCGCTGCGTGCTGGTGTATCTGCGCCACGCCAAGGATCCGATGCCGCTGATCTGCGCCGGCACCTGGGAAGGCACGGTGCTCAGCGCGGCGCGCGGCAGCGGCGGCTTCGGCTACGACCCGCTGTTCCAGCCCGCCGACTGCACGGTGACGGCCGCCGAACTGGCGCTCGCCGACAAGAACCGGCTGAGCCACCGCGGCCGCGCGCTGGCGGCGCTGCACGCGGCGCTGGCCGCAGGCGCGCGTTAGGGCGGCAGGGTCTGCGGCATCGCGCTGACCGATGGCGCCTCGGTGATCGACAGCATCAGCGGTTCGAGCTGCTTCCAGACCTGCTCGGCCTGGCGCTTCGGCATCAGCTTCGGCAGCACGTCGCGCAGCTCGTCGAGTTCGGCGCGCAGCTCGCCGGCCGAGCGCGTCTGCTCGATGCGTGCGGCCCGCTTGCCGCCGACCGGGCCGAGCGCGCCGAGCACGACGTAGCGGGCGAAGCCCTTGGCCTTGTCGAGGTTGAACTCCGCAAACTGCGGGATCACGGCCTCGACCGGCCCGGGGAGCGGGGAGGCATCGAGGGCGGCCGGCTTCAGGGCCGGTGCAGCGCCCGGTGCCGGGGCCGCGCGCGCCGATGCCGCACCGGCCGGCGCCAGAAACCCTTCGCTCAGCAGGCTTTCGAGCTGGGCTTCCAGATCGCTGCCGAGGGCGGCGAGCCGCTCGAGCATCTCGGCGACCGTCATGCGGCCGTCGACCATGATCAGCACGCGCCGGCGTTTCGGCGCCAGGCCATGGACCTTGTTCTGGATTTCATCGAGTCCCTTGACGGTTTTCAGCAAAACCATCGACTTGTCCATGCTCATGCCGCGAGTCCTCCTCCGCTTGCCCCGTATGTCCCTTGATAGGTGCCGATCCGGCGTCCCTGGGGGTCCGGTTCACTGCGCGCTGCCGGTGCGCGGCTTCCGGATTCTGGTAATGAAAAGTTTCAAATCATGACAAAGCCCGGCGCCAGGAACAAATGCGGCGCCGTGATTCCGTTTCGTCCGTCACCCGGGCCCTACGCCATGCCGAACTTCACCGCCCCGATCCCGCTCGCCGTATACGTGCATCTGCCGTGGTGCGTGCGCAAGTGCCCGTACTGCGACTTCAACTCGCACGCTGCGACCGGCCCGCTGCCGGAAGCCGCCTACGTCGATGCGCTGCTGGCCGACCTCGAACACGAACTGCCGGGCGTCTGGGGCCGGCGTGTCGATACCGTATTCATCGGCGGCGGCACGCCAAGCCTGTTCTCGCCCGAAGCGATCGAGCGCCTGCTCGCCGGCCTGCGCGCGCGCCTGCCGCTGCGCCCGGATGCCGAGATCACGCTCGAAGCCAATCCGGGCTCGGTCGAGGCCGGGCGCTACGCGGAACTGCGCGCCGCCGGCATCACGCGGCTGTCGATCGGCGTGCAGAGCTTCGATGACGACCAGCTCGGCCGGCTCGGACGCATCCACGGCCGGCGCGAGGCGATGCGCGCCGCCGAGGCCGCACACGCCGCGGGCTATCCCGACGGCTTCAACCTCGATCTGATGTACGGCCTGGAGCAGCAGACGCCGGCCACGGCGCTCGCTGATCTCGCGATCGCGATCGATCTGGAGCCGGCGCACCTGTCGCACTACCAGCTGACGCTGGAGCCGAACACGCTGTTCCACGCCCGGCCCCCGGTGCTGCCCGATGACGACACGGTCGCCGACATCGAGGCCGCCTGCCGCGCGCGCCTCGAAGCCCGCGGCTACGAGCGTTATGAAATCTCCGCCTACGCGCAGCCCGGCCGCCGCTGCCGGCACAACCTGAACTACTGGGAGTTCGGCGACTACCTCGGCCTCGGTGCCGGTGCCCACGGCAAGCGCACCGACCCGCACGCCGGCGAGATCCGCCGCACGCGCAAGGCCCGCAACCCGCGCGATTACCTGGAAACCGCCCCGCGCGGCACGGCCGGCCACGAGGAAACCGTGCCGGAAGCCGAGCTGCCGTTCGAGTTCCTGCTGAACGCGCTGCGCCTGATCGACGGCGTGCCGGCGCCGCTGTATGCCGAACGCACCGGGCTCGCGCTCGAAGCGCTCGAAGTACCGCTGGCAACGGCGCGCGCGCGCGGCCTGCTCGAAGCCGATCCACAGCGCCTGCGCGCCAGCGCGCACGGCCTACAATTCGTGAACGATCTGCTGCAGCTGTTCATGACCCCGCGCTGAAGGGACTGCACCGATGCTCGAATCCTGGTTCGTCGACTGTCCGTGGTGCGGGGAAGGCTTCGAGGCGGACATCGACACCTCCGCCGGCGATGCCGAATACGTCGAGGACTGCCGGGTCTGCTGCGCACCGGTCGTGTTCCGCATCCGCGTCGCTGCCGACGGCTCGCTGCTCGCCGTCGAAACCCTGCGCGAGGGCGACTGACATGCACATCGACATCGATGACGCCGACCCGGCCGCCGACCCGTATGTGCCGATCGACTGCGAGCTCTACAGCCGCTACGAGCTGGCGATCATGCACCGGCGCACGCTGCGGCTGGTCTGGCGCGACGAGGCCGGCGGCACGCACCTCGAAACCGTGCTGCCCTGCGACCTGCAGACGCGCATGCATCAGGAATTCCTGCTCGCCGAAACCCTGGACGGCGAACCGCGCTGCCTGCGGCTGGACCGCATCCGCCACGTCGACTTCCTGTAGCCCCGCGGCCGGCCCGGACGCCGGCGGTGCGCTTGCACGCGGCCGGCGGCTTCCCGGATAGTGCCGCCCCGCCCCGCTCCGGGGCCTGCCGGGGGATCGTCCGTGGGTCTGTTCATCCTGTCGCGGCGCGAGCGCCCCGATCCGCTGCAGCCGGCATGGCTGGCCGCGCACCGGCGCCACGGCTTCCGCGAGCCGCTGCGCCTCACGGCCGGCGACTGGCGGCTCGACCTGTTCGGGGCGCTGAACGGCCTCGGCCCGCAACTCGTGCAGCGCGACAACGGCGACTTCGCCGCCTGCACCGGGGTGTTCTTTTACCGGGGGGCGCGCGGCACGGCCGGCCTCGAATCCCTGCTCGATGACTTCGATGGCGAGCGCTTTCCGTGGTCCGGCAGCCGCGGCCATTTCGCGGTGATCGTCTGCAAGGCCGGGCGGATGTTCCTCGCCACCGACGCGCTCGGCGGCTACAAGGTCTACCACGACGGCGGACGCACGCTGCTGTCGAGCAGCTTCACGGCGCTGCGCGCGAATCTCGCGCAGGCGACGCCCGATGCCCAGGGCGCCTGGGAATACGCCTGGAACGGCGCGACCTACGGCACCCGGACCTTCATCCGCGAGATCCGCCAGCTGCGCCGCGGCAGCCTGCTCACCCTCGGACCGCAGGCGGAAATCAGCGCCGAATACCGGCTGCCGGCCGCTGATGCACCGCAGCACGCCTCGATCGACGAGGCCGCCGAGGACTACGCCGCGCGGCTGCGCGCGCTGTTTCGCGTCTACGCGGCCGGCGGCGGGCGCTTCCGCACCGCGCTCTCCGGGGGCTATGACTCGCGGCTGATGCTGGCGCTGCTGCTCGATGCCGGGCTGGATCCGCAGGTCTACGTCTACGGCCGCGCCGGGGACGACGACGTGCGTGTCGCCAAGGCCATCGCCGCCGGCGAAGGCCTCGCGCTCGAACACGTCGACAAGTCGCAGACCGCACCGCCGCCCTCGGCCGGCCACACCGAGCGCGCCTGGGTGCGCTTCGACGGCTGGAAGAACGACGGCCTGTTCGACAGCGGCGTCGATGCCGAGGACCGCCTGCTGCGCGTGCCGGGCGATGTCTCGGTGCTGAACGGCTCGGCCGGCGAGGTGTTCCGCAACTTCTTCTACCTGCCCGACCGGCGCTACCGGGCGCGCGACGTGGTCTGGTCGTTCTATTCGCGCCACGACCCGCAGGCGATGACCGCTGCCTTCGATGCCGAAGCCTACGACGCGGCGATGAGCGCCGACCTGCGCGCGGCGATCGGCGCCGATGCCCGCGACGATGCCCTGCTCGCCCGCGCCGACATCGAGGCGCTGTATCCGCTGCACCGGGCGCGCTACTGGACCGCGCGTGATGTCGGCCTGAACCAGCGCTTCGGGCCGCTGCTGTTCCCGTATCTGGAGCCGGCCGTGTTCAGCGGCACCGAGCGCGAGCCGATCGCGTGGAAGGACTACGGACGGCTGGAGGCGAAGATCATCGAGCGCGTGCATCCGGCGCTCGCGCGCTATCCGAGCGCCTACGGCTTCGTGCCGGCCGACGGCCCGGATCTCCGCTACCGGCTGAAGATGCAGCTGACCTTCCTGCGCCCGACCTGGCTGCGCCGCTACAGCTACCGGCTGCAGCAGCGCGGCCCGCTGCCGCCGCGCCCGGCCTGGCTCGGGGATGCCGCGCTCAGCGCCGCCGGCCTCGATCCGGCGCTGCCGCACATGCGCGCGCTGTTCGTGCCGGAAAGGCTCCGCGATGCCGAGGTGTTCAACCGCGTCTGCACGATGGAACTCGCGCTCGCCGGCCAGCCGCTGCCCGGCTGAGGCCGCAGCGGGCGGGCATGGGCGTCAGAGCAGTTCGGCGTACAGGTCGTGCTCGTCGGCATCGATGATGCGCACGCGCACGCGCTGGCCCGGCCGGCAGTGGCTGCTGTCCTCGATCGCGACGATGCCGTCGATCTCCGGCGCCTCGGCGGCGCTGCGTCCGACCGCACGGCCATCCTCGGCGTAGCCGTCGATCAGCAGCTCGCATTCGCTGCCGATGCGCTGTTCGAGCTTCGCGGCACTGATGCCGGCCTGCACTTCCATGAAGCGCGCCAGCCGCTCCTGCTTCAGCGCCTCGGGCACTGCGCCGTCGAGCGCATTGGCCGGCGCCCCCTCGACCGGCGAATACGCGAAGCAGCCGACCCGATCGAGCTCGGCCTCTTCGAGGAAGTCGAGCAGGCGCTCGAAGTCGTCATCGGTCTCGCCCGGGAAGCCGACGATGAAGGTGCTGCGCAGCGTGAGTTCCGGGCACTGCTCGCGCCAGCGGCGGATGCGCGCCAGCGTGCCGTCGATGTCGCCGGGCCGCTTCATGGCCTTCAGCACGCGCGGGCTCGCGTGCTGCAGCGGCACGTCGAGGTAGGGCAGGATCTTGCCTTCCGCCATCAGCGGGATCACGTCATCGACGCTCGGGTACGGATAGACGTAGTGCAGCCGCACCCAGACGCCGAGCGTGCCGAGCGCCTCGGCGAGCGCGCTCATCTGCGTCTTCACCGGCCGCCCGCCCCAGAAGCCGGTGCGGTAGCGCACGTCGACGCCGTAGGCACTGGTGTCCTGCGAGATCACCAGCAGTTCCTGCACGCCGGCGCGCACGAGGTTCTCGGCCTCCAGCAGCACGTCGCCGACCGGGCGGCTGACCAGATCGCCGCGCATCTGCGGGATGATGCAGAACGTGCAGCGATGGTTGCAGCCTTCGGAAATCTTCAGGTAGGCGTAATGGCGCGGCGTCAGCTTGATGCCGGCCGGCGGCACGAGATCCAGGAACGGATCGTGCGGCTTCGGCAGATGTTCATGCACCGCCCCCATGACTTCTTCGAGCGCATGCGGGCCGGTCACCGCCAGCACCTTCGGATGCACCTCGGTGATGCGCTCGGGCCGGGCGCCGAGGCAGCCGGTGACGATGACGCGGCCGTTCTCGGTCAGCGCCTCGCCGATCGCATCGAGCGACTCCTCGATTGCGGCATCGATGAAACCGCAGGTGTTGACGACGACCAGATCGGAGCCGCGATAGTCGGGCGAGATCGCGTAGCCCTCGGCCCGCAGCCGGGTCAGGATCTGTTCGGAATCGACGAGCGCCTTCGGGCAGCCGAGGCTGACGAAGCCGACCCGGGGTTCGGTGTTGGCCATTTTTTCTTTCCGGTAAAGCGGTTACGGACGCCGCGCAAGCGCGCGGCTTATACCGGAGCCTGCCGGTGGCGGCAAGCCCCGGCCGGCGGCGATGCTTGCGTGCCCGGCACGATTTGCTTATCGTACCGCCCCTTTGTCGCCCCCGACGGGGTGCACGGCTTCCCGGACCGGCGCGTGCCCGCGTCGTCCACCGGCTCACGCACGCAAGGTTTGACGTTCATGAAGAAAGGCATCCACCCCGAATACCGCGAAGTGGTGTTCCAGGACCTGTCGGCGGACTTCTCGTTCCTGACCCGCTCGACGATCCGGACCAAGGACAAGATCACCTGGACCGACGGCAAGGAATATCCGCTGGTCAAGGTCGAAGTCTCCAGCGCCTCGCACCCGTTCTATACCGGCAAGCAGAAGATCGTCGACACCGCCGGCCGCGTCGACCGCTTCCGCCGCAAGTACGGCCTGTAAGCGCAGGAAATCCTGCGACATCCGGAAAAAGGCATCCTCGCGATGCCTTTTTTCTTGCCTTCCGCCGGCCGGCAGCATCCGGCAAGAGCCCATAAAAAAACTGATATTTCAAATACATGGATCCAGCATTGCGGTTTTCGCAATGAGGCATCGAAAGGCCGGGACAGGATGTGACGCTTCGGTTTATGATCCCGCCCCGCCCGGATCCCGGGGCGTGGCATGCCAGCTGAAATGGGGGTCCGGTCCGCATCCGCCAGCGACGTTCACCCGTGCGCTGCGTGATGCGACCGGATGCGGAGTCGTCCGGTCCGGGGCCATCGGCCTCGGGACCTCCCGAACTCCGCGGCAGCCGGCATGCAGGAAGTCGCCCGACAGGGCCGGGCCTTGCAGCATCTCCCGCACTGAATCCGAATAATGGAGGTAGCCGAATGTCCAACGCGACCGTCACCCTGAAGGACAATGCGTCCGGCAAGACCGTCGACATGCCGATCTACACCCCCACGCACGGTGACCCCGTCGTGGACATCGGCGCCCTCAACAAGGAATTCGGTTACTTCACGTACGATCCGGGCTTCGTGTCGACCGCCTCGTGCAAGAGCGCGATCACCTACCTCGACGGCGACAAGGGTGAACTGCTGTACCGCGGCCACCCGATCGAGCAGCTCGCCGAGCAGTGCACGCACCTCGAAGTCAGCTACCTGCTGCTCAACGGCGAACTGCCGACCGCCGAGCAGCTGAAGAACTTCGAGTACACGATCAGCCATCACACGCTGATCAAGGACAACCTGCTGAAGTTCTTCGACGGCTTCAACTACGACGCGCACCCGATGGCGATGCTGACCGGCGTCGTCGGCTCGCTCGCCGGCTTCTATCACGACAACCTGAACATCCTCGATCCGGAGCACCGCAAGATCACGGCGCACCGCCTGATCGCGAAGCTGCCGACCATCGCCGCGGCCTGCTACAAGCACAACATCCAGCAGCCGTTCATGTATCCGCGCAACGACCTGTCGTACTGCGGAAACCTGCTGCACATGATGTTCTCGACTCCCTGCGAGGAGTTCGAGATCGATCCGGTCGCCGAGAAGGCACTCGACGTGCTGTTCATCCTGCACGCCGACCACGAGCAGAACGCCTCGACCTCGACCGTGCGCCTGGCCGGCTCGTCCGATGCCAACCCCTACGCTGCGATCGCCGCCGGCATCGCCTGTCTGTGGGGTCCGGCGCATGGCGGCGCCAACGAGGCCGTGCTGCGCATGCTCGACCAGATCGGTGACGTGTCGAACATCGACAAGTTCGTCGCGAAGGCCAAGGACAAGAGCGATCCGTTCAAGCTGATGGGCTTCGGTCACCGCGTCTACAAGAACTTCGACCCGCGCGCGAAGATCATCAAGGGCATCTGCCACCAGGTCCTGTCCAAGTACGGCAATGATCCGCGCATGGAACTGGCGATGCGTCTTGAGGAAATCGCGCTGAAGGACGAATACTTCGTCGAACGCAAGCTGTATCCGAACGTCGACTTCTACTCGGGCATCATTTACAAGGCGCTCGGCATTCCGGTCGAAATGTTCACGCCGATGTTCGCGATCGCGCGCACGGTCGGCTGGATTTCGCACTGGATGGAAATGATCTCCGATCCGTCCAAGAAGATCGGCCGTCCGCGCCAGCTGTACATCGGCGCCGCCAAGCGCGACGTGCCGGCCATCAGCGCCCGCTGATCGTCCACGCAAGCCTGCACGAAAAGGCGATCCGTTCGCGGATCGCCTTTTTTATTTGCCGGCGCGCCGGGCGGATTCAGCCGATCCTCCTGACACGCGGACATGAAAAACCCCGCCGGCGCCGGGGCGCGGGCGGGGTCACCGGACTCCGGGTCCGGGAACGGAATCAGCGGTGCGCGTCGAGAACGTCGAAGATGCGCTGCGAAATCTCGTCAACGCTGCCGACACCCTTGACGGTCTTCAGCTTGCCGGTGCCTTCGTAATAGGAGATCAGCGGCGCGGTCTGCTCTTCGTAGACGGCCAGGCGCTTGCGGATGGTGTCCTCGTTGTCGTCGGCACGGCCGCGCGACAGCAGGCGCTTGGTGATCTCGTCGAAGTCGACGTCGAAGAACAGCGTGCAGTCGAGCGGCTTTTCGAGCTTCGCGAGCATCGCATCGAGCGCTTCGGCCTGAGCCAGCGTGCGCGGGAAGCCGTCGAGCAGGAAGCCGGCCGACAAGCCCTTGTTCATGCGCTCCTCGATCATGCCGAGCACGATCTCGTCGGATACCAGCCCACCGGCATCCATGATCGCCTTGGCCTTCTTGCCGAGTTCGGTGCCGGCCGCGACTTCGGCCCGCAGCAGGTCGCCGGTCGAGACATGGGTGATGCCATAGCGCGCAACGATGTTCTCCGCCTGCGTGCCCTTGCCCGAGCCGGGTGCCCCCAACAACACGATTCTCATAGCGGTATTCCCATCCTGATCTTGCATGTCGGCGGCTCTTGCGGCCGCGGAAGGATAATCGGCGTCCGGACCGGCCGGCGCCGTTAACATCTTGATTTGTTCGAAAACATACTTTCCTCTGTTTCTCCCCGGCTTGTCAACGCAAAACCGCCTGCGGAACCGGCTGCACACCCGCTTGCGGCACTGCACAAGCTTGTTGCCGCATGCGGAGGACATTGCCGGTCAGCCTGCACAATCAATCCCTTGCAACCGCCAGGCCGGGCAAACCCCCTGAAATTCCTTTCCTGTCCTATTTTGTCATCCGAAACCCCGTGTGCAGCAGTCTGCCCCGCATTTCCGCGCGCCGGCGACGCAACATGCCTGGGCCCGCCTGACTTCGCATCGCCGCCGTGATAGGCTGCGCGCTTCCGTCCAACCGGATATTCCTGCAGGGGGAAAAGCACATGATTCTGGACCGAGTGACCGCAGGCCGTGACCTGCCGAACGATTTCAACGTCATCATCGAGATTCCGGCCAACGCCGACCCGGTCAAGTACGAAGTCGACAAGGAAACCGGCGCGCTGTTCGTGGATCGCTTCATGAACGTGGCGATGCACTACCCGTGCAATTACGGCTACATCCCGAACACGCTGTGCGGCGACGGTGATCCGCTCGACGTGCTGGTCGTGACGCCGTTCCCGCTGGTCTCGGGCTGCGTCGTGCGCTGCCGTCCGCTCGGCCTGCTGCGCATGTCCGACGAAGGCGGCCAGGACTCCAAGCTGGTCGCGGTGCCGATCAAGAAGCAGTGCACCCTCTACGAGAACGTCGAGAAGATCGAGGATCTGCCGGAAGTCACGCTGAAGCAGATCGCGCACTTCTTCGAGCACTACAAGGATCTCGACAAGGGCAAGTGGGTCAAGGTCGACGGCTGGGGCTCGCTGGACGCAGCGCAGGCCGAGATCGCCGACAGCGTCCGGCTGTACAACGAAGCCAAGTAATCCCCGCCCGATCCTCTCGTTCCGCGCCGGGGCCGGCCGTCGCCGGCTCCGGTGCCTTCCCGCCGGATGCCATGAGCGAATTCACGCACTTCAACGCGGCGGGGGCTGCGCACATGGTCGATGTCGGCACCAAGCCCGACACGCACCGCGTCGCGATCGCCGAAGGCCGCATCACGATGCACGCCGGCACGCTCGCGAAGATCCTTGCTGGCGACCACCGCAAGGGTGACGTGCTCGGCATCGCGCGCATCGCCGGCATCATGGGCGCCAAGCGCACCGCCGACCTGATCCCGCTATGCCACCCGATCGCGCTGACCCGGGTCGACATCGAGTTCGACACGCAGACGATCCCGGATGCCGTCCTCTGCCGGGCCACCGCCGAAACCGTCGGTCCGACCGGCGTCGAGATGGAAGCCCTGACCGCCGTGCAGACGGCACTCGCGACCATCTACGACATGTGCAAGGCCGTCGACCGCGGCATGTGCATCGAAGCCGTGCGCCTGCTGGAGAAACGGGGTGGCCGCTCCGGCCACTGGCAGCGCAGCGCGGACTGACATGAGCGCTGCGGACTGGCTGTACGTCGACACCGCCCCCGAACTCGAAGCCCTGGTGGCGCGGCTGCAAGGCAGCCCGTGGCTTGCGCTCGATACCGAATTCATCCGCGAACGCACTTATTACCCGCAACTCTGCCTGCTCCAGGTCGCCACACCCGGACTGATCGCCTGTGTCGATCCGCTGGCGCTGCCGGACATCGGTCCGCTGCTCGACGTGCTGTACGATCCGGCGACGGTGAAGGTCCTGCATGCGGCGTCGCAGGATCTCGAAATCTTCTATCACCTGCGCGGCGCGGTGCCGCAGCCGGTGTTCGACACGCAGATCGCCGCCAGCCTGCTCGGCCACGGCGAGCAGGCCGGCTACGGCACCCTGGTCGAAAGCCTGCTGTCGATCACGCTCGACAAGTCGCAGAGCCGTACCGACTGGGCGCAGCGCCCGCTCGACGCCACCCAGCTTGCCTATGCGGCCGACGACGTGCGCCACCTGCGCAGCGTCTACGGCCTGCTGCTCGACGAACTCGCCCGACTCGGTCGCCGGGACTGGCTGGAGCAGGATTTCATCGATCTCTGCCGCAGCGATCGCTACGCGCCCAATCCGCCCGAAGCCTGGCGCCGGATCAAGGGCGCCCGCATGCTGCGCGGCGTGCAGCTCGCGGTGCTGGCCCGGCTCGCCGAATGGCGCGAGCAGCAGGCGATGGCGAGCGACCGGCCACGCAAATGGATCGCCGCCGACGACCTGCTGCTCGATCTGGCCCGCATGCAGCCGCGCGACGAGGCCCAGCTCGGCAAGTTGCGTACGCTCGAAGCCGCGACTGCCCGGCGTCACGGCGCCACCCTGCTGGCGCTGGTTGCCGAAGCCCGGACGCAGCCGAAGGAATCCTGGCCGCAGCTGCCGCAGCGCCGGCAGCTCGCCGCCGAACAGGAAGCCCTGGTGGACGCAATGATGGCGATCGTGCGGCTGCGCGGCCTGCAGAAAGGCGTCAGCACCGCGCAGCTCGCCGCGCGGCGCGAACTCGAACAACTGGTCGAAGGCGAGCGCGACCTGCCGCTGCTGCACGGCTGGCGGGCCGGTGTCGCCGGCCGGGAAGTGCTGGATCTGCTCGAAGGCCGGCTGGCACTGGCGGTCCGGGACGGCCAGCTGCTCACCTTCGATCGCTGAGCGCGAAATCTTCCGGCCGGACCTCAGCGCTCGTACGGCTGGTAGAACGCCCGGATCGCCATCAGATCGGCATCGAGATCGCCGCTCGTGTGCATGGCCGGCCCCAGCCCGACCACCTTGTTCCGCCAGTCGATGTAGCCGAGCACGACCGGCACGCCGGCAGCATCGGCGATGTGCCAGAAGCCGGTCTTCCAGCGCACCCCGCGCCTGCGGGTGCCTTCCGGAGCGATGACCAGAATCAGCTGCTCATGCGCACGGAAGGCCTCCACGGCCGTCTCGACCAGGCCATTCGTGCGGGTGCGATCGACGGCCACACCGCCGAGCCACATCATCAGCCAGCCGAGCGGGCCGCAGAACAGTGTGTGCTTGCCGAGCCAGACCAGCCGCAGCCGGTGATGCAGCGCCAGCGCCAGCATCAGGCAGAAGTCCCAGTTCGAGGTGTGCGGCGCACCGATGGCGACGCAACTGCCGGCGGGCGGCTGACCGGCGCAGCGCCAGCCGGCGAGCGCAAGCAGCCAGCCGGAAACGGCCGCGAGCCGCGCGCTGGCGGTGAGACGGGTGGGATGGATACGCATGCCGACGCGCTCCGGCTTCAGGAGCGCGTCAGTCTAGGGATTCAGACGTGCTCGTGCAGACCGCACTCGCGCTTGAGGCCGAAGAAGCGCGTTTCTTCCTCGGTCATGCCATCGGCCAGACGCGTGGTCGTGTGCACGTCGCCGATTGACACGTAGCCCTGCTCCCAGAGCGGGTGGTAGGGCAGATCATGGCGGCGCAGGTACATGCCGACGTCACGGTCGGTCCAGTCGATGATCGGATGCACCTTCAGGCGGCCATTGCGCGGCAGCGCCACCGACAGGCCCGAACGGCTCTTCGCCTGCTGGCGGCGCAGCCCGGCGATCCAGGCCTGGGCCTGCAGTTCATCGAGTGCGCGCTGCATCGGCTCGACCTTGTTGATGCGGTTGTAGTGCTCGATGCCTTCGAGCCCCTGCTCCCACAGCCGGCCGTAGCGCGCCTCCTGCCAGGCCGGCGACAGCGGCGAGCGGTAGATGTGCAGGTTGAGCTTCAGCCGCTCGGTCAGATCCTCGACGAAGCGGTAGGTCTCCGGGAACAGATAACCGGTATCGACCAGGATGACCGGAATCCCCGGCAGCACGCGGGTCGCCATGTGCAGGCTGACCGCCGCCTGGGCACCGAAGCTGGACGACAGCACCAGGGCGTCGCCAAAGCGTCCGGCCGCCCATTCCATGCGCTGTTCGGCACTCATCGCTTCGAGACGCAGGTTGAGCGCATCGAGTGCAGGACCACTCGCGAGCAATTCCTGCCAGTCGCCATGTTCGCTCATCGGTGTCTCTCCCAGCCGAACAACTGCCTGTTATCAGATGGCGCGCACGATACCGGAGCCGCTTTAAAACCAAAAGTAATCAATGCGGATATGCTTATTCCATCCGGCATCAGCAGAGCACGCTTCCCGCCGACCCGCGCCGCTGAACCGTCCACGCTGAGCCGAGCCGGTGGCGCTCCCGCCTGTGATACACTCCCCCGCCTCCTGTGGCGCAGCGGCGCCTGAACCCTTCCGGCTTCCCAGGGATTTCGATGATGAGCGACATGAACTTCGAGCAGGCCCGCTTCAACATGATCGAACAGCAGATCCGCCCCTGGGAGGTGCTGGATCAGCAGGTGCTGGAAGTCCTCGCGAAAATCCGGCGCGAAGCCTTCGTACCCGAGCAGTACCGCCAGCTCGCGTTTTCGGACATCCGCATTCCGCTCGGCCACGGCGAGACGATGATGAATCCGAACGTCGAAGGCCGGCTGCTGCAGGCCCTCTCGGTGCGTCCCGAAGACCGCATCCTCGAAATCGGCACCGGCTCCGGCTACGTCACGGCCTGTCTCGCCACGCTCGGCTCCAGCGTGCTGTCGGTCGACATCCACGCTGATTTCACTGAAACCGCGCAGGCCCGGCTGCAGGCTGCCGGCCTGCACAATGTGCAGCTGCAGACCGGCGATGCCGCGCGCGGCTGGGGCAACCTGCGCTACGACGTGATCGCGATCACCGGAGCCCTGCCGGTGCTCGACCCGCTCTGGCGCGACCTGCTGACCGTCGGCGGCCGCCTGTTCGCGGTGGTCGGCACGGCGCCGATCATGGAAGCGATCCTGGTGACCCGCGTCGGCGAGCAGGAGTGGACGAGCGAGAGCCTGTTCGAGACCGAACTGCCCTGCCTGCTGAATTCGGCCCGCCCGCCCGTTTTCACGTTCTGAACCAGCCCCGCCATGCGTCAGCTCGATCCGCTGGAACTGATCACCTGGCGGCGCGGACTGCAGGAAAAACCCCAGTACCTCGACGTGCGCGAACGCTGGGAGTTCGCGCTGTGCCGGCTGGAAGACTCGGTCAACATACCGCTCGGCGAACTCGCCGAGCGGTATGACGAGATCGACGGCGAACGACCGGTGGTCTGCATCTGCCACCATGGCATCCGCAGCCTGCACGCAGCCAGCTTTCTTGAGCACGAAGGTTTCGTCGAGGTGGTGAATCTGGCCGGCGGCATCGATGCCTGGGCGAGACTGGCAGACCCTGCCGTACCCCGGTACTGATGCCGGCATTGACGAATGGATCGCGCCATTGCCCGTATACCCCGACGCCTGCATGACGTGAGGCCTCTAGGTCATGCCACCCTGTCTCCCTTGCTCGCCGCATGATGGATCGCCATGAACCGCCGCCACCCTCCTGCCCTGCTCGTCGGCCTGCTGCTGGCCTGTTTCGCCATCGAAGCCCCGGCGGTCGACCTGCTGCAGGTATACCGGGATGCCAGGGACGGCGATCCGCAGTTGCGCGCTGCCGACGCCAGCCGGCAGGCTGCCGGTGAGAACAAGCCCCAGGCCGTTGCCAACCTGCTGCCACAGATCGGAGCCTCGCTCGAGCGGGATCACGACTCCGCCGTA
>JAFEGB010000273.1 GCA_018240295.1 Pseudomonadota bacterium
ATCGACAGCAGCACCACGTCGAATTCCATGCCCTGGAAGGCGTCGACGCTGCCGACGCGCAGGCGCTCGGTGCCGTGCGCGTCGCGCTGCCATTCAGGGCGGATGCACCACTGGCCGTCGTGCTGCTCGCTGAGTCCGTGCGGTTCCATGCACATGAAGATGTGCTCGCGCTGGGCGGCGTAGAATGTGATGACGCCGATGCTGAGTTGCGGACAGGCGTCGAGAATGTGCTTTGCCTCTCTGGCGACGCGTGCAGCCTCGATCTCGCGTACCCGGCTGCTGCCGTGGCGGCGGTCGCGGGTCTGGCGGTCGCCGGCCGGCACATCGATCCAGGCGCAGATGCGGTCTTCGTAACCCGGCACTGCATGCGCGAAGTCCGCGGCCGGCCGGCCGGCGCGGATCGGCTCCTCACCCTGCGACTCGTAGAAGGTCTGGCTGACGAACTGTCCGAGCCGCGGATGCATGCGGAACTGCGCATCGAGCATCACGACCCGGCGTGGCTGCTGCGGATCGTTGCGTTCGAGTCGGCGCAGGCCGATGACCAGCCGCTCGAACAGGCTTTCGCGCAACCCGGCCCGGCCGGCGGCATCGAGTTCGCCTGCAGCCTCCATTTCAGCTTCGGTCGCGGGATCGAGCAGATGCGGCAGCTGACGGTGGTCACCGACCAGCACGATGCGCCGCCGACCCATCGCCATCGGGATCAGCAGATCGAGCGGACTGGCACGGGCGGCCTCGTCGACGACGACGGTATCGAAGGCAATGCCGGCTTTCGGATCGAGACCGAGCACATTGCGCATGCGCTCCGAGGCTGCCTGCTGGCAGGTGGCTCCGAGCACGCTCGCGTAACTGCGCACGGCGGCCTCGATGCGCTGTGGCTGCAGGTGCAGCGCATCGAGATAATCGGCCAGCACCGTCAGGTGTCCCCAGGCCGGTGAGGCGCGCAGGCGCTGGTCGAGTTCGGCCAGCAGATCATCCAACAAGCGTGCGCCGGCTTCATCGAGCACGGTGCGTAGCGCCGGCGCGCGCCAGTCCGGCCGGCTGGCACTCAGGCACTGTTCGCGCAGGGCGGCGAGCCGCTCGAACTGCGCTGCGTCCGGGATGGCGTCCGGATCGCGGAGGGCTGCGAGCAGGTGGCGTTGATCATCCGTCAGAGCGCGCTCGTGCCCGGGCCGGGCACTCAGGGCCAGCAGCCGCCGGCACTGCTGCGCGCCGTCGTCGGCGAATGCGACCGGGGTCGTGCGCAGGGCCCACAGCGCGCGCCGCCATTGCCGGCGCGCGGCTGGCGTGGCTACCGATTCGCGAGTGAAAACCGGTTCCCCGAGCAGTTCCCGCCACTCGCGCCAGCGACGTTCAAGCGCGGCGGTGAGTCGTAGCTGGTGCTGTCCGGCGAGTGCCTGCAGATCGGCGTCGATGTCGGCGGCCAGCGCCTGACGGGCATGCAGTTCGAGCGCTTGTACGCGCAGGCGGACCATCCGCTCGCGCAGCGTGTCAAGCGCGACATATACCGGATGTGCGGCGAGTTCAGCCTCCAGTTTCGGCTTGAGGCGCGCGCGTTGCTCGCTGCACCAGACGCCCAGACGATCGCCTTCAGCAGCCTCCGCAGCCTGGCGGCGCCCGCCGATACGCAGCGGCGGCAGGCCGAAGACTTCGGTGCGCGCCAGCGCGTTGTCGAGGGCGTCGTGCTGGAAGCTCGTGATCAGCACCTGATGCTGCAGCCCGGCCGGGTCCGGGAAGATCTCCGCCAGCCGGCGCTGCAGCGCGCTGATGACTTGGGTCTTGCCGGTGCCGGGCGGGCCGATGATCACGGCGATGTCCGGGGTGTTCAGCGCCACGTCCAGCGCCTGACGCTGGCGATCGGTCGGGTCACCACGGAACGCCTTGCGGGCGCTGCCACTGAGCGCCGGGTGCCTGCGCCAGTCACTGCGCACCGGTACCGGCAGCCCTTCGAGCAGATTGCGCAATTGCACCATCGGGTTTTCGCCACGGCGGATGCGCTCCAGCGCCTGTTCGCGCCGTTCCTGCATCTTGCGTTCGCCATGGATCGACAGGCAGAGCACACCGGTCGCCGGAGGCCGGTCGTGGTACTGGCCGGGCGCGTATTCCAGCGTCAGCACTGAGCCGCTCAGTCGCGGGCGCAGGCCGACGACCGGGTGACCATTTGCACGCATGCGGGTCGCCGTGTCATCGACCAGCCATGCCGGTGATTCCGGGCAGGCTTCGAGACCGGCATCGGCATCGCGCGCTTCAGCTTGCAAGGCAGCCCGGCGTTCCATGAAGACCCGGGCGGTCGTGGCATCGACTTCGAAGCCCCATTCCAGTCGCTCGTCGCCGGCCGGCTCGCAGCGCGTGTAGCGCAGCACGCCCAGTTCGCGCGCCCCTCCGGTCGCCCGCTGCCATTCGCGCGTGGCGTAGCGGCGCCAGAGCGCCACGTAGTCACCGTGGGCGTCCAGGTGTTCCTGCAACTGCCGGCGCTGCGCGGGCGAACTCAGCGCGCAGGCGGTGCCGGCATCGATGAAGGTCAGCGCACCCTGGATCAGCACGGTCCGGCGTTCGCCACGGCGCAGCGGCGTCAGGCGCTCCAGGCGCCAGATGCCGTCGTTTTCCCGCACGGCGGCTTCGTGACGAAGCCCGAGCAGCGTCAGGCGGCCGGAGTCGTCGTCGCTGCGACCGAGCAGTCGCGCCGGCTCGCCCGCCAGCACGAACTCGGCCTGCAGCCAGGCACAGGCATCCGGCACGTTGGCCGCGCCGGTCTTGCGTTGCGCGTGTAACTGCGCTGCGATGCGCTCATCGACGCCGATCTGCAGATCGAGCCCGAGCGGTCCGCCGGCATCGAGCCGGCGTACGCGCAGCCGCGCGCCCTGCACGTCGACCAGACAGTACAGGCCCGGTTGCAGCAGGACCGCGCGGGCCGCGCGCGAATGGCAGTCGACCGGCACGACCGCCTTGTCCTGCGCCACGTACAGTTGACCGTTGTCGTCGATGAGCCGGATTTCACCCGGCGTGCGCCAGACGTGGGCCAGCAGAGTGCGTGGATCGGTGGCATGCAGCACATGCAACTCGTCGCCGAGCGCCGGGCAGTCGATCAGTTCCATGTCGCCATCCTCACCATGTGAAGCGCCAGACCGGGCGCAGGTCCGGGGCATCGGGGTGCGAGAGGTGCAGCGCCAGCGGAATCGCCCGGCGCTTCTCGGCCGCAAGGCGTTTTTCAAAGGCGAATCTGACGTGTCGGTCGTCTTCGGGGCGCACCAATTCCGGCACTCCTGCACCGAGCGGCTGGATGTAGAGGCCGTCGTCTGCGAGTCGCAGCTCGCACACGGCCGGGGCTTCGTGGTAGTGGCGTGTGCCGACCGGTGCCAGATGCAGCGTCACGGGCTGCTGCGCACCGAGCACGAGGGCATCACCGGAATCGAGGTACGGATCGTCCGGAAAGTCCTCCGGGCAGTGCCAGGCGTGTGTGAGCCGCAGGGTTAGCGCCTGTTCGTGGTCGCAGAACGGACAGCACTGCACCTCCTGTGCCTCGTTCCAGTGGAAGCTGCTGGCGCATTCGGTGCAGGTCAGCGTCTGGGCGACGGCCGCATCGAGCGCGTCGGCCCACGCGGCCGGACTCGGGCGGGTGCCCGGATCATCCCTTCCGGCGTCGAAGCAGGCGGTGAACAGCGCCAGCAGGGCCGGTGTCAGCACGTACCCGGCCAGTCGCGGTTCGGCCAGCGCGTTGTCGCCGGCCTCGGGATGCAGCACCCACGGCAGCTCACCGCGCAGCGCCCGATCTTCTTCTTCCGGCTCGCCGTCCTCGACCTGCATGCCCTTGAACGGGTGGGCGTGGGTCAGCAGTTCAAAGGCAATGACGGCAAACGCCCACGCATCGCTCAGGCTGTTGACGCCGGATTCACCACGCACGACTTCGGGAGCTCCGTAACCGGGCGTGTGGACGTGGCCATGGCCGGCCCGTTCGCTGACACAGAGGTTGTCACAGTCGATCAGCCAGAGCTGGTGATGCCCGACACTCTGCGACACGAAAACATTGGCCGGCGACAGGTCGCCATAGGCCAGACCGCGTGCGTGCAGGCCGGCGAGCGTGCGGGCCAGTTCGCGCAGCAGCGCCAGCCGCCGGCCAAGGCCACCGGTGGCGACGTAGCCGTCGAGACCCTCGCCCTCGATCAGGGCAAGATGGCTTTTCTCCAGCATCCGCTGCAACGGCTCCAGCCCGTCCATCAGCTCCATCACGTAACCGGGCACAGGCCGCTCGATCAGTGCTTGCGGACGGGCGATGTGCAGGCCGTCAAGCTCGAGGTTCAGCAGCGCGTTGATCTGGCGCACACGCTCGCGCAGCGCCTGCGGATCGAGGCGCTGGCGTTGCACCTTGACCAGCACATTCGGCCGCTCGGTCGTGCAGACGATGCCCTGGCCGCCCTCACCGAGCATGCCGGTAAGGATGTGGGCGGTGCCGTGCTGGTCGTATACGGTCCGTCTCTTTGGCCGGCCGGACTTGTCGTGGCCGGGGTGTTCCGTGTCTTCGTGACGCATGCAGGCATCCGCAATCAGGTTCGGTAAATGACGGCGAGGCTTTTGTCGTCGCTGTGGCCCGGGGTGGGCCAGGCATGCAGTTCGCGGCCCAGGGCAGCCCGCGCCGAGCGCGCACCGCGTCCGCGCAGACTGGCGATGACGGCGAGCACGAGGCCGTCGGTGCGGACGAGGTCTTCGCTCAGACCGTCGCTCATCAGCAGCAGCCCGTCGCCGCGGCGATCGAGCCGGCCGCGCCGGCCATGCCAGTCGGCATAACGGCGTGACAGGCCGAGGCCGGTGGTTTCGTTGCTGAAGACCCCGCCGGGGCGCTGCACCAGTCCGTGTACCGGTTCGGGGTGGCCGAGGATCAGGCCGTCGCCGAGTTGCAGCAGCCGGAAGCGTCCGTCGGGCAGGCCCCACGCGAACAGGCAGGTCGTCACCGCATCGGCCGGCAGCACGCGCCGCTGCGCCAGATGGTCGAGCCAGTGGCTGTAGACGGCGCGGATCAGCGTGTGGTCATCGCTGTCGAAGGATTGTTCACGCACTGCGCGTCGCACGGCCGTGCAGGCGGCGCGGGCCCCGAGCGCGGCCTGACGGCGCGAGCCCATGCCGTCAGCGACCACGGCCAGCCAGTCGCGCCGGCCGTGGCGGATCAGCACGGCATCCTGATTCGGCAGACCGTCGGCAATGTGGCCGGGGCCACGGACCGTCGCCGCGCGCAGCCGCAGGCCCATGTTCAGAAGTCCAGATCCAGCTCATCAGGATTGTTGCCGGCCTTCCGGTAATCGATCGGCGCCGACTGCGCCGGATTCTGGCTGCGCGAGCGGTTCGCGACGCTCATGGTCACCGCCCGGAAGAAACGGATGATCGATCTCGCGTCGTCGGCGTGGAACAGCGTCGACTCGGCATCGTTGTGGAACTCGCGCAACATCATTTCATCGGCGTCGTTGCCGATGGCCAGTGCGTAGCGGGTCGCCTTCTGCGCGCGTTCACTGGCCAGCAGCGTCTGGAAAGGCGTTTCCCAGTCGTCGGTCGGATGGCCGTCGGAAGCGAGCACGAGTACCGGCCTGAAGGCACGGGACGGGATCAGATCACGGTCTTCGAGCAGGCCGCGGGCGAGTTCCATGGCGGCGCCCAAGGGCGTGGATCCGTAGGCATTACAAGCGTCGATGCCCGTAAGCCGGTGGGCAGGCGTGAACGGCAGGTAAAACTGCGCTGTTTCACCGAAGGTGATGATGCCGAGATGAATCTCAGCGCGCAGCCGGCTTTCGGCGGCAAAGCTCTGCACCATGTCGCGCAGGGCCTGATTCAGTGCATCGATCTTGCCGTCGGCAGCCATGCTGCCGCTGGTATCGGCGAGGATGAGGACCGGCAACGGCCGGGCTGTGGTCATCGCGAAGTCTTTGATGGCCATGGGTTTGGTGTCTCCGGGGCGATGGGCGGGCGTGGCAAGGAAATCCGGCGCGCTCAGGCGCGGGGCAGACGGGCGTTGCGGTAGGCGGTGAGCACGGTGAGGCCGTCGGGCGTCAGCAGTACCTGCAGGTTTTCGAGATGGCGCAGGTCGAGTCCGATACGGACGTGGCGCTCGACGTCGCGATGGCCGATGAAGTGGAAACGCGCACCGCGGGCATGGCGGCAGCGGCCGTAACGCAGCACGTCGGCCAGGGCCTGGACACTGATGCCGCGCTGACTCATGCGCAGGCGGGCGTGGCTGCTGAGGCTGGCAGGCAGCGCCGGCGCAGGAGGCGGGGTTTCAAGACAGGCTTTCATCGGGCATCTCCAGCCGAGGGTTGCGCTTCCATTACGCAGGCGACGTGCCAATTATCAAAACATTGATTTTATTATTAAATGACCGGGGTCATGTTGAGTGATCAGCAAATATTATTGCGAGCATGCAAATTTTTTTACTTCTCGATGCCGGCATCATCGTCATTCATTCCCTGCCGACGCCGCCGGTTGCAGAACGTCTGACGATTGTTGAAGCCGAGCAGGCGTGCGGCCTGTGCATGATTGCCGCCGGCCTCGCGCAAGGCACGTTCCAGGTAATGGCGATCGATGTCCGCCAGCAACTGGTCGAGGTTGAAGCCGTCGCTGAGAGGCTGTTGCAGCAGATCGGCGCCGGCAGACGGGCGTTTCAGCAGGGCTGCCTCGATGTCGGCATCCTCGAGCCGGCCATCGCGCGACCACAGGGCTGCGCGAAGCAGCACGGCATGAAGTTCGCGGACATTTCCGGGCCAGGAATGGCGCAGCAACCGGTTCAGCGCGCCCGGGCCGGGTTGGGGGGGCTGCTCGAGTCCGAGCGTGGTACGGATGTCGGCGAGAAAATGTTCGATCAGCAGGTGCAGATCGCCGCTGCGCTCGCGCAGCGGCGGCAGTTCTAGCACACCGATGGCACTGCGATAGTACAGATCCTCGCGAAAGCGTCCGTCGGCAATGTCCCGGGGCAGATCGCGATGCGTGGCGGCGATCAGGCGCACGTTCACAGACCGGGGCTTCTTCCGGCCACCACCGACCGGCACGACACAATGCTCCTGCAGTACGCGCAGCAGCCGCACCTGCGCAGGGGCGCCGAGTTCACCGAACTCGTCGAGGAACAGCGTGCCGCCATCGGCCTCGACGAATGCACCGTCCTGATCGTGCAGCGCCCCGGTGAAGGCACCCCGGACATGACCGAACAGCGTCGAATCGATCAGCTCGTCCGGAATGGCGCCGCAGTTGAGTGCCACGAAGGGCTTGCCGGCGCGTGCGCTGGCATTGTGGATTGCCCGTGCGAACAGCTCCTTGCCGGTACCGGTTTCGCCGAGGATCAGCACCGGTACGTCCAGCCGGGACAGTACGGCGGCGCGATGTTTCAGTATCTGCAGGCGCGGATGCCGGGTGATGATGCGTTCGAAACCGGCCGTGGCCGGCACCTCGGCCGTCAACCATTCATTGAGCCGCTCGCGTACGGTGCCCGTCTGGAATTCGGCAGAAATCTCGAAAGGCAGTTCGATGCGCTCCACGCCTTTCTGCGCGGAGGACTGCACGAATACGGCGGGAAAGCGTGTCTTGCCGAGCAGCACCCAGATCGTCTGCATCGCTGGTGTGCCGGGGCTGAGCAACAGCAGCCGTTCGGCCCGGGGGTGTGCCTGCCAGACGCGTTCGAGCAGGGCAACGGCCTGGAGATGGATCCCGGCGTAATCGACCGGGGACTCGAGGGGGGCGTACTGCGTCTGCAGTTCGGTCGCAGTCCGGGTGTGCAGCCAGTCGAGATAGGGTTTTACCCGCGTGTGCGGGTAATTGTAGAGCAGATAGGCGCGCTGCGGCTGTTCGTGCTGCAGCGTCGCAAGCAATGGTCCGGGAGAGACGGATGCCGGCCTCTCTGGCGTGCGCAGATCGGTCTCGCCTATCCAGCTGATCAATATCCTTTCCATGACACGGTACACCCCGGGTCTTCTGCAGGCGTTGGCAGCCGGGGCCTGCTGATCCGGCCCGTTCGCGATCCTGCAGATGGATGTCTGCCCCGTGCGCCGGATACCCGGTCGCGACGCACGGTCCCCAGCACTGCACTCCCGGCCAGCGTTTGGCGATGATCGTGCCGGGACGCAGTGACCGCGTGCAATAGCCGACGGGCGAGAGGTCGGCCATGCCACGGCATCTGCGGGGCGCACGCTGCCACGATGATGGCAGCGTGGCCAGGGCAATAACAGCGAGACGCGCGCGGCCAGTCTGTGTCCGCACGCGCCAGCCTGAGCCTGACGCCGGGGCACAGACCCGGATCGTCAGCGCACCGTCGGCGGCATGCCCGTACCGGTCGGTGCCGGCCCGGGCGCCGGGGCCGCGCCTTCGCCGACCCGCCGCTGCACGTAGGAGCCGAGAAACGCGCCGAGCGTCAGGTTGGCGAGATCGAGGAATTTCGCCTGCGCCGGGCCGCCGAACCAGCCGAGCAGCGCGAACAGCAGCGTCAGCGTGATGGTCGCGAGCGGCAGGCCGGTGATGCCGAGGCGCGTGAACACGCCGGTCAGGCCGTTGAGGCTGCTCAGGCGGATGTACAGCTCGATGCCGTGCTCCTTCTCGGCCTCGACCAGCGCGCTGACCAGCCGGTAGTCCTGCGCCGGGATCACGGTGCGCCCGACCGCCCCGGCGGCGTTGAGCAGCAGGTAGCCGAAGCCGGCGCAGCAGAGCCCGGTCACGAACAGCGCCAGCGGCGGAAAGGCCAGCACCAGCAGGGCCTCGCGCGAGGTCACGCCATCGAGCCTGACCTCGCGCGCGCTGCCGAGCAGATAGATGCCGATGCCGACGAAGCAGGCGAGCGCCATCAGCGCGAACGCGATGCCGGCCCAGCCGAGCAGGGCCTGCTGGCGGGCGGCCCCGGAAGGCGGCGCGGGCGGGGGGGCGTCCGGCGGGCGCGGGGGCTGTTCCATCGTCATCGTCCTCGGCAGTCAGAGGGAGTGATACCGATCACACGTGAATGCGCTGTTTATCCCCCTCTCCCCAACCCCTCCCCCGCGAGGGGGGAGGGGCTGAAACGATCGGGTGTTCAGCCGTGATGGGTATGAGGGAGTGCTCGTGTCGCTGACGTATAGCGCCCGGCACCGGCGCGCGCGCGACCTGTCGCAAACCCGACAGGGGCCGACAATGCGGGGGCGCGAGCCCGGGTCGTGGTTTCCTGATGAGGATCAGGTTGTTATGCAATCGTGCCGGACTGGCATCGCCTGTGCAGTGCAGCATTTCCGGTACGACCGCCCCCTCACTGCCCCCGGAGATGCCGCGATGTCCGAGTCCGAAGTCGAGCCCATCACGCAGGAAGCCGCGCTGCGCGTCGCCCTCGCTGCGCGCGCCATGCCGAACATCGCGCTGGCGCAGCTGGTGCAGGTGCTGCACAACCGCCTCGGCGATCACATCGACACCGACAAGCTGCGCACCGTCACCGTCACCGACCTCAAGACCGGCCTCGGCAGCGTCGACGGCGAGGAGGACAACGAGGACATCCTGATCGGCCTCGACGCGATGAAGATGGCCGTGCGCATCCTCTGGGGCGACGACGACGGCACCGCCGACCTGCCGCCGGTCGAGTCCTACGCCGAGGGCGACATGCCCGGCTCGGTGCGCATCGCGCTCGCCTCGGACAGCGGCACGACGCTGAACGGCCACTTCGGCTCCTGCCTGCGCTTCCTCGTCTATCAGGTCTCGCCGACCGAGAGCCGGCTGGTCGGCATCCGCGACGCGCTCGAAGCCGACTTCGCCGAGGACAAGAACGCCTTCCGCACCTCGCTGATCAGCGACTGCCACGTGCTGTACGTGGTGTCGATCGGCGGCCCGGCGGCACCGAAGGTGATCCGCGCCGACATCTATCCGATCAAGCGTCCCGAAGGCGGCGAGGCCGCCGAGGTCATCGCGCAGTTCCAGCAGGCGATGATCAAGTCGCCGCCGCCGTGGCTGTCGAAGATCCTCGGCGTCGCCGCCGGGCAGCGCGTGAAGAACTACGACGCCGGCACGCGCGCCTGATGGCCGCGGCCGCAGGTCGCCGGCAGGCGCCGGCGACGGAGACGGGCATGACCGAAAAAGACCGCTTCGAGGCGGCCACGGAAATGGTTGCCACCGCGATCCAGACCGCCGGCGTGTTCGGCGAGAACCAGCGCATCACGCGGCTGATCGTCGGCAATCTCGGGCGCATGGCCGCCGAACTCGACGCCGAACCGGGCAGCCCCGGCGGCCGGGCGCTGATCCGCCATGCGCTGGCCGGCATCGATGCGGCCGAAGCGGCGCTGGTGCCGAAGCTGATCGAAGGCTTGCAGGCGCTCGATCGCGACCCCGGCTGAAGCCTGCGCGCCGGCCAGCGGCCGGGACGGGGCGGCGACGGGCCGGATTCAGGCCGTCGCGCCCTCCAGCACCTCGATGGACTCGCCGAGCGGACAGGCGCGCACGGCCGCCGCCAGCACGCGGATCGCCGCCGGCCGCGGGAAGCTCTTGCGCCAGGCCAGCGCGACGACGCGCTTCGGCGCCGGTTCCGTGAACGGCCGCACGCTCAGCAGTTCGGGCGCGCTGGCGTAGGCGGTCATCGAAGTCTGCGGCAGCACGGTCACGCCCATGCCGGTGGCGACCATCAGCCGGATGGTTTCGAGCGAGCTGCCTTCGAGCGTGCGCTGCATGTTGTCGGCGTCCGAGGCCACCGCGGCGCGGTTGCACTCGGGGCAGACCTGCAGCACCTGGTCGCGGAAGCAGTGTCCGGGGCCGAGCAGCAGCAGATCCTCCTGCGCGAGCGCGTGCACGTCGATCGCGCGCTCGTGCTCCAGCGCGTGGCCGGCCGGCATCACGACGACGAAGGGCTCCTCGTACAGCGCCTCGGTCAGCACGCCGCTCTCCTCGAAGGGCAGCGACAGGATCAGCACGTCGAGCTTGCCCTGCTTCAGGCGCTCGCCGAGCACGGCCGTGTAGTTTTCCTCGATCTGCAGCGGCATGTGCGGCGCGACGCGCTTCAGGCGCGGGATCAGTTGCGGCAGCAGGTAGGGGCCGATCGTGTAGATCGCGCCGAGGCGCAGCACGCCGGCGAGCTCGTCCTTGCCCGACAGCGCCAGCGCCCGGATCGCGTCGGCTTCCTCCAGCACGCGCTGCGCCTGCCCGACCACGCGCCGGCCGACCGGCGTGACGGTGACCTCGCCGGGGCCGCGCTCGAACAGCACGACGCCGAGTTCGTCCTCGAGCTTGCGCACCGCCACCGACAGCGTCGGCTGGCTGACGAAGCAGGCCTCGGCGGCACGGCCGAAGTGGCGTTCGCGTGCCACCGCGACGATGTAGCGCAGTTCGGTCAGCGTCATGTACGGGCTTCCTCGGCTGAGAACGCCGCCGCAGCCGCAGCCGGTGGGCGATCCGGGCCGGCGTCAGGGCTTGCAGGCGTCCTCGGGCGGGCCGGCGAGGCATTTCTCGCAGCTTTCGGCCTGGCTGCCGGCCGCGCCGGCGGTATAACTGGTGTCGCAGGCGCCCCAGGTGCCGCGCGGCATGCCGCTGAACGGTCCCTCGGGCTTGTCCTTCGCGACGCAGACCCACATCTGGTAGCAGGACGGAAACTGCCGCATCGGCTTGCCGCGCGGGATCCACGCGCCGTCGGCCGCGACGGCCGCGGCGGCCATCCCGGTGAGGGCCAGTCCGGCGACGATTCCGGGGATCGAGGTGCGCATCGTCATCTTGCGGTCGCTCTCAGGCGGGTCGGTCCGCCGTTCCTGGCCGACCGGAGCACCGATGGTAGCCGCCTGCCGGCGCCCGCAACAAGAAATCCGCGCCCCGCACGCGCCGCGCCCGCCGGTTTCACCTGCCGGAAAAGCCCCTGCCTCCGGCAATCCCCGCTGCACGCCCCGAAATCGCCATTCGGCCCCGGCCCGCCGCCGGAGGCGGCCGGCGGCGCGATTGCCACCCCGCACGTTTGCGTGTAGTTTTGCGCGCGGCTGGAGCACCCGGCATCCATAACGAGATCGACACAGATCGACAAGGCCGGGCAAGGGGTTGGCAGCGTTTCGGCGTACCGTATTCGTGGCTCCCGCGGCCGTTTCCGGCTGCGAGCCTTCCTCCGCAGGCGACAGACCCGTCCGGCAGCTCCGGCCTGCCGGTGCGACCTGCGCGTTTGCTGTACGGACCATCCCGCCGCAACGTTTCCGGCCCCGAACATCGGGGGTCGCGACAAGTCATCAGGTCTTTCCAGCCTGACGCGCCGCGTGAACAAGTCTGTCCGCCGCAGCGAGCGGACGAGGAAGGAGGTCTCATGGCTTACCAGCACATCAAGATGCCCGCCACCGGCGAGAAGATCACCGTCGTCGACGGCAAGCTCAGCGTTCCGGACCAGCCGGTCGTCGGCTACGTCGAGGGCGACGGCATCGGCCCCGACATCACCCGCGCCTGTCTGCGCGTGTGGGATGCGGCGGTGGAGCAGGCCTACGACGGCAAGCGCAAGATTCACTGGTGCGAGCTGTTCATGGGCGAGAAGGCTGCCGAGATCTACGACGGCAACTACTTCCCGGACGAAACCCTGGAAGCCCTGAAGGACCTGATCGTCTCGATCAAGGGTCCGCTGACCACGCCGGTCGGTGGCGGCTTCCGCTCGCTGAACGTCGCGCTGCGCCAGGAACTCGATCTGTACGCCTGCGTGCGCCCGGTGCGCTACTACGCCGGCGTGCCCTCGCCGATGGTGCACCCGGAACTCGTGGACATCGTCATCTTCCGCGAGAACACCGAGGACGTGTACTCGGGCATCGAGTACAAGGCCGGCACGCCCGAGAACGAGAAGGTCGCCAAGTTCCTGCGTGAGGAAATGGGCGCCGAGTTCTTCGAGGGCGCCGGTCTCGGCATCAAGCCGGTGTCGGCCTTCGGCACCAAGCGCCTGGTGCGCAAGGCCATCCGCTACGCGATCGACCACAAGAAGGACTCCGTGACGCTTGTCCACAAGGGCAACATCATGAAGTTCACCGAGGGTGCGTTCCGCAACTGGGGCTATGAGGTCGCGCGCGACGAGTTCGGCGACGTGACGATCACCGAGGACGAGCTGTACAGCGTCTACGGTGGCGTGCAGCCGGAAGGCAAGATCGTCATCAAGGACCGCATCGCCGACATCATCTTCCAGCTGCTGCAGCTGCGCCCGGCCGAGTTCTCGGTGCTGGCGACGCTGAACCTCAACGGTGACTACCTCTCCGACGCGGCCGCCGCGCACGTCGGCGGCGTCGGCATCGCCCCGGGCGCCAACATCGCCGACTACGTCGCGGTGTTCGAGGCCACGCACGGCACGGCGCCGAAGTACGCCAACCTCGACAAGGTCAACCCGGGCTCGCTGCTGCTGTCCGGCGTGATGATGCTCGAATACATGGGCTGGCAGGAGGCTGCGGACCTGATCAACTCGGCGCTGACCAAGGTCATCGCCGACAAGACGGTCACCTACGACTTCGCGCGTCAGATGCCGGGCGCCACCGAGGTCAAGACCAGCCAGTTCGGCGACCTGCTGATCGCGAAGATCCGCGGCGAGACGGCCGCGCTGGTCGCCGCCGCCGAGGCGCACCGCGCCCAGGTCGAGGCCGAGAAGTCCAAGCTCGAGGAGCAGCGTCAGGCCAACCCGGCCGAGGCGATGAAGGAAGCCGGCCGCCAGCCGCATGCCGTTGCCGACATCATGCACAAGGTCGTCACCGTCAAGGGCACCGAGTCGGTCGCCGAGGTCATGCACATGATGCGTGAATCGCGCATCAGCTCGGTCGTGGTCGAGCCGGATGACAAGGGCGAATGGGGCATCATGACCCAGCGCGACATCATGCGGAAGATCATCAACGCCAACCGCTCGCCGGCCCGCGTCGTCGTCAACGAGATCGTCAACCGGCCGCTGGTGATGGTCTCGCGTGACACCACGCTGACCGAAGCCTCGTCGAAGATGCTCGAAGCCAACATCCGCCGCGTCGTGGTCGGCGCGAGCGGCACGCCGATCGGCGTCGTCTCCGACATGGACCTGTTCCGCACGGTCGAGGAATACGGCTGGGGCGGCGAGTAAGCCCCGGGCCGCGGCTGCGCGGCGCCTTCCGTACGGACGGCGCCGGCGGTTCCCCGCAAGGGGGCCGCCGGCGCCGTCTTCATTTCTGCCGGGCCTGAAAATGCAAGGCCCCGCACGGGGCGGGGCCTGCGGGCGGCGGCGGGGCTGCCGGTTTCAGCCGAGGCGCTTCGGCAGCACGTCCTTCAGCTTCGCGTGCGCGTCGCGCAGCATGCGCTCGGTGGTCTCCCAGTCGACGCAGGCGTCGGTGACCGAGACGCCGTATTTGAGCTGCGAGAGATCGGCCGGGATCGGCTGGTTGCCGGCGTTGAGGTTGCTTTCGATCATGACGCCGAGGATCGAGCGGTTGCCGTCGACGATCTGGTTGACGACATCGTTCAGCACCAGCGGCTGCAGTTCGTGCTTCTTGCTGGAGTTGGCGTGGCTGCAGTCGACGACGATGTTGGCCGGCAGTTTGTTCTTCGCCAGTTCCTGCTCGCAGAGGGCAATGGTGACCGAGTCGTAGTTCGGCTTGGGACCGCCGCGCAGCACGACGTGGCCGTAGCGGTTGCCGCGCGTGCGGATGATCGAGCACTGGCCCTCGCCGTCGATGCCGAGAAAACTGTGCGGCTTCGACACCGACAGCAGCGCGTTGATCGCCACCGCCAGTCCGCCGTCGGTGCCGTTCTTGAAGCCGACCGGCGTCGACAGCCCCGAGGCCATCTCGCGGTGCGTCTGCGATTCGGTCGTGCGCGCGCCGATCGCCGCCCAGGTGATCAGGTCCGACAGGTACTGCGGGCTGATCGGGTCGAGCGCCTCGGTGCCGGTCGGCAGGCCGAGTTCGGCGATGTCGGTCAGCAGCTGCCGGGCGACGCCGAGTCCCTTCTGGATCTTGAAGGAATCATCCATGTCCGGGTCGTTGATCAGGCCCTTCCAGCCGGTGGTCGTGCGCGGCTTCTCGAAGTACACGCGCATGATCAGGTACAGCGTGTCGCCGAGTTCGTCGGACAGCGCCTTCAGGCGCCGCGCGTAGTCCATCGCCGCCGCCGGGTCGTGGATCGAGCACGGGCCGACGACGACGAACAGGCGCGGGTCACGGCGGTCGAGGATGGCCTCGACGGTCTCGCGACCGGCGACGACGGCGGCGCGGGCGTCGGCAGTCAGCGGCAGGCGCTTGTGCAGTTCCGCGGGGGTCAGCAGCATCTCGGTCGAGACGACGTTGACGTTTTCGATCTGGGCTCTGGTCATGGCCGCACTTCCCTGGAAGGGGGGAGGAGAAAACGGCTGCGGACAGCCGGTTAGGCGTGCGATACGCAACGGGATGCGCGGTTTAGCGCGCGTGCGCGGCAGGCGTCAACCGGCAGTTGCCGGAGCCTCGGCCGCCAGGCGCTCGCGCACCCAGCTCACGAAGCGCGCCACGCCCGGGCGGCCGGTGTGCGCCGGCGGGCAGACGGCGTGGAAGTGCTGACCCTCGCAGCCGGCGAGCGGCCACGGCGCCACCAGCAGGCCCTGCGCCAGCTCGCGCCCGGCGAAGCGCGGATCGACCAGCGCCCAGCCCATGCCGGCGACCGCGGCTTCGAGCATGTGTGCGGTGCTCGCGAAGTGCGCACTCGGCAGCGGCGCCGGCTTCAGGCAGCCGGCGGCATCGAACCAGCGCTGCCATTCGGCGTCGCGAAAGGCGCTGGCAAGCAGCGGGGCGCCGTCGATCAGCGCGCCGGGACCGCTGCCCGGAGCGAGCCGCGCGGCCAGATCGGGGCTTGCGACCGCGGTGATGCGTTCGATCAGCAGCTCCTCGTGCGCGAGGTGCTGCGGCCAGTGCCGGTCGCGGTCGCCCCAGCGGATCGCCAGATCGATCTCGCCGCTGCGGAAGTCCTCCTCTTCCAGCGTCGCGCGCACGTGCAGCTCCCAGTCCGGGTGGCGGGCGTGGAAGTCGGCGAGGCGCGGCATCAGCCAGCGCGTCGCGAACAGCGGTGCGCTCGACAGCACCAGCCGCCGCTCGCCGGCGAGCCGGCGCACGCGCAGGCTCGCCGCCTGCAGCAGCTCCATCGCCTCGCGCACGGCCGGAAACAGCTCCTGCCCGCCGCGCGCCAGCACGACGCGCTTGTCGAGGCGCTCGAACAGCGGCACGCCGAGTTCGCCTTCGAGCGCGCGGATCTGGTGGCTGATCGCCGAGGGCGTCACGTGCAGCTCCGCCGCTGCGGCCTGGAAGCTGCCGAGGCGCGCGGCAGCCTCGAAGGCGCGCAGCGCGATCAGCGACGGCAGCCGGTGCGTCGCGGCCGGCTGCACAGATGAATTCAGTTCACGCATCGGGAAAATTCGTCGTTTGTCGCGGGTGTGGCAAGTCCATGATCCTGCGGGCGTCATCCAACCTGTCAGGAGATGCCGCCATGCAGCATACGCTTGAATCCCGCGACAGCATCCGCCGCCTCGCCAACGGCACGATCGACTACGACTGGTACATCGCCCGCGCCGACGCGCTGCGCCACGAGGCCCTGCACGGCCAGCGTCCGGTTGGTTACTCCGCGACCGGCCGCGGCAGCGCCCTGCCGGTGTTCGGTGCCCACGGCGCCGCGCACGGCGTCTGAACCCTGCGCGGACTGTCCGCTCCCGTCCGGCACCCGAACCGATGTCATCCACCCCGTCCCGACCCTGCCCGCGCCGTCCGGCCGGACCGGCAACTCCGGTCCCGGCCGGGCGGCGTGTTCCTTCGCGCGCCCGGCCAACGGCCTGCCGCTGAGCGCCACGCCCGCCGTCACCGGCCCATCACGATCCCGCCACCGCTTCGCCGTGCGAACGTCACGGCCGCTTCATCGCCGCTGCCCAGACTCAGCCGACCTTCCGGGCCGGAGCGAGCGGGTGAACGAATGACGATGATGCGCGAGCGATCCTTCCGGTCCGTGTGGCTTTCGGACCTGCACCTCGGCAATGCCGACTGCCGTGCGCTCTGGCTGCTCGATTTCCTCGATGCCTGCACCTGCGAGCAGCTCTATCTGGTCGGCGACGTGCTCGATCTGTGGGAGATGGACCGCCGCGGGCGCTGGCCGGCTGCGCACGGGCGCGTGCTCGCGAAGCTGATCGCGCTCGCCGCCGCCGGCACGCGCGTGGTCTGGCTGCCCGGCAATCACGACGAGGCCCTGCGTGCGCATCACGGCCTGCGCTTCGGCGGCGTCGAGCTGCTGCCGGAGGCGATCCACGAGACCGCCGATGGCCGAAAGCTATGGGTCGTGCACGGCGACGGCTTCGACGATGCCGCGCGCGGCGGCCGGCTGACGACGCTGATCGGCGATCACGCCTACGATCTCGCGCTGTTCCTGAACCGCTGGAGCCGGCGGCTGCGCCGGCTCTGCGGCCTGCCGTACCGCTCGCTGGCGCTGGATCTGAAGACGCGCATCGGCCCGGCCGCCCGCGCCATCGGCCGCTACGAGCGCGCCGCCGCGCACGAGGCCGCGCGCCGCGAGGTCGACGGCATCGTCTGCGGCCATATCCACAAGCCCGAGCTGCGCACGATCGACGGCACGCTGTACGCCAACTGCGGCGACTGGATCGAGAGCTGCACGGCGCTGGTCGAGCACGCCGATGGCCGGCTGCAGGTGCTGCACTGGGCCGACGAGGCGCGCGTCACGCACGTCGATGTCCTCGACTTCCCGCGCGCGGCCGCTGCCGTCCCGGCAGCCGCGGCGATGGCGGGCCGCCTGGGCTGAAACCGGCCGGCCCGGCGTCTGGCCTGCACGGCTTTTTCCCGCAGCCGAAAGCCTGGCCGCCGCAGGTGCAAGGCTTCGAGCCTTGCACTTCGGGTCCGAAGCCTTGCACGCACGGCTTCGAGCCTTGCGCTTCGCGCTTCCAGCCTTGTGCGCAAGGCTTTTTCCCTTGCGGATCGCGCGCAAAGCCTTGCGCGTGCTGCTTCGGGCCTTGCGCTTCACGCCTCCAGCCTTGCGCGCAAGGCTTTTTCCCTTGCGGATCGCCCGCAAAGCCTTGCACGTGCGGCTTCGGGCCTTGCGGCTGCGTGTCCGCAACCGTGTGCGCGACGCATCCGGTCGCGCACACGTCCGCTTCACGCGCTCAGCTGCCGACCGGCCCGCCATCCGTGCGCCGGATCGCCAGCGTCGCCGAGCGCGGCCGGCCGCCGCCGGGGCCGTCCGGCCACTGGCTCCAGCGCTGCGGCGCGGTCGGGTCGTTGAACTCGGTGTTCGCGTCCAGCGGCTCGCCGGGGTGCTGGATGTTGACGAACAGCGTGCGCAAATCCGGGCTGAAGGCGATGCCGGTCAGCTCGCAGCCGACCGGGCCGGTCAGGAAGCGGCGGATCTCGCCGGTATCCGGATTGGCGACCAGCAGCTGGTTGTTGCCGAAGACCTGATATGCGCCCTGCTTCGGCGCGAGCTGCGGATGCCAGAGCTTGCCGGTCGAGACATCGGTCTCGATCCACAGCAGGCCGCGCGCATCGAAGGCGAGGCCGTCCGGCGAGCTGAAGGCGGCATCGGTGTTGGCGGCGTTGAGGCCGGGCTGATTGCCGCGGGCACTGGCGTCCTCGGCCTGCGGATCGCCGGCGAGCACGAACACCTCCCACGCGAAGCCGTCGGCGGCGTGATCGGCGCCATCCGGGCGCCAGCGCAGGATGTGGCCGTGCGGGTTCGGCGCGCGCGGATCGGCGGCATCGGCGCTCTTGCGGCCGCTGTTGTTGGTCAGCGTCACGGCGACCTCGGCGCGGCCCGGGTGGATGGCGACCCACTCGGTGCGATCGAGCTTCGTCGCGCCGCGCACATCGGCCGCGAGCCGGGTCTTCACCAGCACCTCGGCCTGATCGGCGAAGCCGTTGCCGGCATCGAGGCCGTCGCGTCCATGCACCAGCGCCCGCCACTCGCCGTGACCATCGGCGCCGAAGTGCGCGACGAACAAGATGCCGTCATCGAGCAGCGCCCCGGCCGCGGCGCGCGCCATGCCCGGCGTGTAACGGCCCTTGCTGACGTAGCGGTACAGGTATTCATTGGCCTGATCGTCGCCGAGATAGACGACGACGCGGCCATCGGCGGCCAGCGTCACCGCGGCGTTCTCGTGCTTGAAGCGCCCGAGCGCGGTGCGCTTGACCGGCACCGCCGCCGGATCGTGCGGATCGATCTCGACCACCCAGCCGAAGCGGTGCGCCTCGTTCGGGTGCTGCGCCGGGTCGAAGCGCGGCTCGTGCTCGTGCCAGCGGTAGTCGGACTTGTCCTTGATGCCGTAGCGCTTTTCGAGCGCCGTCGGCTCGCCGGCCGTGCGTGCGAAGTAGCCGTTGAAGTTCTCCTC
>JAFEGB010000274.1 GCA_018240295.1 Pseudomonadota bacterium
ACTGGGAAATGCCAGACCATCCGACCGGATGTCCCCGGTCTGCATGATCTCCAGAATTCCGTCATTATCGAAATCATACGGGAGCGGCATTCTGCCACGCAGATACGGATTGCTGAAATTCATTTCCACGGCGCGATCTTCAAGCACGCCGCCGGCATTGACCAGCAGATTGGCATCATGATTCGGACTGGTGGTTGCCACACCGCCGGCAGCGCCGGTCAGTTCCACCAGATCCTGATCGCCATCATTGTCGATATCCACCCATACCGCGCCGTGGTTATCACCATCAAAATTGTAATTCTTCAGCACCTGCGAGGCGACGTTCGTGAACGTGCCGTTTTTATTGTTGCGATACAGATGAGTCGGCATTCTGTGATTTGTCAGCCAGATATCCAGATAGCCATCATTATTGAAATCTCCCCACGCCCCCCCCCAGCTTTCACCGATATATGCAATGCCGGCTGCTTGCGTGACATTCGTGAAACTGACTTCTGCAGCCCGCGACAAGCAGGGTACGGACAGCAGCAGGATCGGCATCAGTACCATCAACCCGAAATTATTGATGACCCATCTGGGTCCGGTCATGATGACCCGCACAGCGGACTTCTCTACGAGATTCATTGCGTCCATCCCCTGTAACTTTCAAAAACTGACTTGCACAAACCATCCAGAATTGCTGCATAACTCCCGGTCCAGGAGTCCGTGTCAAAACAAGGCAGGCCCATCTCCTGACGATGCAAAACCATGACGGCAATGATCAGGGCTTTCAGGAAGCGGTGCTCAATCGCCGGCAGTTGACTGATCCGATTTATTCGGCATGACGAATCCGTCCACGAACAGTTCGCTCACATGGGCTGATGGATGGCAGTTTGCCGGTTTTAATCGTTACCCCTTGGAACGCCCCTGCCCATGGGCATTCAAGGTGAGAACCGGACTGCGATCCGAATCCATCCCCTGCAGCTGATATCAGAAGCCTGTCAATGCCCTGCCCCCTCGTGCACGTCTGGCACCGGGAACCGGGCGGATGCCTCCGTCTTTACCGTCTCAGGGAACTGCAACCCGGCTCCCATCTCTCATGAGACAATAGCGTACCCCTATTACACCCATGAGACAAATTTGTCCATAGAAGAAAAGCTTGGCCATTTTTGTAATACGAAAAGCCTGTCGCCCCGATATCTTCCTTCATGAAAGTTGATCGTGACTCAGGCGGGCTTCTGGCGCCATGATCAATCGCACATCACCGCGGTTCTTCGTCAGGACGCCCCTTCTCATTTCTGCATGATGAGAAGAGGCATTTACCCAAGTGCGGAACTTGGTTTTTGATTCTGCTGCCGCAGCAGCCGTGCATGCGGCATGATAAATCCAAATCCAACGTCATCACGACTTAATTCATTGAACATAAAGGATATTTAATTTTGGTCGATTTGATGTCCGGCCAGCCTCATCCGATATGGCGGACATGGGTCATGCAGATAGCGGCCAACTCACTGCCACCCGTGCAAAGCCGGATCATCGGCGCAAAGGCATGCGCAAATTGCATGGGTTAATCGCCGTATTCCCAAAGTTGAAGCGGCGCCATCCGGGCTTATTCGCCGGGTCGCTGTTGTCTTGCCCATGCGAAGAACTTATGCACCCGGTCGAGCCGGCACCGGCAGGTCAATCCCCGCCAGGACGGCGTGGCGCCGGTCGAGTGATACCGATTTCAGTGCCGAAGGATCAGGGGCGCGGCTGACAGCCCTCAGTCACCGCCGGGCGCCCCGGGGGTCGGGCGCCTGCAGATGGGGCAGGTCTTCGGCGCGCCTGGAGCCGCCTGCAGGCTGTCCGGCCCGCAGGACTTCCTGCCCGGCGCTCCGAAGTCCGGTCCGGACCGTTTTCAGCTATCGCTCACGTCCTGCCCACGCAAAGAACTTCTGCACCCGGTCGAGCCGGCGCGTGCGCGTCATCGGCGGCAGGCTGTCGAGGAACAGCTTGCCGTAGCCCTTGGTCAGCAGCCGCGGATCGGCGAGCACCAGCACGCCGCAGTCATCGACATCGCGGATCAGGCGGCCGACGCCCTGCTTGAGCGTGATCACGGCGTTCGGGATCTGGTACTCGAAGAACGGGTTGCCGCCGGCGCGCTTCATCGCGTCGATGCGCGCGGCCAGCACCGGGTCGCCGGGGCTCGAAAACGGCAGCTTGTCGATGACGACGCAGGACAGCGCCTCGCCGCGCACGTCGACGCCCTCCCAGAAGCTCTGCGTGCCGAGCAGCACGGCGTTGCCGTGGCGGCGGAAGGCGTCGAGCAGCGCGGCCTTCGGCAGGCTGCCCTGCTTCAGCAGCGGATACGGCACGCGGCCGTCGAGCCGTTCGTGGGCCTCGTTCAGCGCGCGGTAGCTCGTGAACAGCAGGAAGGCCCGGCCGCGCGAGGCTTCGAGCACCGGCACGATCGCCTCGATCAGCGCCGCGGTGTAGCCGGGTGCCGCGGGTTCGGGCAGGCCCTCGGGGTGGTAGAGCACGGCGTGGCGGGCGTAGTCGAAGGGGCTGTCGACCTTGAGTGTCGCAGCGGATTCCGCGAGGCCGAGCCGGTGGCGGTAGTGGCCGAAGCCTTCGCCGACCGCGAGTGTGGCCGACGTGAACACCCAGGCGGCCTGATACATCGCCATGCGCCCGCGGAAGGTCGCGGCGATGTCGAGCGGGGTCTGCGCGATCTGGAAGCTGCGGGCGTAAGTCTCGAACCAGTGCACGGCCTCGTCGCCGGGCGGCTGCGTGAGCTGCGCGAAGCGCTGCGCGAGTTCGACGGCACGCGCATGGCAGTTCTCCAGGCCCTTGCCGCGCGGTGCGGCTTCCTTCAGGGCTTCGAGCAGGCGTGACAGCGCCAGCGTGATGGCGGCGATGGCGTCGATGACCGGCGCGCTCTCGCCGACCTCGCTCCACGGCGCGCGCCGGCCCTCGTCGCCGAGCGCCTGACGCAGGCCGGTGACCCGGTCCTCGAACTGCGCAGCGCGCTCGGCCAGATCCGGGAAATCGCGGGCATCGCGCCCCTGCTCGATCATGGTGTCGCGCGCCAGCTCCACGAGCTGGCGGCTCGACAGCGTCAGGCCGAAGAAGCTGCTCGCGACCTCGGGGAGCTGATGCGCCTCGTCGAAGATCACCGCGTCGGCCCCGGGCAGCAGCTCGGCGAAGCCTTCCTCGCGGATCGCCATGTCGGCGAAGAACAGGTGGTGGTTGACCACCAGCAGATCGGCTTCGAGCGCCTCGCGCCGCGCCTGCAGCACCTTGCAGTCGGCAAGCCGCGGGCATTCGGCGCCGAGGCAGTTGTCGGCCGTCGAGGTCACCAGCGGCCAGACCGGCGAATCCTCGGCCACGTCGATGACCTCGGCGATGTCGCCGTGCCTCGTCATCGCCGCCCAGTGGCGGATGCGGGCGAACTCGGCGGCCTGTTCGCGCGAGCGGAAGCGTCCGGCGGCCTCGGCGGCCTCCAGACGGTAATCGCAGAGGTAATTGGAGCGGCCCTTCAGCAGCGCGAGCTTCGCCGGCGAGCCGAGCGCGGCGCAGATCACCGGCAGATCCTTGCGATAGAGCTGGTCCTGCAGTGCGCGCGTGCCGGTCGAGACGATCACGCGCTTGCCGGACAAAAGCGCCGGCACCAGGTACGCGAAGGTCTTGCCGGTACCGGTGCCGGCCTCGGCGATCAGCGTGCCGTGATCCTCAAGCGCAGCGGCGACGGCCCCGGCCATCGCCTGCTGCTGCACGCGCGGCGCGTAGCCGCGGATCGCGCGCGCGAGCGGGCCATCGGGGCCGAAGACGGCATCGAGTTCCAGCTTCCGGCCCCCGGCTGCGGCTCAGCGACCGCCGAGCGTGACAGCCTGCGCTTCGGCGGCATCGCCGCCGGCGGCGTTGCCGCCGGCGCGACGCACCGCGGCGATCAGCCGCCAGGCCTTGGCCTGCAGCGCCTTGTTGCCGCCGGCGAGTGCGATCGACTTCTGCGCCAGCGCCTCCGACTGCCCGTACTGCGCCTGGTGCGCGCGCACCTGCGCAAGGTCGTACAGGATGTTCGGATTGCGCGGCTCCAGCCGCTGCGCGCGTTCGAGCGAGGCGGCGGCCTTGTCGAGTTCGTTGTTGCGCACGTAGGTGTTGGCCGAATCGATCAGCGCGACGACGGCGTTGTTGCCGCCGCGTTCGGCTTCGGGTTCGGCCGGGGCCGACGGTGCAGCCGGAGCACTGGCGACCGGCGCCGGTGCCGGCGCCGGACGGGGCGGCGGCGGAGTCGCCGGTGCGGCCGGCGCAGCCGGCAGCGGCTGGCCGACCAGCGGCTCGGTCGGGGTCAGCGGGGCCGGGGCATCGAGCGGCATGACCTCGACGCCCGGGGCCGGCGGCGGCAGCGGTCGTGTCCGGCTGGCGGCCGGGGCGCGCGTGCGGTCCTCGACCGGGGCCCCGAAGGGCGAGGGAGCGGTACAGCCGGCTGCCAGCAACAAGGCCAGCAGCGGAGCGAGGCGCCAGGGCGCCGGCGGCCGGGGCAGCGTCGTCATTGCATGAGTCTCCGGAAGAAGTCGCCGATGGAATCGTTGTTGGACGGGGCGGCGGTGCGCGGTTCAGCGCTGCCACCCGCGACGGGTTCCTCGCTGCCGGTGTCGCCGTTCGTGTCCATGCCGCCGCCAGCATACCCTTCGGGCGGCACGTATCCGGCATGACACGGCGCCAGCGCGCGCGGTTCGGAGCCGGCAAGGAACGGCAGCATCAGGGTGTTGTGGCAGTTGCGATCGGCCAGTCCGCCGGAGGCGCGATCGACCGCGATCGTCGCGACCTCCAGCGGCGGTGCCGGATCGAGCGGCGTCAGCGGCAGCTGCTTCATCAGGTCGACCCAGGTGCGCAGTGCGCCGGTGGCGCCCGACAGGCCGGTCGGCTGGTTGTCATCGCGCCCGACCCAGACCAGCGCCATCAGGTTGCCGCTGAAGCCGGCGAACCAGGAATCGCGCAGATCGTCGGTGGTGCCGGTCTTGCCGGCCAGGCCGAGCTTGCGGTCGAAGGCCTTGCCGGCGAGGCCGGCGGCCGTGCCCTCGCGCACGACGGCCTGCATGGCGTTGATGATCAGATAGGCCGGGCCGGGCTTGACCACCTGCTGGATGTCGAGCGGATAGCGGCTGAGCGGCTTGCCGTCCTTGGTCGTGACCTCGCGGATCGCACGCAGCGGCGCACGGAAGCCGCCGCTCGCGAGCGTCTGGTACATCTGCGCGATCTCGAACGGCGTCAGGTCGGCGGCTCCGAGCACCAGCGACGGGTTGGTGCGCAGGTTCTGGCGGGCGCCGAGGCGCTTCATGATGTCGACGACGCGCTCCATGCCGATCTGCTGCGCGATCCACGCCGTCGGCACGTTCATCGACTTGGCCAGCGCGTCGCGCAGCATCACGCGGCCGCGGTAGCGCTTGTCGTAGTTGTGCGGCGACCAGTCACCGCCACCGCCGGGAATGCGCCAGGTGAAGGGTTCATCGTGCAGGCTGCTCGCGAGCGAGTAGTGCTCGGAATCCTCCAGTGCCGCCAGATACACGGCGGGCTTGAGCAGCGAGCCGGCCGGGCGGCGCGCATCGAGCACGCGGTTGAAACCGGCCAGACGCACGTCGCGCCCGCCGACCAGCGCGTAGACCTCGCCGTTGTCGGGGCTCGCGAGCACGACCGCGCCCTGCAGCGTGTCGGGCTTCATGCGCTGGGATTTCTCCAGCACCGGCAGCGAGGCGAGCAGCGTCTGTTCGGCGATGTCCTGCATGCGCGGGTCGAGCGTCGTGAAGATGCGCAGGCCCTCGGAGGTCAGGTCCTCCTCGCGGTAGCTCTCGCGCAGCTGGCGCTGCACCAGATCGACGAAGTTCGGATACAGCGTCAGGCCGTTGGTCTGGCGCTCGACCACGCCGAGCGGGGCCGCCTTCGCTTCGGCCGCAGCGGCGGCGTCGATGTAGCCGAGCTCGGTCATCGCTTCGAGCACGATCGCGCGGCGTTCCTTGGCGCGCTCCGGGTGCCGGCGCGGGTCGTAGTACGACGGGCCCTTGACCAGCCCGACCATCAGCGCCATCTGCGGCAGCGTCAGCTCGCCGAGCGGCCGGTCGAAGTAGAAGCGCGCGGCGCGGCCGAAGCCGTGGATGGCGCGGGCGCCGTCCTGACCGAGGTAGATCTCGTTCGAATACGCTTCGAGGATGTCGTCCTTCGAGTAGTGCGCATCGATCAGCACGGCCATCAGCATCTCGTTGAGCTTGCGCGTCAGCGTGCGCTCGTTCGAGAGGAAGAAGTTCTTGACCAGCTGCTGCGTCAGCGTGCTCGCGCCCTGCACGGTGCGACCGGCGCGCAGGTTGGCGATCGCCGCGCGCGCCACGCCCTTGAGGTCGATGCCGAAGTGCTCGAAGAAGGTGCGGTCCTCGGTCGCCACCAGCGCATCGACGAGCGGCTTCGGCAGGTCCTGGCGACGCACCAGCACGCGGTCCTCGTGATGTGCCGGGTAGATGCCGGCGATCTCGAACGGCTCCAGGCGCAGCACGTCGGGCGAAGGCTGGCCGTCGAGGCCGTCGAGGCCGACCAGCGTGCCATCCCGGAAACCGACCCGCACGTGGCGCGAGGCCTCGGTGCCGTCCCAGAACGCGAAGCCGCGCGTGCTCAGTTCGAGCGTATCGCCGTTGCGCCGGTACAGGCCCGGACCGTCGATGCTGTCGGCCCTGCGATAGCGCAGCAGGTCGAGCTCGTGCTGCAGCTGCTCGGCGTTCAGCGTCGCACCGACGAAGGCTTCGAGCGGCCGGGCGTACACGCGCGCCGGCAGCGCCCAGCGCTTGCCTTCGAACTGCGTGCGGATGACGCCGTCGAGATGGCTGGCGTAGTTGTACAGCAGCACCGCGCCGACCAGCGTCGCCGCGAGCAGGCAGAGGCCGATCAGGCCGAACAGGCCGCGCACGAAACTCGGACGGCGCTTGCGGGGGGCTTCGGGTTTCTTCATTCGTTCACGTTCAGGGCGCGGACGTGCCGCGCTCGGCGCCCGCCAGCAAGCGGCGGCGCAGCGGTTGGGTTGGAGCCGGAGGCCGGCTTATTCTGTAGGTATCCTGATGCGCATCCGATCGCGCCGAGCCCAGCAAGCCCCCATGAGCCCTGATACCACGTTTGACACGCTGGCCCGGTCCCTGGCGAACCCGGACCTCTATCCGGGCGCCGACACCGTGCGCCGGCTGGACACGCATATTTCCGCGGTGTTCCTCGCCGGCGACCGGGCACTGAAGATCAAGAAGCCGCTGAACCTCGGCTTCCTGGACTTCGGCACGCTGCAGCGTCGTGCACACTTCTGCCGGGAGGAACTGCGGCTGAACCGCAGGCTTGCGCCGGACATCTACCTCGATTGTATCCCGATCTGCGGCAGCCCGGAAAATCCGGTGCTTGGCGGTGATCCGGCCGAAGCCATCGAATGGGCGGTGTCGATGCGCCGCTTCGCGCAGGAGAACCTGCTCGATCGCTGCCTCGCCGAAGGCCGGCTGACGGCCGCGCACATCGATGCGATGGCCCGCAGCCTCGCCGGCTTCCACGCCGGCATCGCCGTCGCCGGCGACGACAGCCCGTTCGGCACGCCCGAAGCCGTCGCCGCCCCGGCCTTCGACAACTTCCGCCATGCGCGCGAGCTGCTGCACGCGCCCGAAGACCGCGCCGCGCTCGATCGCATCGAGGCCTGGACGCAGGCCACCCATGACCGCATCGGGCCGCTGCTCGCGGCGCGCAAGGCCGGCGGCCGCATCCGCGAGTGCCACGGCGACCTGCACCTCGGCAACATGATCCTCGATGGCGATGCCGTGACGGTGTTCGACTGCATCGAGTTCAACGATGCCTTCCGCTGGATCGATGTCGCCGCCGATCTCGCCTTCGTGGTCATGGACCTGCAGCAGCGCGGCCGCGACGACCTCGCCGCGCGGGCGCTGAACGTCTGGCTCGAATACAGCGGCGATCACGACGCCGCCGGCGTGCTGCCGTTCTATCTGGTCTACCGGGCGATGGTGCGCGCCAAGGTCGCGGCGATCCGCCTCGGTCAGGCCGACGTGCCGCCGGACGAGGCCGCGGCCGTGCTCGCCGAAGCGCGCCGCTACCTCGCGCTCGCCGAACGCTACACGCAGCCGCCGCAGCCCTTCCTGCTGATCACGCACGGCGTCTCCGGCTCCGGCAAGTCGACGGCGACGCAGACGCTGCTCGAAGCCTTCGGCGCGATCCGGCTGCGCTCGGACGTGATCCGCAAGCAGCTGTTCGGCCTCGGCCCGCTCGATGACAGCCACGCCGCCGGCAGCGACATCTACACGCAAAAGGCCAGCGAACGCACCTACGCGCGCCTGCTTGAGCTCGCCGCGCAGCTGCTCGCGCAGGGCTGGCCGGTGCTGGTCGATGCGACCTTCCCGCAGGCCTGGCAGCGCGCGCCGTTTCGCGAACGCGCGCAGCAGGCCGGCGTGCCCTTCGTGCTGCTCGCCTGCAGCGCCGAAGCCGACACGCTGCGCGCGCGTGTCGCGGCGCGCCGGCAGGCCGGCACCGACGCCGCCGAGGCCGACGTGCGCGTGCTCGATGCCCAGCTCGCCGGCTACGTCGCCCCGGATGCCGATGAACAGCCGCTTTCCGCTGCCGGCCTCGATGCTGCCGCGCTGACCGCCGCCGTGCGCGCGCGTCTCGGCTGACCCGGATGCACCACACGACGCCGGGATGGCGCCGGGTCGCGATCGCGCTGCTGCTCACCGGCAGCGCCGCGACTGCCCACGGACAGGCAAGTACGCCCGGGAAGACCGGCGTGCCGGTCGAGGTCGTCATCGAAGGCATCGAGGACGAGCGCCTGCGCGTCAACGTCGCGAACTTCCTGAGCATCCGCGAACTCGCCAGCAAGCCCGAAGCCACCGACTCGCGCATCGCCTGGGAGCATCGCAAGGCCGAGGAAGAAATCCGCACCGCGCTGCAGCCCTTCGGCTATTACCGCCCGACGATCCAGGCGAGCCTGGAGCGCGACGGCCCGGGCTGGCGCGCCACGTACCGGGTCACGCCGGGCACGCCGGTGCGCGTGCGCACGCTCGACATCCAGCTATCCGGGGCCGCGACCGGCGACGCCTCCTTCCACAAGCTGCTGAAGAACCTGCCGATCCACGTCGGCGAGACCTTCGAGCACGAGCACTGGGAGAAGCTCAAGAGCGGCATCACCGGCCTGATCACCGAGCACGGCTACTTCTCGGCGCAGATCGTGATGTCCGAGGTGCGCGTCGATCCGGCCGCCGGCAGCGCCGACGTGCACCTGCACGTCGATTCCGGCCGCCGCTACCGCTTCGGCGAGACCACCTTCCACCAGACCATCCTGAAGGACGAGGTCCTGCGCCGTTACAACCGCATCAAGCCCGGCGACCCCTACGATGCCGCGGCACTGATCGACCTGCAGGGCGCGCTCGCCGATGCCGACTACTACCAGAGCGTCGAGATCGAGGCCGGACCCGACCGGGCCGAAGGCGACACGATCCCGCTCGACGTGCGCCTGCGCCCGCGCCTGCGCGAGCGCTGGGACTTCGGCCTCGGCTACGGCACCGACACCGGCCCGCGCGGACGCATCGGCTTCAAGGAGCGCTGGGTCAACGACCTCGGCCACAAGTTCACGTCCGACCTGCGCGTGTCGCAGATCAAGACGACGCTGGCCGCCGAGTACCTGATCCCCGGCAATGATCCGCGCCTGGAGCAGTACTCGATCCACTCGCGCGCCGACTACGAGGACTCGACGACGGTCGAGAACCGCCTGTTCCTGATCGGCGTCGGCCAGAAGCTGCAGGCCGGCGACTGGCAGCGGCTGACGGCGCTCGACTGGCAGATCGAACGCTTCCGCTACTTCGACACGCCCGCCGACATCATGCTGCTGATCCCGTCGGTGACCTTCTCGCGCTCGACGGTCGACGATTCGCTGCGCGTCTACCGCGGCGAGCGCCTGAGCCTGCAGCTGCGCGGCGCGCTCGAACCGATCCTGTCCGACAACACCTTCTTCCAGGTCACCGCCGGCGTGAAGGAAGTCTGGCCGCTCGGCAAGGACATGCGCCTGCTCGCGCGCTTCGACGCCGGCACGACCTGGACCTCCGACCCCGAGCAGCTGCCGTCCTCGGTGCGCTACTACGCCGGCGGCGACACCAGCATCCGCGGCTACGAATACCAGTCGATCGGCCCGCGCAACGACCGCGACAAGGTCATCGGCGGCCGGCACATGCTGGTCGGCAGCATCGAGCTCGAACACCGCGTGGTCGGCGACTGGAGCGTCGCCGCCTTCGTCGATGCCGGCGATGCCTTCGAGCGCAGCCCGTCGATGAAGCTCGGTGCCGGCATCGGCGTGCGCTGGGCCTCGCCGATCGGCCCGATCCGCCTCGACCTCGCGCACGGCTTCGACGAGCCGGGCGACGCCTTCCGCATCCATTTCACGCTCGGTCCGGACCTGTGAGGAAAGCTGCCCTGACGACGCTGGCCAGCTGCACGGACCATCCTTTTCCGCATGCCGCAGGCATCGGCCTGGCCTCCCCTCTCCCCTTGCGGGAGAGGGGCCGGGGGAGAGGGGGAGACGCCGGCACTGCGACCAGGCGCTGCCCCCCTCTCCCCAACCCCTCCCCCGCGAGGGGGGAGGGGCTTGTTCGTCAATGCCTTGCCGTCGCCTGGTTGCATCCGCGCCGGAGATGCCGGGTCGGAACCCGCTTCTGTCAGTCCTGCAGATACCGGAGCCCTGCACGAGAAGGACGTGAAGCGAACGGCAAGTCAGGAACCTGCACAGTCCGGCCGCTTTCCCTGAATCCAGCCTCTTCAGGAACCGTCCACGGATGAGCGACGAGCCCGCCGCCGATACCCCCGCCAGCCCGCCCCCCGCCCCGCCCCGGCGCCGTTCGCGCTGGCTGCGTGCGCTCGGCTGGTTCTTCGGCGTACTGCTGGCGCTGCTGCTGCTGATCCTCGGTGCGCTCGGCTGGCTGCTCGGCACCGATTCCGGCCTGCAGGCGCTGATCGGTCTTGCGCGGGATCATGCGCCGGGCACGCTGGTGGTCGGGAAGGCCGAGGGCCGCGTGCTCGGTGATCTGCGCCTGAGCGGCTTCGACTGGCGCAACGGCGAGCTGCACGTGCAGGTCGCG
>JAFEGB010000275.1 GCA_018240295.1 Pseudomonadota bacterium
GGATTTCCCGCATGAGTGATCTGTCACACCTGCCGCTCGGCCGCTTCGTCGCCGGCTCCGAACATTACGATCCCGCCCTGCTGTGCACGGTGCCGCGCGCCGGGCAGCGCGCGCAACTCGGCTTCTCCGATAACACGCTGCCATTCGTCGGCGTCGATCTGTGGAACGCCTACGAGCTGTCATGGCTGACGCCGGCCGGCAAGCCGCAGGTGGCGATGGCGAGTTTCGCCGTGCCGGCCGAATCGCCGAACCTGGTCGAATCCAAGTCGCTGAAGCTGTACCTGAACTCCTTCACCCAGACCCGGCTGCGCGATCGCACCGATCTGCTGCGGCGCCTGTCGGCCGATCTCGGCGCGGCCTTCGGCACGCTGATCGGCGTACACCTGACCGGCCCCGAAGCCTTCGCCGCGCAGCGCAGCGAGGAACTCGCCGGCCAGTGCATCGACGAGCTCGACGTGAGCCCCGAGTCCTACGGCCCGCCCGATCCGGCACTGCTGATGCTGGCCACCGGCGTTCCGCGCAAGCCGGTCGAGGAAACCCTGGTCTCGCACCTGCTGAAGACCAACTGCCTCGTCACCGGCCAGCCGGACTGGGCGAGCGTGCAGATCCGCTACACCGGCCAGCCGATCGACCGGGCCGGGCTGCTGAAGTACCTGATCACGTTCCGCAACCACCACGAATTCCACGAGCACTGCGTCGAGCGCATCTGGCGCGACATCCACGAACGCTGCCAGCCGGAATCGCTCGCCGTCTACGCGCGCTACACGCGCCGCGGCGGACTCGACATCAACCCGTTCCGGGCCAGCCACAGCGCCCGGCCCTGGCCCGAGAACCTGCGCACGGCGCGGCAATGACCCGCCGGGAGCCGCCGCCATGTCCGCGCTGAACTTCAGCCTGCGCCCGGCCCGCGTCGAGGAAGCCGCGATCGTCGCCGGTGCCATCGCCGAGGCCTCGGGCGGCTACGCGCCGCTCGCCTGGTCGGCCCTCGCCGGCGACGGCGACCTGCACGCCACCGGCGCCCGCTGCTGCGCCGCCGATGACGGCCCGCATTCCTGGCGCAATGCGCTGGTGCTCGAAACCCAGGACGGCGCCGTCGCCGGCGTGCTGCTCGGCTGCGCCGCCGCGCAGGTGCCGCCGGTCGCGGCGGTGCTCGGGGCCGATGGCAGCGATCTCTGCGCGCCGGTGCGCATGCAGGTGCCGGACACCTGGCTGCTGGTCGGCATGACCATCTTCTCGCCGTGGCGCAACTACGGCCTCGGCCACCGGCTGCTGGTGCAGGCCTGCTCGCAGGCACGCGCCGCCGGCTTCGATCGCGTCAGCCTGATCGCCTGCGAGCACAACCCGGCCACGCGCCTGTACCGGCGCGAGGGCTTCACGGTGGTCGAGCGCCGGCCGATCCTGCCGCACCCGCTGCTCGCCTACGCCGGCGACGTGCTGCTGATGGTGCGCGCGCTGCCCTGAGCCGGCCCGCCCGCCGCCCCCTGCCCCGCTCCTGACGGCCGCGCATGCGAGCCATGCGCCGCTATGGCCGCTGCGCGGCGCGGCGCAGACTTGCCGGCCTGCCGATCCGGCGCGTTTTCACGAGGGGGCGACATCATGGACCTGCACGTCTGGCTGGCCTGGCTGGCCGCCTGTGTGCTGATCAGCATTTCACCGGGCGCGGGCGCCGTGAACACCATGAGCAACGCGCTCAGCTACGGCCGCCGGCGCACCTTCATCGGCATCCTCGGCCTGCAGGGCGGGCTGATCGTCAACACGCTGCTGGTCGGCGTCGGCCTCGGCGCGCTGATCGCGGCCTCGGCGACGGCGTTCACGGCGATCAAGTGGGCCGGCGTCGCCTATCTCCTCTGGCTCGGCTGGCAGAAGTGGCACGCCCCGACGCACTTCGACGTGAGCGAGAAGTCCGTGGCACTGCCCGGTCCGGCGCGGCTGTTCTGGCAGGCGGTGATCGTCAACGTCACCAACCCGAAGGCGATCGTGTTCCTCGTCGCGCTGTTCCCGCAGTTCCTCGACCCGGCGCGCCCGCAGGGCATGCAGATCGCGCTGCTCGGTGGCACGCTGGTGGTCGTCGATGTGATCGTCATGTGCGGCTATGCGACGCTCGCCGGCGTGCTGCGCCGGCACGTGCAGAACGCACGGCGCATGCGCCTGCTGAACCGCGTGTTCGGCGGCATGTTCTCCGGAGCCGGCGCGCTGCTCGCGAGCGTGCGCCACGCCTGAACACAGGCTGCGTGACGCATCTTTGCAATCGGCACCGATGCCGATATCGTAAGGAGCACCGCCGCAAGGAATGCCGCCATGACGCAGGATGCCGTCCCCCTCTCTCAGACAGCCGCCCCGGCCCCGCCGCGGGCGGCTGTCGCGTTTCCATCGTCCGCCAACAGGAACCAGCGCCCGATGCACCCCGCCCGCCGCCTCGCCTTCATCACCCTCAACGGCCTGCTCGCCGGCCTCGGCCTGTTCCTCGCCCTGAACCTGCTGCCGGAACTGCGGGGCGGCGACGCGCTGGCCTGGCTCGCGAGCGACACCGCCAAGGTGGCGTTCGTGCGCGAGCTTTGCTTCGGGTTCGTGATGGCGTGGGCGCTGCGGCCGCGGGCGACGACAGAGGCCGATGCCTGAAAGACAAGACAGCTCGCAGGCTGGGTTGAGGAACGAAACCCGGCATCGGAAGCCATGACGCGTGATGGTTGCCGGGCTTCCTTCGTCAACCCAGCCTGCGCGTGCTGAACAGTCGATGCCGACACTTCAACAATCGACGCCGGCTCCTGAACAGTCGGCGCCGACACTTCAACAGCCGACGCCGGCTCCTGAACAGTCGGCGCCGACACTTCAACAGCCGACGCCGAGTCTTTTTGGGTCAACGCCGCCCCAGAATGAGTCAGCGTCGAGACTTGAAGTGTCGATGACGGTGTTCCGCACCCCGGCGCCGGGGTTTTGAACTCCGGAATCGGCACTTCAAACAGCGGCGCCGGCATCCGGAAGGCTGTTCCGGAGGGTCAGGGCAGCGTCGCCGGCACTCAAACCATCGACGCCGATACTTGAAGTGTCGACGCCGACTCATTTTGAGGCGGCGTCGACTCAATCTGGGGCGACATCGGGACTCTGCAGCGGGCCGGCGCATGTGCGTCGCGGTCGGTCAGGGCAGGATTCACGCTGGCCGATGCCGCAGGCCGATCACCCGCAAGTGCATGATCCCGCCGCCCATCCCTGCAAGCCCTCGTCCACTCGGGGCGAGGAACTGCAAGGCGCCGTGTTGCGGCGGAAGGCTCGGCATGAACCGGCCGGCTGCAACCTCCGCCCCGCGCCGCCCTCCCAGTCATCGGCAGCCCTGCGCGCTGTCGCGACCCCGAGGAGAGCGCAATCGTGAGTCCCGGACAGATCTGGCAGATGGGCCGGCAGGCGGTGTCGGCCTGGAGCGATGACTACGCGGCGAGCATGGGCGCGGCGCTTGCGTACTACACGACCTTCTCGATCGCGCCGCTGCTGATCATCGTCATCGCGATCGCCGGCGCCGTGTTCGGCCACGATGCCGCGCAGGGTCACATCCTTGCGCAGTTGCGCGACCTGCTCGGCAAGGACGGGGCGCTGGCGATCGAGGGGCTGCTGAAAAGCGCGAGCGATCCGCAGCAGGGCATGGTCGCGACCGTCATCAGCGTCGTGACGCTGGTGATCGGCGCCACGACCGTGTTCGGCGAGCTGCAGACCTCGCTCGACCGCATCTGGCAGGCCCCGGCCGCCACCCGCCCGGAAGGGCTGTGGGCACTGCTGCGCACGCGGCTGCTCGCCTTCGGCATGGTGCTCGGCATCGCCTTCCTGCTGCTGGTGTCGCTGGTGCTGAGCGCGGTGATCGCGGCGCTCGGCGAATGGTGGTCGCCGTGGTTCGGCGAACGGGAGCTGCTCGCGCAGGCGGCGAACTTCATCGCCGGTTTCGTGCTGATCACGGCGGCGTTCGCGCTGATCTACAAGCTGCTGCCGCGCGCGCGCATCGCCTGGCGCGACGTGTGGACCGGGGCGGCGATCACGGCGCTGCTGTTCTCGATCGGCAAGCTGCTGATCGGCCTGTATCTCGGCAAGAGCAGCACGGCCTCGGCCTTCGGCGCGGCCGGGTCCTTCGTCGTGCTGCTGGTCTGGGTGTACTACTCGGCGCAGATCTTCTTCCTCGGCGCCGAATTCACCTGGGTGTACGCGCACGCCCACGGCTCGCGTCGCGGCGAGCCCCGCAGCCGCCCGGCACCGGCGCCGGGCGGGCGCGAACTGCCGCAGCGGAACCGCCCGGCCGGGCCTGCGGTGCGAGCCCCGGCGGGCGCCGGCGCGCAGGCGCTGGAGCCGCTGCCGGATACCCGCTTCAGCCCGCTGCTGCGCACCGCGGCCGTGGTCGGTGCGGCCTGGGCGGTGCTGACGGTGACGGCCGGGGGGCGGGGCGCGGGGCCGCGCCGCTGAGCCGGATCTTCCCGTTCCCCGGAAATGCACGGGGCCGGCATGGCCGGCCCCGGATGACGCTCTGCTGCCCTGACTCAGTGATGCAGGATCTGGCTCAGGAACAGCCGCGTGCGCTCGTTCTGCGGGTTGTTGAAGAA
>JAFEGB010000276.1 GCA_018240295.1 Pseudomonadota bacterium
CGCCCGACTCGACGGCCGGCGCTGGTTCCTGATCGGCGCCGGCGCCCGTGACCTGCTGCTTGCCGAGTGTCCGCACGCCCGGCAGCCGCTGCGCCGCACCCGCGATCTCGACCTCGCCGTGGCCGTGTCGGGCTGGGACGAATACGCCGGATTACGCGCCCGGCTGTTGATGGACGACCGCTTCGCCGGCACCGGACAGCCGCAGCGGCTGCTGTTCCAGCAGCATCTACCGGTCGATCTCGTGCCCTGGGGCCATCAGGATGCGAACGGCAGCATCGCCTGGCCGCCGGACTTCGCCGTGCGCATGAGCGTCATCGGCTACGACGAGGCCTATGCGGCAGCCCTGCCGGTCGTGGCCGGTGCGCTGTCGTTTCGCTGCATCACGCTGCCGGGGCTGTCGGTGCTGAAGCTTCTGTCGTGGGCCGGTTCTGGCGGCGGCCGCGCCAAGGACGCCACCGACTTCGCGCTGCTGCTCGGCACGCAGGCCGATGTGCTCGGAGAAGCCATGTACGACTGCCATGCCGACCTGTTCGAGGCTGCGGATTTCGACTGGGAGGAGGCCGGAGCGCGGGCACTCGGGCGAACCGCGGCCGGTCTGTTCGCGGCGGGTACGCTGACCCGCGTGCGGGCGATTCTGGAACGGCAGGCCCGGGCACTGGCGCTGGCGATGACCGGTCCCGACGGTCCGCTGATGCCGGCCGCCGCGGGGCCGGATGAGCGGCTGGATTGCGCACGGCGCCTGCTGCAGGCCTATGCCGACGGCATCGCGGATGCACTCCCGCACATCGACCCTGCACACGGACGCACCTGACATGCCTCTGCCGCTGCTGCTCGCGCTCCTGCTGAGCTTCCCCATTCCCGCCCGTGCCGATCTGACCGTCACCGACGACACCGGCCGTGCCGTGCAGTTGCCGGCGCCGGCGCGGCGGATCGTTGCGGTGGCGCCGCATGCCGCCGAGCTGCTCCATGCCGCCGGCGCCGGGGCGGCGCTGGTCGGGGTCGTGCAGTACGCGGATTTTCCGCCGGCGGTGCGCACGCTGCCGAGCGTCGGTTCGTATACCGGCTTCGACCTCGAAGCGCTGCTGGCGCTGAAGCCCGATCTGGTGATCGGCTGGGACAGCGGCAATCCGCCGGCGCAGCTCGCGCGCATCGAGGCGCTCGGCATTCCGGTGTTCCGCACCGAGGCGCGCGTCGCCGATGACATCGCCACCGATATCGAAAAGCTCGGCGAGCTGGCCGGCACCGCGGCGGTGGCGACGCAGGCGGCGGCGGCGTTCCGGCAGCGGCTCGCGCAGTTGCGCCGCGAGCATGCCGGGCGGCGGCCGGTGCGCGTGTTCTATCAGGTCTGGGCCAAGCCGCTGGTGACGCTGAACGGCGAGCATCCGGTCAGCCACGTGCTCGCCGACTGCGGTGGCGTCAACGTGTTCGCGGCGCTGCCGGCACTGGCGCCGCAGATCGACGAGGAAGCCGTGCTCGCCGCCGATCCCGAGGTCATCATCGGCGGCGGCATGGACGGCGAGCGCCCGGAGTGGCTGGAGGACTGGCGCCGGCGCTGGCCGCAGCTGGCGGCCGTGCGGGGCGGGCATCTGTACGCGGTGCCGCCGGACTGGCTGCACCGCTCCGGGCCGCGCCTGCTCGATGGCATGGAGCGGGTCTGCGCGCAGCTCGATGCGGCGCGCGGCGGCTGAACGGCGGTCTGCCGGCCGGCCGGTCCGGCCTTGACGCAGCGCAACGAATGCGGAATTTCCCTGTCACGGTTCGTTAAACTGGCGCACCACCCGGGGGAAGGACCACAAAGATCATGCGTCGCGTCGTGTTCAACCAGAAAGGCGGGGTCGGCAAGTCGACGATCACCTGCAATCTCGCGGCGATCGCCGCGGCCCGCGGCCGGCGCACGCTGGTCGTCGATCTCGATCCGCAGGCCAATTCCTCGCACTACCTGCTCGGCGGGGCCGCCGACGGCGAGGGGCCGACGGTCGCGGATTTCTTCGATGACATGCTGTCGTTCAAATTCAACCCGCCCGGACCCGAACACTTCGCGCGGCCGACGCCGTTCGTGAACCTGTTCGTGATGCCCTCGCAGGGCCGGCTGGAGGAACTCGGGCCCAAGCTCGAATCGCGCTACAAGATGTTCAAGCTGCGCGAGGCGCTCGAAAGCCTGCGCGGCTTCGACGAGATCTTCATCGACACGCCGCCGGCCGTGAACTTCTTCACGCGTTCGGCGCTGATCGCCGCCGAGCGCTGCCTGATCCCGTTCGACTGCGACAGCTTCTCGCGCCGCGCGCTGTATCTGCTGCTCGACAACGTCCGCGAGATGCAGGCCGACCACAACCGCGGCCTGCAGGTCGAGGGCATCGTCGTCAACCAGTTCCAGTCGCAGGCGCGGCTGCCGCGCCAGCTGGTCGAGGAACTGCGCGCCGAGGGTCTGCCGGTGCTCGATGCCTTCCTGTCGACCTCGGTCAAGATCCGCGAATCGCACGAACGCGCACTGCCGATGCTGCACCTCGACCCGCGTCACAAGCTCACGCAGGAATTCGAGGCCTTGTACGGCCTACTGGCGGCCTGAGCTTGCACACGGCGGCCATGGAAGACCTCAAGACCCTGAAGCACACCGGGCGGACGCCCAGCCTCGATCCGCCGGTACTGCAGCGCCTGCGCGAGTTGCACGCGGCACTCGCGCGGCTGCCCGGCGGCCGTGATGTTCACGACGCGCTCGATCCGCTGCTGCGCGGCCTGTCGCCGGACCAGCGCGAGCGCATGCGCGAGCAGATCACCGGGCGCATCTTCAGCCGGCGCTCGTCATCATCACGCGGGCTGTGAGGCCCGAGGCGCGCCGCCCGCAGCCCCGGGTCGGTGCGCCGCGTTCCGCCGGGGCTGCGAACGAGGGGAACACCGTGTCCGATCGCGATCCGTCCGTGCCGGAGGTCGAGCGTTTTGAGCCCGGCCCGCGCTATTCCGAGGCCGTGGCGGCCGGTGGGCTGGTCTTCCTCGCCGGTCAGGTGCCCGAGGACCCGGAGGCCGGCATCACGCAGCAGGCCGCCGAGGTGCTCGCCGCCGTCGAGCGGGCGCTGGCGCTGGCCGGCAGCACGCGCGCGCGGCTGGTGTCGGCGACCATCTACCTGCGCGAGATGGCCGACTACGCGGCGTTCAACGCCGTCTGGGATGCGTGGCTCCTGCCGCATCCGGCACCGGCGCGCGCCTGCGTGCAGGCGCTGCTCGCCGATCCGCGCTGGCGCGTCGAGGTGCAGGTGGTCGCGGCGCGCTGAAGCCGCGGGTGGTTCCCCGTTCATTTCCTGCCTTTCGCTGGCATGTTCCGGAGATTGTCGATGCGCTGTCCGTGCCTGATCCTCGCCGCCGCGCTCTGGCTCGGCGGCCCGGTCGCCGTTGCCGATGCACCGGCGCCGGCGCCCGAGGCCGCGAGCGGCTGGACGCCGAAGACGGCCGTGCAGGCGCGCGAGTTCATGGTCGCCGCCGCGCATCCGCTGGCGGTCGAGACCGGTCGCGACGTGATCCGCCGCGGCGGTTCGGCCGCCGATGCCGCGATCGCGATGCAGCTGGTGCTCGGCCTCGTCGAGCCGCAGTCCTCGGGGCTCGGCGGCGGCGCCTTCGTGCTGTACTGGGATGCCGCGGCCGGGCAGGTGAAGTCGCTCGACGGCCGCGAGACCGCGCCGATGGAGGCCGACGGCCGGCTGTTCCTCGATGCCGACGGCCAGCCGCTCGCCTTCCTCGATGCCGTGATCGGCGGCCGTTCGGTCGGCGTGCCCGGCACGCCGAAGCTGCTCGCCGAGCTGCACCGGCGCTGGGGCCGGCTGCCGTGGGCCGAGCTGTTCGCGCCGGCGATCCGGCTGGCGCGCGAGGGCTTCCCGGTGTCGCCGCGGCTCGCCGGCGCGATCGCCGCGCTCGGCGATGGCGGCAGTCACCGCGACGGCTTCGGCAACGATGCCGCGCGCGAGCTGTTCCTGCACGCCGACGGCACGCCGCTGCGCGCCGGCGAGCGACTCGTGAATCCGGCCTACGCCGACACGCTGGCGACGCTGGCCGCCGAAGGTGTCGGGCCGTTCTACCAGGGGGCGATCGCCGAGGACATCGTGCGCACGGTCGGCTCGCACGCGGCCAATCCCGGGCGCATGAGCACGGGCGATCTGGCCGCATACACGGTGCGCGAGCGCGTGCCGGTGTGTGCGCCGTACCGGCAGTGGCGGGTGTGCGGCATGGGGCCGCCGAGTTCGGGCGGCGTGACGCTGCTGCAGATGCTCGGCATCCTCGAACGCCTGCCGCCGCCCCCGGCCGGGCAGCCGCCGGCGCTCGCGGCGCTGCACCGCTTCGCCGAGGCCGGGCGGCTCGCCTATGCCGATCGCGAACGCTATCTGGCCGATCCGGACTACGCGCTGGTGCCGGTCGAGGGCCTGCTCGATCCGGATTACCTCGAAGTGCGCGCCGGGCTGTTCGATGCGCAGCGCTCGCTCGGCCGCGCTGCGGCCGGCAGTCCGCCCGGCGCGCCGTCGCGCGGCGAGGCGCGTGCCACCGAACTGCCGTCGACCTCGCATCTGGTCATCGTCGATCGTGACGGCAACGCCGTCAGCATGACCACGACGATCGAGAACGGCTTCGGCAGCCGGCTGCTGGTGCGCGGCTTCCTGCTCAACAACGAGCTGACCGACTTCGCGTTCGCGCCGACCGGTGCCGACGGCCAGCCGGTCGCCAACCGCGTTGAGCCCGGCAAGCGCCCGCGCTCGTCGATGGCGCCGACGCTGGTGTTCGGCCCGGACGGCCGGCTGCTGCTCGCGCTCGGCTCACCGGGCGGCAGCAGCATCATCAATTACGTCGCCAAGACGCTGCTGGCCGTGCTCGATGACCACCTCGACCTGCAGGCGGCGATCGACCGGCCGAACTTCGGCAGCCGCAACGGCCCGACCGAGCTGGAGGCCGGCACCGCGCTGACGGCCGAGGCCGACGCGCTGCGCGCACTCGGTCATGAGCTGCGCATCCTGGAACTCAACAGCGGCGTGCAGGCGATCCGCCGCGCCGCGGGTGGCGGCTGGATCGGGGCCGCCGATGCGCGCCGCGAAGGCCGGGCGGGCGGGGAATGAATGCGAGGTTTCGAAGGCACGTGAATGTAAGGTTTTCTGACGCCTTTCCCGCGCCCGCAGCGCCCGGCGGGGCGTCCGTCCGGCGGGGCCCGGCATGAGTCGCCGTACCGGGGCCTGCGACCCGGCCTGCCCCTGCGGCTCGGGGCGCGCGTTCGCCGACTGCTGCAGCCCTTACCTCGCCGGCAGCGCCGAGCCGCCGACGGCCGAGGCGCTGATGCGCTCGCGCTACAGCGCGTTCGTGCGTCGCGACGAGCGCTGGCTGCGCACGAGCTGGCACCCGGACACCTGCCCGGCCGGACTCGATGTGGCCGCTGATCCGGTGCAGTGGCTGGGGCTGAAGGTGCTGGCCGTGCAGGGCGGCGGGGCAGGGGATGCGGAAGGCACGGTCGAATTCGTTGCGCGCGGCAAGCGCAACGGTCGCGCCTTCCGGATGCACGAGACCAGCCGCTTCGTGCGCGTGGATGGTGCCTGGCGCTACCTCGACGGCGACATCAGCAGCTGATGCCGCCGGACGTTCAGAGCCACCAGCCGGCGAAGCCGCCGTTCAGGAATTCGAGGATCGGCACCGGTTCGCCGTGATCGCCGTGGATGCGCACGCGGGTCGGTGCCGCGTAGGGCACGTCGATGCGCCAGAGGTTGGCGAGCGGCAGCCCGAGCACCTGACGCAGGCAGGCGCGGATCACGCCGCCGTGGCAGACCAGCAGCACGTGCGCGCCGCGGTGGCGTTCGAGCAGGCCGTCCCAGGCCGCTTCGATGCGCGCGTCGAAGCGCACCAGCGGTTCGCCGCCCGGCGGCGTGTAGCCTTCGGGCGCGCGCCAGTACTCGGCCAGCGCCCCGGGGTGGCGGACCTCGACCTGCTCGGCGCTCAGGCCCTCCCAGTCGCCGAAGCCGATCTCGCGGAACAGCGGATCGATCTCGACCGGCAGGCCGTGGCGCGTGGCGAGTTCCTCGGCGAACTCGCGGCAGCGGCGCAGCGGCGAGCTGACCACCGCCTGCCAGGGTCTGAACTCGGCCGCGACCGTGCGCATCTGCTGCCAGCCGGTCGCTGACAGCGGGTCGTCCTTCGAGCCGCGGAACAGGCGCCCGCCTTCCGGTTCGCCGTGGCGCATCAGGTCGATGACGGTCGTGTAGCGGTTCATGCGCGCGATACCCCGGCGTCGGCGAAGGTGGCCATTTCATCATGCAAGGCACACGCCATCTGCAGCAAGGGTAAGGCCACCGCCGCGCCGCTGGCCTCGCCGAGCCGCAGACCCAGGTCGAGCAGCGGCTCGGCGCCGAGTGCGGCCAGCACGCGCCGGTGACCGGGCTCGGCCGAGCAGTGCGCGTACAGCAGCCAGTCGGCAAGTGCCGGTTGCAGCCGCAAGCCGGCGAGCGCGGCGACCGAGGCGATGAAGCCGTCGACCAGCACCGGCAGCCCGTGCTGCGCGGCGGCCAGATACGCGCCGCTCAGCGCCGCCAGCTCGAAGCCGCCGAACTCGCGCAGCGCCGCGAGCGGGTCGGTCGTGCGTGCGCGCGCCAGCGCGGACTCGACCGCGGCCCGCTTGCGCTGCAGCCCCGCGGCATCGACGCCGGTGCCGGGGCCGACCAGCGCGGCGGCCGGCTGGTCGAGCAGCGCCGCGGCCAGTGCCGCGCTCGCCGTGGTGTTGCCGATGCCCATCTCGCCGCCGATATAGAGCCGGGCGCCGGCGGCGTGCGCGCGCGCGACCGATTCGGCGCCGGCGGCGAGCGCGCGCCCGAGCTGTTCATCCGTCATCGCCGGCTCGCGCGCGAGGTTGCGCGTGCCGGGGGCGATGCGCCGGTCGAGCACGCCGGGCAGCGGACCGGGCGGGACGACGGTGCCGAGATCGACGACTTCGAGCGTCGCGGCGTGCAGGCGCGCGAGCACCGCGATCGCCGCGCCGCCGTGCGCGAAGTTGCGCAGCATCTCGGCCGTGACCGCCTGCGGATAGGCCGACACGCCCTCGGCGACGACGCCGTGATCGGCCGCGAACACCGCGATGTGCACGCGATCGAGCCGCGGGCGCGGCGTGCCCTGCAGGCCGGCGAGCCGGATCGCCAGCGCTTCGAGGCGGCCGAGGCTGCCGGCCGGCTTGGTGAGCTGGGCCTGACGCGCCGCCGCTTCGGCGGCAGCGGCGGCATCCGGCCTGCGCAGCGGTGCGTGCAGCCAGTCGAAGAAGGGTTCGCTCATGACGGCGTCTTCAGCGCCAGCGGCAGGCCGGCGACGACCAGCGTCACGCGCTCCAGCCGCCCGGCGAGGCGCTGGTGCAGGCGGCCGGCCTCGTCGCGGAAGCGCCGCGCCAGCGGATCATCCGGCACGATGCCCCAGCCGACCTCGTTCGAGACCAGCAGCAGCCGGCCCGGCAGCGTCGGGGCCAGCGCGAGCAGCGCTTCGGTCTCGGCTTCGAGCGCGGCCTCGTCACCGGCGCAGAGCAGGTTCGACAGCCACAGCGTCAGGCAGTCGACCAGCAGGCAGCGGGTCGGCGCGGCCTGGGCGGCCAGGGTTTCGGCGAGGCCGCGCGGCGACTCGACCGTGCGCCAGTGCGCGGGCCGCTCGGCGCGGTGGCGGGTAATGCGCTCCTGCATCTCGGCATCGAATGCCTCGGCGGTGACGATGCAGCGCACGTCGAGGCCCGAGCGGCGGGCGCGTTCGGCGGCGTAGCGCGACTTGCCGGAGCGGGCGCCGCCGAGGATCAGCTCACGCATGCGCGGCACCCGCCGATCGCATCGAGTGCGGCACCGTGCAGCCTGCCGTTGCTGGCGACGATGGTCGTCGCGTCGAGATCGAGCGGTCGGCCGTCGAACTGCGTCACCGTGCCGCCGGCCTCGCCGATGATCACCGACAGCGCCGCGACATCGAGGATGTTCACGTCGGATTCGACGATCAGCTCGATCTTGCCGGAGGCGAGCAGATGGTAGTGGTAGAAGTCGCCGAAGCCGCGGATGCGCGAGACGCTGCGGATCAGCTCGCCGATGCGCGTCCAGCAGCTTTCATCCTTCGTCAGCGTCTTGATGTTGCCGAGCGACAGCGTCGCGGCATCGAGCGCGTCGAAGTCGCTGACGCGGATGCGCGAGCCGTTCAGGAAGCTGCCGTAGCCGCGCTCGGCGTAGGCCATCTCGCCGTCGCCGAACATCGGCGCGTTGGAAACCCCGAGCACCAGCTCGCCGCGGTGCATCAGCGCGATCTGCGTCGAGAAGAACGGGTACTCGCGCACGAAGCTCTTGGTGCCGTCGATCGGGTCGACCAGCCACAGATACTCGGAATCGGCGTTGCTGCGCCCGGTTTCCTCGCCGAAGAAGCCGTGCTCCGGGAAGGCCGTCGTCAGCACGCCCTTGATCGCCTGCTCGGTCTCGACATCGGCGACCGTGACCGGCGTGCGGTCGGCCTTGACCGTGATCGCGAGGTTGCTCTGGTAGTACTTGCGGATGACTTCCTCGCCGGCACGCGCGGCCTCGATGGCGGCGGCGAGATAGGGGCTGTGGCTCATCGGTACGGGGTCTCTGCAGGGGGAATTCCACGCTGCAGTCTAACGGAGCGCTCCGCGAGCGGCCCATGCCCGGTGCGTGGCGCTCAGCCGGCACCGCGCCGGCGGCCGATCCACACGTAATACGGCGCGCGCAGGCCCGGCAGCCACGGCAGCGGCGCGCGCGCCTCGCGCAGCAGCACGGTGTCGAGCTTCGATTCGAGGCAGGGCAGGTGATCCGGGCTCGGATGCACGCCGTCGTGCCCGAACCACAGCGGCCAGAAGTGCCGCGCGAAGGTCGAGTGGCGCACGTGACCGGGCGCCGGCCGCGCGCGCGAGACGTAGAAGTCGGCGACCGCGAGCAGGCCGCCGGGCGCGAGCATCGCCACGGCGTTGTCAATGGCGCGATACCAGTCCGGGATCATCGACAGCGCATAGGCGCAGACCACGGCATCGACCGGCGCCGAAGGCTGCCAGTCGCAGGCGTCGGCCTCGACGATGCGCACGTTCGGCCAGTGTGCGGCGCGCTGGCGCGCCTGCGCGAGCAGCGGCCGGCACAGATCGACCAGCGTCACCGCGTCGAAATCGGCGAGCTGCGCGCCGAGGAAGCCGAGGTTGCGGCCGGTGCCGCCGCCGAGTTCGACCAGCGTGCCGCCGGGCGCGACGCGCGCGGCGAGTTCGAGCATCAGCTCGCGCCGGCCGTGCAGCAGGCGCTCGCGGAAGCCGTCGTAGGCAGCGGCCTGCGGGGCGTAGAAGGCGTCGAGCCGCGCGGCGTGGTCGCCGTCACGGGGCTGGCCGCGCAGCAGCGCGGCGAGGACGCGGGCATCTCCGGCGATCGACATCGGGCTTCCTCCGGGCGGCGTTCAGGGACATGCAGGCCGAGCACTGCGGAACGCGCGTTTTTTCGGCCCCTGCGCCCTCGCGGGGGAGGGCGGAGAGAGGGAAAAACCGCGCATTCGCGCAGAGGTCGGTCAGGCGGCGAGCGTGGCGATGTGGAAGCCCGCATAGGTGTGCACGCGGTCGCCGGCGTGCAGGCGCCCGGCCAGCTCGCGCTCGAAGTGCAGGCGGGCCGTCAGCGGGCCGCGGCCGGGCACGTCGATCGTTTCCAGGGACTCGGGCCGGGCGTGGGCGCTGCGGAAGATCAGTCGCGCATCCGGCGTCGCCCGATCAAGGATCGCTGCCCATTCGGCGGCGAGCGCCTGCGGATGGAAGGCGCTCATCCAGTCCATGTGATCGAGCAGCACGAAGCGCGACAGGCGCTCGTCGGTGGCCTGCAGGAAGCCGGTGACGGTGTCGGTGTGCACGGCGATGCGCGCGGCGAGCCCGTCCTTCAGCCGGTAGAAGTTGTCGCGCTTCAGGTACTCCGGGCAGCAGTCCGGCGTGTAGCGGCCGCGCAGGTACAGCGCCCAGAAGTAGTTGTCGGCGAGCGGCAGCTCGCGGAACACGTAGTCGATCGCCTCGCGCACGAAGCCGGCGATGCCGTCCGGATGCTGGCGCTCGACCTCGATGCGCTGCGGGTGCGGCACGCCGAGCAGGCTCATCGTCAGCGGCCGCGACACCGCCCAGCGCACGCTGCGGTTCCACAGCAGCGGTGCGACCGCGGCGTCGTAGTGCGCGCGCTGGGCATCGAGATCGTGCGCTTCGAGCAGCGCCTCGACGGCGTGGCGAAGCTTCGGGCGCGCCACCAGCAGCGCCCGGAAACCGCGCGCGACCCAGCCCGACAGCCCGCGCCAGTAGAAGCCCTGCTGCGGCTGACGCGGCGCGAACCAGTCGATGCGCGCATCCCAGTAGCGCGCCGCGAACGGCGACAGCTCGGCGCGCAGCGTGTCGCGGTATAGCTCGGGCGCATAGCGGTGCGCGCCTTCGCCGAACAGCGCCCAGAAGTCGGCATAGGCCAGCCGCCGGATGCCGGCGAGCTTCAGCTCCAGCAGCGCGCTCTGGCGCGGGTTGGCGTCGACGGCGTGGATCGCGGCCGGGGCGCACAGCGCGTAGTCGAGCACGTTGCAGCCGGCACTGGTGATCACCAGCAGCCGGTCGTCGGGGCCGATCGCCAGCGCCCGGCGATCGACGGCCGGGTCTTCCCAGCAGGCGTTGTAGACCAGCGAGTGCGCGTAGAGCGCGTCGAACAGACGCTGGTGCAGGCGGTCGGCAAGAGCGGGCTGGGCGGCGGACACCGTCGGGTTCTCCGGAAGGCTCGGGACATTCGCCGCAGCCTGCTTGGCGGCGATGACCGTCCGGTGACGGGCCGCGGTCGGAACGGTGACGCGCGGGATGTGCGCGCCGCGGCTCGCTGCGGAAAACCGGCGGGCACGAGGCAGGCAGGGCAGGCGGAAGGCGCAGGCAAAAAAAGAGGGGGCGACCGGGTCTGCCGGTCGCCCCCAGCATGCTGCGTGACCTGGGAGATATCGCTCCGGCTTGCCGTCCGGCTCGATGGAGGCAAGCCTAGTCGCCGCCGACTTAGGGGCACGTTAAGGAGTGTTTCCCTGCACCGGCCGCGGATGCGCGGCCCGCCGGCGTGCGAGCCAGCGCCACACCGTGCCGTCGGGGTGCTCGACGCCATCGAGCACGTATTCGAGCGTCTTCGGGCTGCCGAAGATCCACGCGAGCGTCGCCGCGCTGCCGCTCCGGCCGGCGAACAGCAGCCGGTCGCCGGCGACCGGCTGCGCCTCGGGCGGCGGCAGCAGCTGCTCGTGGCCATCGGCGCCGACGCGCAGCAGCAGCAGCACCGGCAGCGGCCGGCTGCGGTCCTGCGGGTCGCGCAGCAGCGCCGCGAAGTCCGGCCGCCGCCCGGCGGCGAGCAGCGCGTGCAGGGCCGGGGCCTGCGCGGCGTCGATCGTCGTCTCCCAGGTATCGGGCGTCAGGCCCTCGCTGCAGGCGTCGAGCCGTGCCAGCAGCGGCGCGGCCCAGGCCTCGCCGCGGCGCTGCGCGAGCGCGAGGAAGCGGTTGGTCTGCGGCGCGATCAGCTCGCCGAGCACGCGCCAGACGATCAGCCGGCTCGGCGAGATCACCAGATCGAGGCCGGCGGCCGCGAACAGCGGCTCCTCCTCGCGGTGATTGGCGCGTGCGATCACGAACAGGTCCGGATTCAGCAGCCGCGCCGTGTAGGCGATCGACAGGTTGTCGGCGTCGTCGTCGGTGCCGGCGACCAGCCCGGCCGCACTGAGCGCCCCGGCCGAGCACAGCGTGTTGGCGGTCGTCGCATCACCGAGCACGGCATCCTCGGGCGCATCGTCCGGATCGGACTCGATCACGCGCACCGGCAGGCCGGCGCCGGCCAGATGCCGGTACGCGGCGCTGCCGAAGCGCCCGTGACCGCAGACGATCCACTGCCCGCGCGGCGGCACCAGCCGCGGCGGCAGCGGCTGGCCGGGCTGGCGGATCAGGTATTCGTAGAGCATGTGCAGGCTCGGCTCGACCAGCGCCATGGCCAGATGCTCGCCGAAGGTCTCGTAGGCATCGATGATGCGGTCGGTCTCGAACGACGCGAGATTGGCCGCGGTCGAGGCGTGCTCGGCGCGCGCGATCACGCGCAGGCGCGGGTTCAGCAGCTTCGCGGTGATCGCGACCTTCACGTCGATCGCATCGTCGGCAGCGATCGCGACCACGCCGAGGCAGCGCGGATGCACGAGCCCGGCCAGCCGCAGGATGCGCGAGGCGCGCGCATCGGCTGCGAGGCACGGCACGTCGAAGCCCACGTCCTCCAGGTCGAGCCGCGCGAGGCGCTCGGCATCGGCATCGAGCACGACCGTCTGCACGCCGCGCCGGCACAGCGCCCGCACCAGCAGGCTGCCGGCCTCGCCGTAGCCGCAGATGATCCAGAACGGCTCGGCCAGCCCGCGCACCTCGCCGGCGAAGCGGCTCTCGGCCAGCGCCCGGCGGAAGGCCGGGTCCTGCAGCAGGTTCAGGATCGTGCCGACCGCATACAGCCAGCCGATCACGGTCAGGTAGATGCACACCGTCACCCACAGCCGCTGCGCCGGCGTGAACGCGTACGGCACCTCGCCGAAGCCGATCGTCGAGCCGGTGTAGCTGATGAAGTAGAAGGCGTGGAACAGGTCGAAGCGCCACGGCCGGCCCTCCGGATCGACACCCGGAATCGCGACCAGCCCGGCGATCGACACCGCGTAGACGCTGATCAGCACCACCAGCGGCAGGCGCATGCGCCGCAGGAACAGGAACACGACGCTGTTGATCGCCGCCGCGCTGCCTTCGCGCGGATCGAGCGGCGTCGCATCGCCCCCGGAGCCGGGCCGGCGACGCTGCAGCAGCAGGTGGACGAGGTTCATCTTCGGCGGTCGTCAGCGGCGCAGGTTGATGGTTTCGGCGAGCAGCATGACGATCGAGATGAAGTTCGCGAGCGCCGCGCCGCTGGCGAGCGACACCACCGAGGACACGACCCGCGGTGCCTCGCCGGCCCCGTAGGCGTGCGCCGCGATCGCCCAGACCACGGCCGCCGCGATCAGCTGCAGGTCCGCGACCAGACTGGTCGCGAGCAGCACCGCGCCCATGTGCGTGCGATCCCCGAGCTTCAGCACCGTCGCGATCAGGCTCACGACCAGCGCCGCAGCCAGCTCGTAGACGTCGTGATGCACGGGATTGTCGATCTCGCCGAGCACGAAGCCGAAGTTCAGCGTCGCGGCGAGCAGGATGAAGAAGCCGAAGACGACCTTTTCGAGATTCATGCACCATCCCCCCCCGGCGGTGTCGTTGTCGGCCGAGTGTAGGCAGCCGGCCGCCGCCGTTCGTGAAAGCCCGGGAGGGAACATGGCTTCGAACCCGAAAGAGGACGCCGGCCGCACCCCGGCCGCTGCCCGCGCGCCCCGCTCGCGCGGCCTGCTCGGCACCGTGCTGCTGGGGCTCGTGCTGCTGGTGGCGGTGCTGGCGCTGAATCCGGTGTACACGGTCGAGAGCGGCGAGGTCGTCGTGCTGTCGACCTTCGGCCGCTACGACCCCGAACCGCGCCTGCCCGGCCTGCACTTCCGGATTCCGCTGGTGCAGAGCACGCACTTTCTCGACGTGCGTCTGCAGACGCTGAACTTCCGCGGCCGCGAGGATGCGCCGGACGGCGACGGCATCCTCAATCACCCCGGCATCCAGGTGCTCGACGCCAAGAACCTGCCGATCACGCTCGATCTGTCGCTGCAGTTCACGCCGCATGCCGCCGAGGCCGCCGGCCTGCTCGAACGCTATGGCCGCAACTACGCCGACCGGCTGATCGTGCCGCTGGTGCGCGAGGTCGTGCGCGACGTGGTCGGCGGCTACCAGAGCGAGCAGATCGCCAACCAGCGCAGCGAGATCGGCCGCGGGCTCGAAGCAAAGCTCATCGAGGCGCTGAAGGCTTATCCGTTCACGGTCGAGAACGTCGCGCTGCGCGAGATCGGGCTGCCGGCCGTCGTGCAGAAGAAGATCGAGGAGGTGCAGCTCGCCAAGCAGGAGGAGCAGCGCCTGGCGATGGTCGAGCAGCAGGCGCGCAAGGAGCAGGAGATCAAGACCATCCAGGCCAACACGCGCCTGGTCGAGACCACGACCGACGCGCGCGCGCAGGCCGAGCGCAGGAAGCTCGAAGCCGATGCCAACGCCTACCAGATCGCGAAGGAGGCCGAGGCCCGCGCCACCGCCAATCAGAAGATCGCCGCGTCGCTGACCGCCGAACTCGTGCACTACCAGTCGGTGCTGCAGTGGAACGGCGTGTATCCGGCGACGCTGGTGCAGGGCGGCGGGCCGGGTCTGCTGCTGAACCTGCCGGCCGGCGGGCCGGCGGCCGCACCGCGCTGAAGGCCGGGCGCGGTCCGCCGCGGCCGTGCCGCGGCGAACGGCTGCGGTGCACCACCGCCTGCCCTGCGCGGCGTGCACTGCACCGGCGCAGTGCACTCATGCGGCCGCCCGCCCGCCCGGATCGGGAGCGGAATCAAGGGGCTGGGCGCCACCGCAGTGCAGCACGCTTCTTGCTGGAAAAGCCCCGGTTGAACCGCCGGGGATCCTCATGACGACGCAATCCGTTCCGGCCCGCCTGCCCGACTTCGCGCCGGCGCCCGAGCCGGGCACCCGCCGCATCATCGATCAGCAGGAGCGGGTGTATTACGAGGGCTACTGGATCAAGACCTATCCGGTGCCGGGCGACTGTCTGGCGGCCAAGAAGAATCTGATCGAGGCGCTGACGCGGCGCCTGTTCAATCACACCGAACACGGCCTCAACGTGCCCGGCGTGCGCCTGCAGGAAGCCCGGGCGGCGTACGAGGCGGAAACCGATCCGGCGCTGCGGCGCGTCAAGGGCGGCATGCTGGCCGGGGCGCTGTTCAATCGCGCCACCGACATCTTCCGCCGGCTCGTGGAACTGCAGGCGGACGGCGTGGAAATCCAGACGGATTACCCGCTGGTGCAGGAATGCGGCCACTGCCTGCTGGAGGCGCTGGAGCTGGGGCGGCTGGTCCGGCATCGCAGCGGGCAGGAATGCATCGACGAGCTGTGGGGCGAGCCCTTCCGCGTGTTCTCGCTGTCGGTCGAGGAGTTCTTCGAAAGCCGCTATCTGAAGATCGGCATGTGCCTGCGCGACATCGACCGCATCGCCGCCGCCATGATCGAACATCTGCAGCCGATCCCGGTGTTCGAGGGTCTGGCGCCGCTGGTCAGCGACTTCGCGGAAGCGGCGCGGATCAAGACCGAGACCCTGCGCACCGATGCGCGGATCTTCGACGTGTGGTCGCGCTTCGTCACCGCCGGCGAGCGTCTGGCGGCCTACGAACCGGGCCTGCCCGCGGCCCGGGCGACGCGGACCCCGGGCCGGCGCGTGCACGGGCTGGTGGACGGCATGCGTCTGGTGAGGGCCGGCCGCTCCCTGATCTTCCACATCGTCCGTGCCCGCTCGCCGATGCCGAAGAGCATGGCCGACTACCTCGCCCATCTGGCCTTCTACCGGGACAAGGGGCGCATCTCGCCGACGCTGCCGGTCATGCCGGAATAGGCCGGGGGCACGCCACCGGCTAGCGCCGGACCTGCGGCGGCACCCAGCGCGCCGGCAGCAGCAGGCAATGGCGCACGCGCGCCGGGGCGTGCGCAAACACCGACGAGAGCGCGACCGCCCCGAGGAACAGCCAGGCCCCGGCCGCCGGCACGAACGGCGCCAGCCCGAGCAGCCCGAGCTTCGCCAGCACCGCCAGCCCCGGCGGCTGCACGAGCCAGCGGCCGTCGCTCCACACGAACAGCAGCCCCAGCGCCGAACCGCTCGCCAGGGCCACCCACAGCCAGGGCTGCCAGCTCGCCGGCGGCAGCCCGTGCAGGAAGCCGGCCCCGAGCCCGGCGACCGCGCACAGATGCACGCTGCGCAGCGCGACGTTGACCCAGCGCTGGCCGGCGAAGCGGCGCGGTTCGGGCGGAAACAGCAGGGCGCGCAACTCGGGCATCGGCGGATCGCAACAACGGGGCGGGGCGAGCATGTTCGGTCGAGGCAGGCAGCGGCGTCCATCCGCCGGAAGGGGCGGACGATGCGGCGGATTGATCCGCAGATTGCAGGCGTGCCGCGGTTGCCGGGGCAGGGGCGAATGACAGAAACCCCGGAGCGCTGCCGCGCATCCGGGGTTCATGCGGTCATGGTGCTGCGCTGGATCGCGCTGCCGCCGGGCAGCGCGCCTTCATTTCCAGCCCGCCTGCCTCGCGGCACGAGGAAGCCGGGGCGGACATTCCGGATTCAGGCTGCTGACCCGGCCATTGCGCGCCGTTTCCGGCATGAAAGCAGTCCACCCAGCGCCAGCAGTGCAGCACTTGCCGGTTCGGAGATTTTGACTCCGGCAAGTCGTGGTTCGTCGAGTGCCGTGCCGTACTGGAAGCTGACGTTGCTGATCACGGCGCCGAGATTCAGGATGCTGCCGCCCGCCACGTTGAACATGAATGAAATGCTGTTGCGCACGAGTTCGACAGTGGACGTCACACCGCTGCCGGTATTGGCGACGTAACTGTTCGATACGATGCCGTAGTCGAGACCGTCCGGTGCTGAGCCGCCGCCTGAACTCAGCTCGGGGCAGGCGCTGCAGATCCGGTCGCCGGCACCGAAGGTGCCGCCGAGTCCGGAACCGGAAACCCCGTATTTGGCAGTGACGGTCGATCCGGACAATCCGGTCGCCGAATACCGGTACGCCCATTCACCGCCGAGATTGGTGCTCGACGACGGCGTGGCGAGATTCACGTAGGAACTGCCGGCACTCCGTGTTGCCGTGGGCGATGACAGCGTGTAGGGCGGTGCGAGATCGAAGAACAGTCCCATCAGCACATCCGAGGGGCGATCGAGGGTGTCTGTCGAGATGTTTTTCAGCGTGATCGACAGCACGCTGCCTGACACATCGAAAATCGCCTGTGCCGCCAGCGTGTGTCCGCCCGAATAGGTATTGGGACCGGTCGCCACAAAACTGACGGAGGCTCCGGCACCGGTACTCGCGGCAGCGAGTACGCCGGCCAGCAGCAACGCGCGGTGCGCGTGCAGGGTTGATGCAATCATCAGAGGTCCCCTCCGCGAAGTTCACCAGGAACGTGGGCGGCGGGGCAGAGGGTGCGGGTACCTTCCGGGTGGGGAATTTCACCCCGTAAACAAACAGTCGCTTCCGTGTGTATCCGTGTTCAACCGACCGGCATCTGCGCCGCGGCATGTACCGGGGGGCTGCGACTGCCCGCCCGGCTGGTAAGGCAGCAAAAAATGTTGCAATGGTTATGTCGGTCACGGCAAGTGCTTGTCAAGCTTTGCTTGCGGCGCAGATTTGCATCTGAACAATCAGTAATGTGTAAAATTTTTTGACACGCATGCCTTCATCATCAAGGCAATCGCTGCCGGCAGCAGGAATACGCAAGGAGAAATGAATCCGGACGCCGATGCGGCGGTTCAGCCGGGTATCAACAGACTGACGGCGGCAGAGGACCGGAACGCTGACATCAAGCCTTGCTGTCGTCGTCAGCTTCGATCCCATGGCAAGCGCACCTTCCCGGCATGCGAAAAGTCAGGGGCTGCGTGGGTGGCAGGCGCCTGATCATTTTGTTCAGGCGCGGCTTGCATGAGCGCCGATTTTCGCCTGAACTGCACGCAGGCCGGCAGTCATGTTGCGCTGCAAGAAGATGTGTTCGTTCTGCGGCAGGCTTGCAAGCCCGGCATGTGGCGGATGGCATTGAGACCATGTCCGGGTTTCATCGTCACTCAGCACTGCATGCTGTTCAGGAAGTTGTGCTGGTCAACGGAGGTTTCATGAATATCCATGAATCGTGGCCTGATGTGTCGATGGATGTGATATGCGCAAAGGCGTATCCGGAATTCTTGTCCTCAGGCATGCGCGGAGTCTCGCAGAAATGAACAAAAAACTCATCTGCATCGGCGTGTTCGGAGTTTCTCTCGTATGGTTCGACAGTTTTTTTGCAGCCCTCATCATAGTGGGCTTCTTCGCAGTCATTGCGCTGGTGCTTTTGCCTGCATCGTCGATTGATCTCGGGTTTGACGAATGGGGCAGCGACGAAAGCTCTGGGTCTGGTGGAGACCGGGAGGGTGGTGGAGACAGTGCCGATTCGGGTGGGGATTGGGGCGGCGGGTGTGATTAAGTGCGCGCAGCCATTGCCGGCGATGGCGACCCGGCAGCCTGGTGCGGATGCCCTGCGTCGA
>JAFEGB010000277.1 GCA_018240295.1 Pseudomonadota bacterium
ACCTCGCGGTCATCGAGCGCGCTCTTGGCGAGCACGTAGACGGTGCGCAGCAGCAGCCGGCCGTCGCAGGGCAGCGGCAGTTCGATGTCGTCGGCGAGCGGCTTCGGATCGTAGAGCGGATCGGGCTTTGCGTCCTCGGCCGGTGCCTGCGTGGCGAATGCCAGCAGCAGCGCGGCGAGCAGGGGACGGACGGCGGACGGAAGAGCGGGCTGGGACATCGGCGGTGCGGCCTGCGTGGGACGACGGCAAAGGAATGCGGCGAGGGTAACGCGCGACGGCGCACGCTTGCAGCCGCGGCGCAGCGGATGGTCGTGGCCGGTGCGCAAGCCCCGCGGCCTCAGCCGTCCTGCTTCTTCAGCAGATCGGCCAGTGCGCCGAAAGCCTTGAATGTCGCAGCCGGCGCCGGTGCGGCGCTGGAGTAGTCGGCGCCGCGCACCAGATCGGCGTGGCGCGAGTGCTCGTTGTCGTGGCAGTACAGGCACAGCAGCTCCCAGTTGCTGCCGTCCGGCGGGTTGTTGTCGTGGTTGTGGTCGCGGTGGTGCACGGTCAGCTCGTGCAGGTTGACGCGCGTGAACTCGCGCGCGCAGCGCCCGCAGATCCACGGATACAGCTTCAGCGCCTGTTCGCGGTAACCGGCCTCGCGCTGCTCGCGGGCCTTGCGCGCCTCGGCGACCAGACGGTCGAGCTTGGCGCTGTCCGGGGTGGTTTTCTTCAGGCTCATGGCAGCGGCGCCTCCGGCGCGGACGGCAGGGATTACGAGGGGGGGCTGACAGCAGCCGCGATCGTAGCGCGCGCCGGCCGTGCTCGCCGGCCGTGCTCGCCGAGCGTCCCGGCCAGCCGTTACGCTGACCGCTCTCCCGCTGACTGCCGGACTCGCGTCGATGCCCGATCCTTCGCCCGCACCTTTCCCGGAACTGCGCCCGCTGCTCGATCGCACGCTGGTCGTGCGCACGCTCGGCCTCGCGCTGCTCGCGCTGCTCATCGCCGGCTGTGCGCTGACGCTGCTGCCGTTCCTGACCGCGATCCTCTGGGGACTGATCCTGACCGTGTCGTTTGCGCCGCTGCACGCGGGGCTCACGCGGCGCATCGGCCGGCGGCTGGCGACGACGGTGATCGTGGCGCTGCCGGTGCTGGCGGTGCTGCTGCCGCTGTTCCTGTTCGCCGACGGCATCGCCAGCAACTTCATGGTGCTGACCGCGAAGGCCGAGGCGCTGCTGTCCGGCAACTCGCCGCCGAGCGCGCCGGAATGGCTCAACGACATCCCGCTGTTCGGTCACGACCTGCACGACTGGCTGAACGAGGTGCTGCACGACGAGGTGGCGCTGACCGAGCAGCTGCGCAAGCTGATCGCGCCAACGCGCGATTTCCTGCTGCTGGCGCTGCGCAAGCTCGGCGCCGGGCTGCTCGACCTGACGCTGTCGGTGATCGTCATGGGCGTGCTGCTGAACGACCTGCACCGCATCGGCGTGCGCACGCGCCAGTTCCTCGCGCAGTTTGCCGGCACGCGCGCGGCCGAGCTGCTGGCGGTCGCCAGTGCCACCGTGCGCGGCGTGGTTGCCGGCCTGCTCGGCACGGCGCTGGCGCAGGCGCTGCTCGCCGGCATCGGCTTCGCGATCGCCGGCACCGGCAGCGCCGTGTTCTACGGCTTCGTGACCTTCTTCCTGTCCTTCGTGCCCTTCGGCCCGGTGTTCGTGTGGGGGCCGCTCGCCTGGCAGCTGTACGGGGCCGGCTCGACCGGCATGGCGATCTTTCTGGCGGTCTGGGGCGCGACCGTGGTCGGCACGATCGACAACATCCTCAAGCCGCTGCTGATCGGCCGCGGGCTGGAGCTGCCGCTGCTGCTGGTGTTCCTCGGCGTGCTCGGCGGCGCGCTGTCCTTCGGGCTGATCGGCGTGTTCGTCGGTCCGGTGCTGCTCGCGGTCGGCCAGAACCTCGCGCGGCTGTGGTTCGTCGAGGGCGTCGCGCGCCGGCCGGAGGGCTGATCCCTGCGGGGAGCAAGGACGGGAGCCGGCCAAAAAAAAACCCGCCGGATGCCTCCGCAAGCATTCCGGCGGGAAACCAGGGGGAGCGGGACGCGCGGGCGGATCGGCCGGTAAGGGGGAGGGAAGGCCGGCCTGCGGGTCCGCTCCCGGTACAGCCTCTCGGGAGCGAGAGTCGGTCACGGCGTGCAGCGCCTGCCGGCGCTGCACGCGGGGGTCAGGAAGAGATCGGTCAGCCGAGATCGACCGGCACGAAGATGCGGGCCTCGCCGCGCTGGATCAGCAGCGCGATCTGCTTGCCGGCATGCGCGAGGCGCTCCTTCAGCTGCGCGACGGTGTTGACCGGCTCGCCGTTGATCGCGAGCACCACGTCGCCGGGCGCCACGCCGGCGCGCGCGGCCGGGCCGCTCGCCTGCTGCACCAGCAGGCCGCTGTCGAGGTCGTTGCCGCGCTTCTCCTGCGGACTCAGCGGCCGCAGCGCCAGCCCGAGCCGGCCTTGACCGGGCGCGGCCTCGTCGCCGGCCTCGCGGGCGGCGGCACGGAACTCGCCGACCGTCGCCTTCAGCGTCTTTTCCTCGCCCTTGCGGATCACGGTCAGCTCGACGTGGCTGCCGGGCTTGCTGTCGGCGATGCGCGGCGGCAGGTCGGCCGAGCGTTCGATGGTCTGGCCGTCGAGCGCGACGATCACGTCGCCGGCTTCGAGGCCGGCGGCCTCGCCGGCGCTGCCGGGTTCGACGCTGCTGACCAGCGCGCCATGCGGCGTCTTCAGGCCGAAGGCGGCGGCGAGCGGCGCCGAGACATCCTGGATCGCGACGCCGAGCCGGCCGCGCGTGACCTTGCCGTGCGCGACGATCTGCTGCTCGACCTTCATCGCCACGTCGATCGGGATCGCGAAGCTGATGCCCTGATAGCCGCCGGTGCGCGAGTAGATCTGCGAGTTGACGCCGATGACCTCGCCGTCGGCATTGAACAGCGGGCCGCCGGAGTTGCCGGGGTTGACCGCGACATCGGTCTGCAGGAACGGCACGTAGTTGTCATCGGGCAGCGTGCGCGCCTTGGCGCTGACGATGCCGGCCGCGACGCTGTTCTCGAAGCCGAACGGGCTGCCGATCGCGAGCACCCAGTCGCCGACGCGCGAGCGCGCCGGGTCGCCGATGCGCACGGTCGGCAGGTCGGTGGCGTCGATCTTCAGCACGGCGATGTCGGTCTGGTCGTCCTTGCCGAGCACCTTCGCCTTGAACTCGCGCCGGTCGGTCAGGCGCACGGTGACGTGCTCGGCGCCGTCGACGACGTGGGTGTTGGTCAGGATCACGCCGTCGGCGCGCACGATGAAGCCCGAGCCCTCGCCGCGCACCACGTCCGGCGCCGGCCCGCCGCGCCCGCGCAGGCCGGGCAGGCCGAAGCGGCGCAGGAAGTCATACAGCGGATCGTTCGGGTCGATCTGGATCTGCGGCTGCTGCGCGGCGGTGCGCACCGTGCCTTCGACCTGGATGTTGACGACGGCCGGGCCGTAGCGCTCGACCAGCGCGCCGAAGTCGGGCGTGACGATGCGCGCCGGCGCCGGCGTGACCGCCGGAGCCTCGGCATGCGCCTGCTCGATCAGCTCGCTGCCGCCGTGCAGCACGGCACCGGCGCCGAAGGCCGCGACCAGCGCCGCGGCGAGCAGGCTGCGGCGCAGGCCGGTGGATTCGAGCGCCAGTCCGCGACGATGACCGGCACCGTGCCGGGCGCGCGCGAAGCGGGCGACGGGCGGGACGGTCGCGGCCGGCGGCGTCTGCGGGTTCTGCGACGCGTGCGGGGACTGCGGAAGGTTCGGGTCCTGCGGGTTCTGCGGGTTCATGTGCGTGCCTCCTCGCGGGCGCTTCGGCTGCCGCGTTCAATGGGCGCACGATAGGCAGGACGATGTCGCCACGGCTTACCCGTGGCTTAACGCGGCGTAACGGCCGTGCGTGGAACCTGCGCGGAACCTGTGTGGAAGGATGAGGAGGGCAGCGATGGAAATTCATCTGGTCGGCGGGGCGGTGCGCGATGCGCTGCTCGGGCGGGCGGTCGGCGAGCGCGACTGGGTGGTGACCGGCGCCACGCCCGATGAACTGCTGGCGCTCGGCTACAAGCGCGTCGGCAAGGACTTCCCGGTGTTCCTGCACCCCGAAACCGGCGAGGAGTACGCGCTGGCGCGCACCGAGCGCAAGACCGCGCCCGGCTACCACGGCTTCGCGATCGACGCCGCCCCGCACGTGACGCTGGAGGACGACCTCGCCCGGCGCGACCTGACCGTCAACGCCATCGCCCAGGCCGCCGACGGCCGGCTGATCGATCCCTTCGGCGGCCGGCGCGATCTCGAAGCGCGGGTGCTGCGGCACGTGTCGCCGGCCTTCGCCGAGGACCCGGTGCGCATCCTCAGGCTCGCGCGCTTCGCGGCCCGCTATGCACCGCTCGGCTTCACGGTCGCGCCGGAAACGCAGGCGCTGATGCGCGCCATGGTTGCCGTCGGCGAGGTCGATGCGCTGCAGCCCGAGCGCGTCTGGCAGGAGCTGGCGCGCGCGCTCGGCGAACCGGTGCCGGGGCGCTTCATCGAGGTGCTGCGCGACTGCGGCGCGCTCGCACGGCTCCTGCCCGAACTCGACCGGCTCTGGGGCGTGCCGCAGCCGCCGCAGCATCACCCGGAGATCGACACCGGCGTGCACGTGCTGCTGGTGCTCGAACAGGCCGTGCGCCTCGGCGCCGACGTGCCGACGCGCTACGCGGCGCTGCTGCACGACCTCGGCAAGGGCACGACGCCGCCAGCCGAGTGGCCGAAGCACACTGCGCACGAGGCACGCGGCGCGGCGCTCGCCCGCGAGGTCAGCGAGCGCCTGCGCGCGCCGAAGGAATTCCGCGAACTCGCCGTGCTGGTCGCCGAACTGCATACGCGCGCGCACCGTGCGCTGGAGCTGCGTACGACGACGCTGCTGGAAACCCTCGAACGCCTCGACGCGCTGCGCCGCCCCGAGCGCTTCGCACGCTGGCTGCTCGCCTGCGAGGCCGATGCGCGCGGGCGCACCGGGCTGGAAGCGCGGCCGTATCCGCAGGCCGCGTGGCTCGCGCAGGCGCGCGAGGCGGCAGCGGCGGTGCCGGTGCAGCCGCTGGTCGAGCGCGGCCTCAAGGGTCCGGAGTTCGGCGAGGCGCTGCGTCTGGCACGCCTCGATGCGCTGCGCGCGGCGCGCAAGCGCCGGGCCGCAGCGGCGGACGCGGCGGGGGAGGGGAGTGCGGCGACATCGTGAGAAGCCGTTGCGACGACTGGCATTTCCATTACATCAGCGTAAGGTTGCTGCCTGCCGTACCCGTCAAGGAGTCACCGCCATGAACGTCGGCAACATCGGCTCGTCCTCGATCGAGCAGTTCATCAGCAACCAGCGTCCGCCCTCCCAGTCCGAAGGCGCCCCGCAGCAGCGCCACGTCGAAGCCGAGCGCCAGCAGGCCAGCGAAGCCCTGGTCCGCTCCGCCCCCGCCGCCCCGAAGGACATCCCCGCCTTCGACCCGGAACGGCGCATCGGCGCCTATATCGACGTCACTGCCTGAAACCACCGCGCTTACGCCCCCACGCCCCGAAGCCATGCCGGTTCCGGGGCCGGGTGGCAGTGCCGCTCACCTTTGCTCAAGGTGCAGCAAACCCGTCGCAAGCCGCAGCATCCCGGCCGCCATCGCTGCCGATCCCGCTGCCACGTTCCACGTGAAACCCCGCCCGGCGATCCACGGGCGCTGTCTTTGAACTGCCGCAGGGCTTTCACACAGGCCGCGTAGCGTCCGCCTGCCCGCGGACCGCACGCGGCGCGGTCGCTGCCGGGTTCAGGGAACGCAGAGTCCGTCCGGCAGCTTCCGGTGCCGTAGCCGCTGCGTCCGCAGGCGTCGATCCCTCGACCGCTTCCCTTCCGTAGCCTGCACGGAGCCTGTTCCCATGCGCACGCTTGCCTGTTCCGCCCTGGTGCTCGTCACCGGCCTGATGCCTGTTGCCGTCGTCCACGCCGCGCCGTTCCCGGCCGGTCCGCTCGGCAGCTCGTCCCAATCCCCCTATTTGCTGCCGTCGATGACCGGCGTCGCGCTGACCCCGCTGCTGACGGTCGGCGATGCCGCCGGCAACGGTTACCGGATGGCCGGCATCCCCGACGGCCTCGGGGCCTTCGATAACGGCGACGGCAGCTTCACGCTGCTGATGAACCACGAACTCGGCGCCAGCACCGGTGCCGGGCATGCGCACGGCGCCACCGGCGCCTTCGTCTCCGAGTGGGTCATCGACAAGAGCACGCTGACGGTGCTGAGCGGTCGCGACCAGATCCAGACCGTCAACCTGCTGAACACCTCCACCGGCCAGTACCAGCCGGCGATCAACGCCACGCTGACGCGCCTCTGCTCGGCCGACCTGCCGGCGCCGACCGCCTTCTTCAACCCGGGCAGCGGCCTGGGCACCAGCACGCGCTTCTTCATGAACGGCGAGGAGACCAGCGGCGGCCGGGCGTTCGTGCACACCGTCACCGGCGCCGATGCCGGCCAGAGCTACGAGTTCGCCGCGCTCGGTCACGCCGCCTGGGAGAACGTCGTCGCCCGGCCGACCGCCGATGACCGCACCGTCGTGCTCGGCACCGACGACACCCATCCGAACGGCGATGCCGCCAACGCCAAGGGCCGCGTCTACGTCTACTTCGGCGACAAGCAATCGACCGGCACCGATCTGGAGAAGGCCGGCCTGACCAACGGCACGACCTGGGCGATCAAGGTCAACGGCGCGGCGATCGAGGATCGTTCGGCCACGGCCAGCTTCGGTCTGGATGCCGACGGCAAGGCCAGCTTCTCGCTGGTCGATGACGGCAGCGGCACCAACTTCCTGCGCCCCGAGGACATCACCTGGGATACGCAGAACCCGGACCGCGCCTACTTCGTGACCACCGACGGTCTCGATGATGCCGACCCGGCCTCGCGCACCAGCCGGCTGTGGCGGATCACGCTCAATGACGTGAACGACCCGGCCGCCGGTGGCGTCATCGAACTGCTGATCGACGGCCGCCAGCCCGGCCAGCCGCAGATGATGGACAACCTGACGGTCGCCGCCGATGGCACGGTGCTGATCCAGGAAGACGTCGGCAACACCGCGCGTCTGGGCAAGGTCTGGCGCTACGACCCGAACACGAAGACCACGGTCGAGGTTGCCGCCCACGACCCGGCGCGCTTCCTGCTCGGCGCCCCCGGCTTCCTGACCCAGGACGAGGAATCCTCCGGCATCATCGACGTGACCGCGCTGTTCGACGGCGTCGCCGGCTACGACACCGACACCTACCAGTACTTCCTGCTAGACGTGCAGGCGCACTACGCGCTCACCGACCCGGCGCTGGTCGAGGGCGGGCAGTTGCTGCTGATGGCGGTGCAGGCGGTGCCGGAACCGGGCAGCCTGTCGCTGATGGCGGCGATGCTCGGCTTCACGCTCTACGGCGCCCGCCGCAAGCGCTGACGCCCGCCCCGGCGGCAGAGCGGGCCGCCGCGGAATCCGTCTGAACCTGCCTGAACCTGCCTGAACGAACGGCGCACCGGACCGGCGGTGCGCCGTTTTTCATTGTGCTGGCACGGGTGGAAGAGGGCCGCGCGCAGCGGATAGTCGCCCATGCGGCAGGCAGTACCGGCTTCCACGCCGCACATGCGCAGCCGGAGCAGCCCCAGTACGATGTTCCGGCGCGATGATCTCGCCGCTGCCGTGGAATCGTCTCTTGTCCTCGCTGCCCTTGTTTCCCGATACCGACGCGCTCACGGCCCAGCCGGTCTGTGCGCCCGCCGTCACCGCCGCCGTGGCCAGACTCGCGGCCGAGGACGATGCCGAAGCCCGCGGTGCGGTGTTCACGCGCATCGAGGTCGTCGAGTTCATTCTGGATCTGGTCGGGTATACGCCGGACCGGCCGCTGCATGCCTGCCGTCTGCTGGAACCGGCCGCCGGTTGCGGCGAATTCCTGCGGGTGGCCGTGCGCCGCCTGCTCGCGGCCTGGCGAGCGGCTGGTAGCCCCGGCGACACCGACATCCTGGCCGTGCTTGGTCCGGCGCTGCAGGCCGTTGAGCTGCATCACGACAGCTGCCGTCGTGCCCGCGCCGCACTCGGCGAGGAACTGGCCGCGGCCGGCATCGGGGCGGACACGGCGCAAGCCCTGATCCGGCAATGGCTGCGGCAGGGCGACTTCCTGCTGAGCGCGCTGCCGGCCTCGTTCGACTTCGTCGTCGGCAATCCGCCCTACGTGCGGCAGGAGCTGATTCCGCCGGTGCTGCTGGCCGAATACCGCCGCCGTTACGCGACGCTCTACGATCGCGCCGACCTGTACGTGCCGTTCATCGAACGCGCGCTGTCGCTGCTCGCCGCCGGTGGCCGGCTCGGCTTCATCTGCCCGGACCGCTGGATGAAGAACCGCTACGGCGGCCCGCTGCGCCGGCTGGTGGCCGAAGGCTTCCACCTGCAGGCGGTCATCGACATGGATGAAACGCCCGCCTTCCACAGCGAGGTGGCCGCTTATCCGGCCATCGTCGTGATTGCCCGCGCCAGGCCCGGCCGCACGCGCATCGCCCATCGTCCGCCGCTCGATGCCGGAGTGCTCGGGCCGCTGGCTGCCGCGCTGCAGGCCGCGGCAAAGCCTGATCCGTCGCTGCCGGAGGTGCGCGAGCAACAACTGGTCTGCCTGCGCGGCAGTGATGCACCGTGGCTGCTGGATACCGATGCGCGCACGAACCTGATCCGCCGCATCGAAGCCGGTTTCCCGCTGCTCGAAGCCACCGGCTGCCGGGTTGGCATCGGGGTCGCGACCGGAGCCGATCGCGTGTTCATCGGCGACTACGCCAGCCTCGATGTCGAGCCGCAACGCAAGCTGCCGCTGGCGATGACGGCCGACCTCGAATCCGGTGAGCTGCGCTGGCGCGGGCTCGGGGTCGTCAATCCCTTCGGCGACGATGGCCGGCTGGTCGATCTGCGCGACTGGCCACGGCTGCGCGCGTATCTGGAGCGGCACCGGGACGTGATCGCAGCCCGCCACTGCGCGCGCAAGTCCCCCGGCAACTGGTACCGGACCATCGACCGCATCCACCCGGCGCTGGCCGCGGAACCGAAGCTGCTGATCCCGGACATCAAGGGTTCGGCCCACGTCGTCCATGAGCCCGGCCGCCTGTATCCGCATCACAATCTGTATTACGTCACGGCCACGGCCTGGGACCTGCACGCGCTGCAGGCCGTGCTGCTGTCGGGGCTGACGCGCGCCTTCATCGCCAGCTACTCGACGCGGATGCGTGGCGGTTATCTGCGGTTTCAGGCCCAGTACCTGCGCCGGCTGCGACTGCCGTACTGGCACGAGCTGGCCGGACCGCTGCGTCAGGAACTGATCCATGCCGCCCGCAGCCGCGACCTCGCCGCCTGCGATCGGGCCGTGGCGCAGCTCTATGGGCTGAGCGCAGCCGAACAGGCGGAACTGCTGGCGCAACGCTGAATGGCACTCGATCTGGCCGATTACGAACTGCGGGCCACAGCCGCGGTGCAGGCGTTCTGGAACAGCCGCGAGACCGCACGCCAGCGCCAGCAGGCGGCCGGCCTCCTCGATGCGGGCGAGCGCGCCGGCGTCACCGCCGGCAGGAACATGGATGGCTTCTGCGGGCTGATCGTCGCGCTGGCACACGCGAACGGGCTCGACGCGGCATGCATCCATCGCGCACGGCGCCTGCTGACGCTGCCCGGCTACTTCCGGCCGACCAAGCAGTGGGATCTGCTGATCGTCGATCCGCGCGATGGCGCCCTGATCGCCGCGATCGAACTGAAAAGTCAGGTCGGACCATCGTTCGGCAACAACTTCAACAACCGTACCGAAGAAGCCATCGGTACCGCGCACGACTTCTGGACGGCATACCGCGAAGGCGCACTCGGGGCCACGCTGCGCCCGTTCACCGGCTGGCTGATGCTGGTCGAGGACGCGCCCGGCTCGCGCCGTCCGGTGCGGGACGCATCGCCGCATTTCCCGGTGCTGCCGGAATTTGCCGCCGCTTCCTACCTGCGGCGCTACGAGCTGCTGTGCGAGCGTCTGGTCCGCGAACAGCTCTACACCGCCGCTGCGGTGATCGCCTCGCCACGCAGCGCCGCCGGAGATGGGCAGTGGACGGAACTGTCACCGGCCACCGGGCTGCGAACCTTCGTCAGCGCCCTGGCCGGCCACATGGCGGCGGTTGCCGCGCAGCGCGGCTGAAACCGATCAGGCCCGTTCGGACCACGTATTCAGCCAGCAGGCCGGCGGCATCCGTCTGAACCTGTCGGGACGAATGGCCCACCGGAGCGGCGGTGCGCCGCTTCTGCTTCTGCATGCTCGCTGCCGGTTCGGCGGCTGGCAGAAGCAAGCCGTCTGCACGCGCACCGCACCGGCTTTCAGCGCAGCGTGACCTGATTGCCGCTGCCGGTGATCTGCGTCGAGACGTTGCCGTGGCCATCGGTCTTTGCGTGCTGCCCGGTCATTGCGCTGCCTCCATGCGAGGGGTGCCCGACCGATCATATGACTGAATGGCGGAAAAACACGCCGGCCGGGCCGATGCGGTTTCACGTGGAACACCTGCCGCACAGGCCGCTGACGAAGGAAACCCGGCGATCACGCTTTCCGGCCGCCTCAGCAGACGTAGGGGAACCGGTCAGGGTCCGGAGGCTAACCGGTCAGGTCCACGACCTGACCCGGTTGTGCTCCGGAGGGAACTGGTTAAGTCCGCAGCAGAACTGGTTTCCCTTCAACGGAAACCGGCTTGGGGTTTGTACCTGGCCGATTGCCGCCGTAGCCCAGCCGCCGACCGCCGCCGCGCCGCTGTTTCGGTTCCACGTGAAACGCTCCACGCGCCTGCGGCCGTCGGCCGGGCTCGCCGGGGCGGGCGCGGGCGCCGTATGCTCGCGCGCCTGCTCCGCACGCCAGTCCGCACCCGCCATGTTCCACGTCGTGCTGTTCGAACCCGAAATCCCGCCGAACACCGGCAACGTCATCCGGCTGTGCGCCAACACCGGCGCCGAGCTGCATCTGATCCATCCGCTCGGCTTCGTGCTCGATGACGCCCGCCTGCGCCGCGCCGGGCTCGACTATCACGAATATGCGCGCGTGCGCGAACACACCTCGTGGCCGGCGTTTCTGGAAGCCGTTGCGCCGGAGCACGTCTACGCCTTCACCACCCGCGGTGCCCGGCCGTTCCACGAGCCGGCCTACGCACCCGGCGATGCGCTGCTGTTCGGGCCGGAGACGCGCGGGCTGCCGCAGGCGCTGCTCGAATCGCTGCCGGCGGGCTGTCGCGTGCGCCTGCCGATGCGCCCCGGCGTGCGCAGCCTGAACCTGTCGAACGCGGTCGCCGTCGCCGTCTACGAAGCCTGGCGCCAGCACGGCTACGCCGGCGGCGGCTGAGGCGCGCATCGTCTTAATCCGGCACTCAGGCGCACGGCGCCGGCCGGCTTACACTGCCGCCATCCGCGGCCCGGGCGCCGTCTCGCCGAACCTCACCATGCTCTCCCGATTGCTGCACCGCGCCGTGTCGCTGCTCGGCCCGCTGCTGTTCCTGTGCGCGCTGTGGGCGCTGCATCACCAGCTCAGTGAATATTCGTGGGATGACCTCGTCGTCTATCTCGAAGCCCTGTCGCCGCACCGGCTGCGGCTGGCGCTGGCACTGACCGTCGCGAGCTACGCCGTCATCACCGCCTACGACTGGCTGGCGCTGCAATACCTGCGCAAGCCCCTCGCCGGGGCGCGCGTGCTGTTTGCGTCCTTCGTTTCCTATGCCTTCAGCAACAGCGTCGGCGTGTCGGTGCTCAGCTCCGGCTCGCTGCGCCTGCGCCTGTACAGCGGCTGGGGGCTGTCGGCGATCGAGATTGCGCAGATCGTGCTGTTCTCGGCGGTGACGCTGTGGCTCGGGCTGCTGGTGACGGCCGGCGGCGTGCTGCTGGCGCAGCCGGTCGATCTGGCCGAGCTGCTGCACCTGCCGGCGCTGCCGCACGGGCCGTGGCTCGGGGCGCTGCTGCTCGTGCCGGTCGCCGGCTGGTTCGCGCTGGCGCTGCTGCGGCGCGAGCCGCTGCGCGTCGGCGACTGGACGCTGCCGGTCGTGCGCGCGCCGCTCGCTGCGCGCCAGCTCGTGATCGGCGCGGCCGACTGGCTGCTGGCGGCGGCCGTGCTGTATGCGCTGCTGCCGCGCGTCGCCGATCTCGGCTACGGACACTTCCTCGCGGTGTTCCTGGTCGCGCAGATCGTTGCGCTGGTCTCGCATGTGCCGGGCGGGCTCGGCGTGTTCGAGGCGACGGTGATCGCGCTGCTGGCGCCGTGGGTCGAGGCCGGCGATCTGCTCGGCGGGCTGTTCGCGTTCCGCGCCATCTATTACCTGCTGCCGCTCGCGCTCGCGACCGTGGCGCTCGGCCTGTACGAGACGCGCACGCTCGGTGCCCGGCTCGGCCGGCAGGCCGGCGAGGCGCTGCGCGTGGCGGCGCCGGCGGTGCCGGTGCTGCTGCCGTCGGGGCTGGCGCTGATGGCGGCGATCTGCGGCGGCGTGCTGCTGATGTCGACGGTCAGCCCGGCCGACGAGGCACGCCTCGCGTGGATGCATCACGTCGTGCCGCTGCCGCTGCTGGAGGTCTCGCACTTCCTCGGCGCCGTGATCGGCGTCGGCCTGATCCTGCTCGCGCAGGGTCTGCAGCGGCGGCTGGATGCGGCCTGGCTGCTGTCCTGCCTGCTGCTTGCCGCCGGTGCGCTGGCGGCGCTGCTCAAGGGCGGCGACTACGAGGAAGCCGCGCTGCTGGCGCTGCTGCTGGCGGCGCTGGTGCCGTGCCGCGCGCATTTCTACCGGCGCACGCGCCTCGCCGAGGAGCGCCCGAGCGCCGGCTGGCTGGCGGTGACGGCGATGGCCGTGGTCGCGGCGCTGTGGCTCGGCTGGTTCTCGTACAAGGAGATCGATTACCGGCATGCGCTGTGGTGGCAGTTCCAGTTCGACGAGGACGGCGAGGCCGCGCGCTTCCTGCGCACGCTGCCGGGCCTGTTCGCGCTGGCGGCGGCGGTCGCGGTGCGCCAGCTGCTGCGCCCGGCGCCGCCGGCGATGGCGCTGCCGGGCGCGGCCGAGGCCGCCGATCTGGCGCGGCGCGTCGCGGCCAGCCCGCACACTTACGCGCATCTGGCGCGCGTCGGCGACAAGGCGATCCTGACCAGCCCCGACGGCGACGGCTTCCTGATGTACGCAGTGCAGGGCCGGGCCTGGATCGCGATGGGCGACCCGCTCGGCACGCCGGCCGAGCGCCGCGAACTGGCCTGGCGGCTGCGCGAGCGCGCCGAGACCTGGGCGGGCTGGACGGTGTTCTATCAGGCGAGCCCGGCGCACCTCGACCTGTACGTCGAGCTGGGCCTGAGCCTGCTGAAGATCGGCGAGGAGGCGCGCGTCGAGCTTTCGACCTTCACGCTCGATGGCGCCGCGCGCAAGAACCTGCGCAACACCCGCAATCGCCTCGTGCGCGACGGCTATGGTTTCCGCGTCGTGCCGGCCGGCGAAGTGCCGGCGCTGCTGGGGCAGCTGCAGGCGGTTTCCGATGCCTGGCTCGATGGCAAGCAGACGCGCGAGAAGGGCTTCTCGCTCGGGCGCTTCGAGGCCGGCTATCTCGGCGGCGG
>JAFEGB010000278.1 GCA_018240295.1 Pseudomonadota bacterium
CCTTGTCCCCCTCTCCCCAACCCCTCCCCCGCGAGGGGGGAGGGGCTTGTTCATCAACCTCTTGCCGTCGTTCTGATTTATCCGGGCTATTCAGGCAAGTCCGGAAACCGATACTGCAAGTTGTGTAGATACCTATGCCCCGCGAGGGGGGGAGGGCTTGCTCATCAGCGTCTTGCCGTCGTGCTGATCCATCCGTGCTGGCTGGACAAGTCCGGGAACCGCTGCTGCAAGTTGTGCAGATACCGAATGGCCGGTGCAGGCAAGGGCGCCGAAATCCGGCGTCCTGCGAACAAGCGGTTCCCGGGGGATTCTGCGACAATCAGCCGGCCCGCATCGGCCGGCATGCAGCCACGGCGGGCTGTCCGGCCTGCAGGGTTTCGCCTTCATCTTTGTCATCATTTGTCGTATCCCGCTTTTCGCCGGCCTCACCGGCGCGGGATCATCGAGGTAGCTTCGTGACCATCAAGTCTCACGCCAACGTCGGCGTTTACGTCGACGCCGCCAATATTTCCCGCAACGGCGGCAGCCGCATGCAGTACGACGTGCTGCGTGAATTTGCCTGCCGCGATTACGCCGAGGCGCTGCGCCTGAATGTCTATCTGACCTTCGACGAGGATCGGGCCAACAGCAACTACACCTACCGTGAACGGATGCGCGCGTATCAGGCGGCGTTGCGCGAACTCGGCTACAAGGTCATCGAAAAGAAGGTCCGCTGGTTCGAGGACGAGTCCGGCACCCGCTACGGCAAGGCCAACGCCGATCTCGACATGGCCGTCGACCTGCTGCTGCAGTCGCAGAATCTCGATCGCGTCGTGCTCGTGACCGGCGACGGCGATTTCGTGCAGGTGGTGCGGGCGCTGCAGAACAAGGGCTGCCGGGTCGAGGTCATCGGCTTCGACAACGTCTCGGAAGACCTGCGCAACGAGGCCGACCTGTACGTCTCGGGCTTCCTGATCCCCGGCCTGCTGCCGGCGCGCGGCGAGGATACCGGCGTGCCGTGGGGCGAGATCGGCTCGCGGGTGCGTGGCTACTGCTATCACCACGACGAGAACAAGAGCTTCGGCTTCATGCGCTTCCTGGTGCGCAGCTCGCCGTATCTCTGGAAGACCGACTCGCGCGACCCCGATTCGCCGTATCGCACGGCGTTCTTCCATGATTCCAACCTGCCCGACGGCTTCAACGTCATGCGCCTGCCGTCGCGCCACCATGTGTTCGAGTTCACGCTGGCCGAGCCGAGCGGCAAGCAGCCGGTCGCCACCGACATCCAGCTGGTCTGCCCGCCGATGGCCGAGCGCGGCTGGCGCGGCAGTTCCCGGCACGGCGCAAGCAGCAGCGCCGCTGCCGCGGCGAGTACGGCGGCCGAGGCCGAGGGCTCTGCCGGGCACGACGATGACCAGGACGCCGACGACGGCGATCATCCGAACGGAAACGTTGCATGAGAGCAGCCCGCATGGCCCCGTGCCGACTGAGCCTGGCAGCCGCGCTGCTGCTGTCGTTTGCCACCGTCGCCTGCGCCGCCACCGTCGGCGACGCCCTGCCGCCCCTGCCGAAGACCCTGCCGGACCTGTCGCCCGATACCGTGCAGTCGAGCGTCGACAAGACGGTCGCGGGCCTGCTGACGCAGTACCACTACCGGCGGGTCAAAATCGACAGCGCGCTGTCGGCGACGGTGTTCGACGATTACCTGTCGGCGCTCGATTTCAGCCACAGCTTCCTGCTCGCCAGCGATGTCGCCGAACTCGGCCAGTATCGCGACAAGATCGATGACGAACTGCGCAACGGCCGGCTCGATGCCGCCTTCGCGATCTACAACCTCTATCAGCAGCGGCTGCTGGAGCGCACGAGACGCATCAGCGAGGAGCTGACGCGGCCGTTCGACTTCAGGAAGGACGAAACCTACGAGGCCGACCGCAAGAAGGCACCGTGGGCGCGCACGGCGGCCGAACTCGACGAGATCTGGCGCAAGCGCCTGAAGAACGAGACGCTGAGCCTGATGCTCGCCGGCAAGGACGAGGCTGCCGCCCGCGACACGCTGCGCAAGCGCTACGAAGGCCGGCTGCGCCGCGCCGCGCAGTCCGGCCCCGAGGACGTGTTCCAGATCTACATGAACGCCGTCACCGGCGCCTTCGATCCGCACACCTCGTACCTGAGTCCGCGCAATTCCGAGAACTTCAACATCCAGATGCGCCTGTCGCTGGAGGGCATCGGCGCGGTGCTGCGGCTTGAGGACGAGCAGACCGTGGTCGTCGAGCTGGTGCCCGGCGGTCCGGCCGACCTGTCCAAGCAGATCCGGCCCAAGGACCGCATCCTCGCGGTCGGCCAGGGCGATGATGGCGCGATGACCGATGTGGTCGGCTGGCGGCTCGATGATGTCGTCGACCTGATCCGCGGCCAGCGCGGCTCGGTCGTGCGCCTGCAGGTGGTGCCGGCGCAGGCCGCGGCCGGCAGTCCGGGCACGGTCGTGCGCATCGTGCGCAACAAGATCCAGCTGGAGGAGCAGGCGGCCAAGAGTCAGGTCAAGACCTTCGTGCGCGACGGGGTCGAGCGCAAGGTCGGCGTCATCACGATCCCGACCTTCTACATCGACTTCGCGGCCGCGCAGCGCGGTGACCTCGACTATCGCAGCACGACGCGCGACGTGCGCCGGCTGATCGAGCAGCTGCAGCGCGAGCGCGTCGAGGGCATCGTCATCGACCTGCGCCAGAACGGCGGCGGCTCGCTGCAGGAAGCCGTCGAGCTGACCGGGCTGTTCATTGCGGACGGGCCGGTCGTGCAGGTGCGCGATGCCAAGGGCAAGGTGCAGGTCGAGAACGATCCCGATCCGAAGCAGTTCTATTCGGGGCATCTCGCGGTGCTGACCGACCGCTTCAGTGCCTCGGCCTCGGAAATCTTCGCCGCGGCGATCCAGGACTACGGCCGCGGCGTGCTCGTCGGCGAGCAGACCTTCGGCAAGGGCACGGTGCAGACGCTGATCGATCTCGGCCGCTTCCTGCCGCAGGTCAAGGACAAGCTCGGCCAGCTGAAGCTGACCATCGCCAAGTTCTACCGCATCAACGGCGAGAGCACGCAGAACCGCGGCGTGCTGCCCGATGTCGCGCTGCCGCCGGCCTTCGCGACCGACGAGGTCGGCGAGAGCGCCCAGGAGCACGCCCTGCCCTGGGACGAAATACCGCCGACCCGCTACAAGGTGGCCGGCCGGGTGCGCGACGGCGTCACTGAACTGAAGCGCCTGCACGAGGCGCGCGTGCCGCACGATCAGCCCTACCAGGACCTGAAGCACGACCTGGAGGTGTCGATGGCGCTGCGCAAGCAGACCACGGTATCGCTGCTGGAGAGCAAGCGTCGCACCGATCAGGAAGCCAGCAAGAGCCGCATGCGCACCGCGCGCGGCCGGGTCATCGATCCGGACAGCGACGATGCCGGCGACGCCAAGAAGGACGGGCCCGATCCCTTCCTCGACGAGACCGGGCAGATCCTGCTCGACTGGATCGACCTGCGCGCCGGTCGCATCGCCCAGGCGCCGGCCGACTGACGGGCGCATCGGCGCGCTGCAGACCCGCGGGGGCGTCATGGTGACGCCCCCGCAGCATTCTGACGGGACATGAACGTTCCGTCATACACAGAGCGGTCAAACCGCCGCAACATATGGTCCCCAGGATGGCGCACCGTGGAATCGCTTCCGCGCTGCGAGATCCGGACAGGAGGAGACCCACCATGAACGAGGAGATGCGCGAAATCGTCCGCCGGGCGGAACTGGAACTGGGGCGCGAACTCACCGAGCGTGAATTCGCCCGTTACGTCGGCAACCGCCTGTCGGTGCCGTTCACGGAAGTCCCCTGGCTCTGGGCGAGCTACCGGGCCCGCAAGGCACGACTGGCCTGCATCGCGATGCAGGGCTGATCGGCGACACCGCCGGCAAGCGCACCGGCAAACCGCAGCCCGCCAGTCGCGGGCTGCTTTCCACGACAACTAGAAAAAGCCAAAAGGAAGGCCGCACACCCGGGAGGGTGTGCGGCCTTCGTCTTTGGCTGCCGTGCGGACCTTGCCGCTCAGCCCGGGAATTCGCCCTTCGCCTGCAGGTCGGCGTGGTACGAGGAGCGCACCATCGGTGACGAGGCGACGTGCGTGAAGCCCATTTCCAGGCCATCGACGCGCAGCTGCTCGAACTCGGCCGGCGTCACGTAGCGCGCCACCGGCAGGTGGTGCAGGCTTGGCTGCAGGTACTGGCCCAGGGTCAGCATGTCGACGCCGTGCGCGCGCAGGTCACGCATCACCGCGCGCACCTCGTCGAGCTCCTCGCCGAGGCCGAGCATCAGGCCGGACTTGGTCGCGACCTGCGGGTGGCGGGCCTTGTAGGCTTCGAGCAGATCGAGCGAGCCTTCGTAGTCAGCGCCGGGCCGGGCCTGGCGGTACAGCCGCGGCACGGTTTCGAGGTTGTGGTTGAACACGTCGGGCGGGCAGGCGGCGAGGATGTCGACCGCGATCTCGACGCGGCCGCGGAAGTCCGGCACCAGCACCTCGACCTGCAGCGCCGGCGACAGCTCGCGCGCGCGCCGGATGCATTCGGCGAAATGCGCGGCACCGCCGTCGCGCAGGTCATCACGGTCGACCGAGGTGATGACGACGTACTTCAGGCCCATCGCCGCGATCGTGCGTGCCATGTTCAGCGGCTCGTCCGGATCGAGCGGGTTCGGCCGGCCGTGGCCGACATCGCAGAACGGGCAGCGGCGCGTGCAGATGTCGCCCATGATCATGAAGGTCGCCGTGCCGTGGCCGAAGCATTCGCCGAGGTTCGGGCACGAGGCTTCCTCGCAGACCGTGTGCAGGCGGTTCTCGCGCAGGATGCCCTTGAGACGCTGCACCTCCGGCGAACCCGGGAAGCGTGCGCGGATCCATTCCGGCTTCTTCAGGCGCGTTTCCAGCGTGGTCGGGGCGATCTTGACCGGGATGCGCGCGACCTTGTCGGCGCCACGCAGCTTCTCGCCGGTCACCGTGACGCGGCGGACGGGAGCGTTGCCCGCAGCGGGGGCAAGGGTTTCGGAAGTCGGTTCGGGCAGCTCGGCCATCTCAGGCGTCCTCGGACAAGGCGGTCGGGAGTTCCGAAAGCGGCAGCGGATCGGCGAAGCCCAGCCGGGACGCCAGATGATGCAATAATTCGTCCGTCGCTTTCTGTATCGCGAAATCATCGCACAGCTCGGACAGCTGTGTCATCTGCAGGCCGGCGTACCCGCAGGGGTTGATGCGCTGAAACGGCGCGAGATCCATGTCGATGTTGACGGCGAGTCCGTGATAGCAGCGCCCGCGGCGCACGCGCAGGCCGAGCGAGGCGATCTTGCGCCCGTCGACGTAGACCCCGGGCGCATCGGGCTTCGCGCAGGCCGCGATGCCGCGCGCGGCGAGCAGGTCGACGACCGCGCCTTCGAGCGCATCGACCAGCGTGCGCACACCGATGCCGGCGCGTTCGATGTCGAGCAGCGGATAGACGACGATCTGCCCCGGCCCGTGATAGGTGACCTGCCCGCCGCGATCGACCGCGACCACCGGGATGTCGCCGGTCGCGAGCAGGTGCTCGGCCTTGCCGTTGAGGCCTTGCGTGAACACCGGCGGGTGTTCGACCACCCAGACCTCGTCCCCGGCATCGGCCGTGCGCGCCGTGGTCCAGGCCTTCATCGCCGCGTAGACCGGTGCGTAGGAACGCCGGCCGAGATCGCGCCGCCACCAGCTGCGCAGCGGCTTCACAGCGCCATCTTCACGCGGGCATGGCCGCTGATGTCGCGGTAGATCGCGTCGAGCTGCGCGCGCGAGTGCGCCGGCACGACGACGGTCACGGCGATGTAGCGGCCGGTGCGCGAGGCGGCGACGCGCACGCGCGCCGGGTCGAGATCGGGCGCGTGCGTGCGCACGAGCCCGACGATCAGGGCTTCGAAATCATCGCCTTCGCCGAAGGCCTTGATCGGGAAGTCGCAGGGAAATTCGAGCAGCGAGTCGCTCGGCGCTTCGGACATGGCAATCACCAGCGGGCGTGACCCCGCCCGCAGGCGGGGGCGGGGGTCAGCCGATCAGCTTGTGGAACAGCATCAGGATGTGATCGAGCAGCCGCGAGAAGAAACTGCCCTCGGCCACGTCCTGCAGCGCGACCAGCGGCGCCTCGGCGACCGTGTTGCCATCGAGCGTGACGACGACCTTGCCGTGCACCGAACCGCGGCCGACCGGCGCCTCGATCTGCGGATCGACCTGGATCTCGGACTTCAGGCCCTCGGCCTTGCCCTTGGGCACCGTGACGCCGAGCGGCTCGGCGAGGCCGAGCGGCAGCTTCTCGGCATCCCCGAGCCAGACGCGCGGTTCGGCCAGCGCCACACCGGCCTCGTGCATCAGCCGCGTCGTGTAGAAGCTGAAGCCGTAGTTCAGCAGCGCCTGACTGGCACTGACCCGGTCCTTCTCGGCCTTGGCCCCGAGCACGACCGCGATCATGCGTCCCTGCTCGCGCTTGGCCGAGGTCACGAGGCAGTAGCCGGCGCTGCTGGTGTGGCCGGTCTTGACGCCATCGACGCTCGGGTCGAGCCACAGCAGGCGGTTGCGGTTGTGCTGGGTGATGTTGTTGTACGTGAATTCCTTGATCGCATAGCGCGCGTACTGCTCGGGGAAGTCATGGATCAGCGCGCGCGCGAGCTTGGCGATGTCGTGCGCCGTCATGTAGTGATCCGGATGCGGCAGGCCGGTCGCGTTCATGAAGTGCGAGCGTGTGAGGCCGAGCTGCTTCGCCCACTTGTTCATCAGGTCGACGAAGGTCGTCTCGGAGCCGGCGATGTGCTCGGCGAGTGCGACGGTCGCGTCGTTGCCGGACTGGATGACCATGCCCATCAGCAGCGCATCGGCCGGCACGCGCGAGTTGACCTCGGCGAACATGCGCGAGCCTTCGGTGCGCCAGGCGTTCTCGCTGATCAGCACCTGATCGTCGAGCTTGAGCTTGCCCTCGTGGATCGACTGGTAGATCACGTAGGCAGCCATCAGCTTGGTGATGCTGGCCGGCTCGATGCGTTCGTCGGCGAGCTTGCCGGCGAGCACGTTCTCGCTGGCGTAGTCGACGAGCACGTAGGCCCGGACCGGCAGATCCGGGGCGGCGGGCACGGCATCGACGGCGAGGGCGGCTGCGCCGGGTCCGAACAGCAGCACGAAGGACAACAGGAATCGCAAAGCGACGGACAGGCGCATGGGCAGATCGATACCGGGAAACGGAGGAAACGGGGGCGGATTCTAGCGCCCGCCGCCGGACGGCGGCCGGATTGTTGCGGCGCGCAAACGCATCAGTCGATGACCATGCGCGGCCGGCCGAGGCCGAGGCTCGCGACCATCAGGCTCGCGCGCTCGGCTTCGGGCTCGGTCTGGAACGGCCCGATCTTGGCGCGCAGCAGGCCGTCGTTGCGCGAGCCGTCGATGGTGACCGGCTGCGCGAAGCGTCCGGCGATGCGGGTCTTCAGCGCCTCGGCGTTGCGCCGGTCACCGAAGGCGCCGAGCTGCAGGAACACGCCGCTGCTGGTGGTGCCGGCAGTGGCGAGCGCGAGCGGCTGCGGCGCCAGGGTTGCCGGGCGCACGCTGGTCGGCGGACCGGCCGGCGTGCGGAAGTCGGCCGGCGGCGGGCGCGGTTCGAGGCGCGCGACCGGCGGCTGCGCCGGCTCGTCGGCCGGCAGCGGCAGCGCGGCGCTGACCTCGGACGGA
>JAFEGB010000279.1 GCA_018240295.1 Pseudomonadota bacterium
ATCGCGGCGTCCTCGCCTGGAGGGGGTCAGCACAAATGAAACGCCAGTCTCCGAACCTCGGTCGCATCCTGCAAGGCTGCGCCCTGTATGGAAATCCGGATCACTGCGGAAATTACGACGGAGATTCTTGCTGCGTTCCGGACACACCGTTTCCCGCTCAGGCACCGGCCGGCTCCAGATGCAGCACCAGCAGCTGCAGCCGCCGGCGCCCGTTCCATTCGTTCACGTCCAGCCGGTACGCAAGGCGCAGCCGCGTGCCCGGCAGCGGTTCCGGGCAGCTCCCGGCCGCTCCGAAGGCGATCGCATCGAGCACCTCGTCCAGCCCCGGCCGGCGCACGCTGAGCTTCAGGTGCCGCTCCTTCAGCGTGCGCGCGGCGACGACCTCGAACTCGCCGTCGAACAGCGGCTCCGGAAAGCCCTGGCCCCACGGCCCGCCGTCGCGCAGGCGCTCGGCGATCGCGAGCGTGCAGTCGCCCGGCGCCAGCTCCCCGTCGGAATACAGCACGCCGCGCAGGTCCGCGGCACCGAGGTGACGGCGTACCTCGGCATCGAAAGCCGCAGCGAAGTCCGGATAATTCGCCTCGGCCAGCGTCAGGCCGGCGGCGGCGGCGTGACCGCCGAAGCGCTCGATCAGCCCCGGATGGCGCGCATCGACCGCGGCCAGCGCATCGCGCAGGTGCAGGCCCGGCACCGAGCGCGCCGAACCCTTCAGCCAGCCCGGATCGCCGGGCGCAAAGACAATCGTCGGCCGGTGCGTGCGCTCGCGCACGCGCGCCGCGAGGATGCCGACCACGCCCTGATGCCAGTGCGGGTCGTACAGGCACAGACCGAACGGCAGCCCGGCCGCATCGAGCCCGAGCCGTTCGAGGTCCTCCAGCGCCGCTGCCTGCATCACGGCCTCGATATCGCGCCGCTCGCGGTTCAGGCGATCCAGCGTCACGGCCAGCTCGCGCGCACGCACCGGATCGTCACAGAGCAGGCATTCGATGCCGAGCGCCATGTCTTCGAGCCGGCCGGCGGCGTTCAGGCGCGGCGCCAGCGTGAAGCCGATGTCGGAACAGCCGAGGCGCGCCGGATCGCGGCCGGCGACCTCGGCCAGCGCGCGGATGCCGGGCACGGCGGCACCGCTGCGGATGCGGGCCAGACCCTGCCCGACCAGCACGCGGTTGAGGTGATCGAGCGGCACGACATCGGCGACGGTGCCGAGCGCGACCAGATCGAGCAGGCGCGCGAGGTTCGGCTCGGTCAGCCCGCAGGCGCCGTACCAGCCGCTCGTGCGCAGCCGCGCGCGCAGCGCCAGCAGCACGTAGAACATCACGCCGACGCCGGCCAGCGCCTTCGACGGAAAGCCGCAGCCCGGCTGGTTCGGATTGACGATGGCATCGGCCGCCGGCAGCCGCTCGCCGGGCAGGTGGTGATCGGTGACCAGCACCTGCCAGCCGCGCGCCTGCGCCGCGGCGACGCCTTCGAGGCTGGCGATGCCGTTGTCGACGGTGATCAGCAGCTCCGGCCGCCGTGCGGCCGCGAGTTCGACGATCGCCGGCGTCAGCCCGTAACCGTGGCGCTGGCGGTTCGGCACCAGATAATCGACGTGGCGCGCCCCGAGCGCGCGCAGCCCGCGCACCGCCAGCGCGCAGGCGGTGGCGCCATCGGCGTCGTAGTCGGCGACGATCAGGATGCGGGCATCGGTGCTCAGCGCCGCGCTCAGCAGGTCGACGGCGCGATCGATGCCCTTCAGCCGTTGCGGTGCCGGCAGCGCCGTCAGCGCCTGGTCGAGCTCACGGGCGCTGGCAACCCCGCGCAGCGCATAGACCCGCGCCAGCAGCGGCGGCAGGTCGGCGGGCAGTTCCGGCCGTTCGCCGGGGCTCGGCAGGGGTCGGCGTACGATTGCTGTCGGCATTCAGAACGGGCTCATCGCGGCGGGCGCGGCGCAGCATCGCCGGATGCTGCGGGCGCGGCAAGGGGGACGGAGCCGGCGCCTGGCACGCTTGCGCCGCAGTGCCCCCGAGGTAATGGCTGCACCGCTCCAAAACTGCGAATTCAACCACGAACCAGCCGTGGTCATTCAAGACCTGCGACACCGGGCGCACATCGGCGAGCCCCGGCACCGGTCACCGTTGCGGCTGCGCGCAGCGCGCTGCCAAAGCCTGCTGCCTGCGACTGGCAGACGCCGGCGGCCGTCGCCACACTCCCCGGCCATCCACCCGTCCCGCAGCCCGCGCCCGGAAGCCCCGCCATGACCCAGACTCCTGCCGATGACCGTCCGGCCCCCGGCCCGCTTGCCGGGCTGCGCGTGCTCGAACTCGGCCAGCTCATCGCCGGTCCGTTCACCGGCACGCTGCTCGCGTACTTCGGCGCCGAGGTCATCAAGATCGAACCGCCCGAAGGCGACCCGATCCGCCAGTGGCGCGTCGTGCGCGACGGCACCTCGCTGTGGTGGCACAGCATCGGTCGCAACAAGAAGAGCGTCCGCATCGACCTGAAGACCGGCGAGGGCCGGGCGCTGGTCGGCCGGCTCGCCGCGCGCTGCGACGTGCTCGTCGAGAACTTCCGCCCCGGCACGCTGGAGAAATGGGGCCTGGGCCCGGAGGTGCTGAAGGCCGCGAACCCCGGCCTCGTGATCGCGCGCATCTCCGGCTACGGCCAGGACGGCCCCTACGCCGGCAAGGCCGGCTACGCCTCGGTCTGCGAGGGCTTCGGCGGCCTGCGCTACGTCAACGGCATGCCCGGAGAACCGCCGGTGCGCCCGAACCTGTCGATCGGCGACACGCTCGCGGCGCTGCACGCGGTGATCGGCATCCTGATGGCGCTGCACCAGCGCGGGCGCTCCGGCAGCGGTCAGGTCGTCGACGTGGCGCTGTTCGAAGCCGTCTACAACCTGCTCGAAAGCGTGGTCCCCGAGTTCGACGGCGCCGGCGTCGTGCGCGAGCCCTCGGGCACGACGGTGACCGGCATCGTGCCGACCAACACCTACCGCTGCGCCGACGGCCGCTGGGCGATCATCGGCGGCAACGGCGATTCCATCTACAAGCGCCTGATGCGCGCCGCCGGCCGTGCCGACCTGGCCGATGATCCGCGCCTCGCGCACAACCCCGGCCGCGTGCAGCACGAAGCCGAGATCGACGCCGCGATCGCCGCATGGACCGCCACGCTGCCGCTCGCCGAAGTCCTGTCGAGCCTCGAAACCGCCGGCGTGCCGGCCGGCCCGATCTACAGCGTCCGCGACATGTTCGCCGATCCGCAGTACCAGGCCCGCGGCCTGTTCGAGCGCGTCGAGATCGACGGCAAGCCGCTGGCGATCCCGGCCATCCCGCCGAAACTGTCGGCCACCCCCGGCGGCACGCGCTGGTCGGGCCCGGCGATCGGCGCGCATACCGGCGAGGTGCTCGGTGAATGGCTCGGGATGGATGCGGAGGCGGTGAACGGTCTGCGGCAGCGCGGGGTAATCTGAAGCTCCGTGGCGGCAGCCAGCGCTCACCCGGAGGATGTCCGCCATGCAACGCACCGAAGCCCTGACCCTGCTGAGCCACCAGCGCGCGGTGCTGCGCGAACGTTTCGGCGTGCGCCGCCTGGC
>JAFEGB010000027.1 GCA_018240295.1 Pseudomonadota bacterium
CGGGCACCAGTCAGATCAGTGACTTGGGTTTTTCAGTTTCGCAGGCAAACCGCCAGAAAACAGGCCGTGGCTGCCATCCCGTGCAGCAGGCATGAAGCAGGAATGACTGCCTCGGTGCATCCTGCCTTGTTTGGCAACCTTCCCTGAAACCGTGGCGTGTGCACAGTTGCTCTGATGCAGCCGTGACCCTGGCGCCCGATGCCCTTGCCGGCGCGCATCGGCCGTGCCGGTCACGACTCGCCCGCGGCCGCGTAGCCAGCGGTCGGCTCGTCGAAGTCCAGGAAGTGGCGGCCGAGCTTGTAGCGGGCGTAGTCGAAGGTCTCCTTCAGCAGCAGGTCGAACTGCGTCGAGAAGCTCTGGAAGCGTGTGGTCGGCGTCGGTGACGGGCGGGCATCGATGCCGAGGTCGCGGGCCATCGTCATCGCGCGGCGCATGTGCAGCGGGTCCGAGACCAGCAGCACGCGCCTGAAGCCATTGCGCTCCAGCAGCAGCCGGGCGTTGACGAGGTTGCCGAAGGTCGAGCGCGAGGCGGTCTCGACGTGGATGGCCGACTCCGGCACGCCGCGGCGCAGCGCGTAGTTGCGCGCGACTTCGGCCTCGGAGCGCGTGTCGCCGCGCCCGACGCCGCCGGTGAACACGATCGCGCGCACGCGGCCTTCCTTGTAGAGATCGAGCGCGTGCTTGATGCGCTCCTCGAACACCGGCGACGGCCGCGTGAACCAGGCGGCGGCCCCGAGCACGACCGCCGCATCGGCCGGGCCTTCATCGCGGTTGTCGGCGTAGATCGCCACGCGCGCCATGAACCAGGCCATCAGCAGCGCCGGCGTCAGTACCAGCACCAGCACGACGGTCAGCAGGCGGCGGACGCGGCGGCTCATCTTCGGTATCGGTCCTCACGGCCAGTGGTCAGCGCTTCAGCGCCAGCGCCAGACCGTCGCCGACCGGCAGGTGCGCCAGGTCGATGCGGTCGTCATCGCGCAGCAGCAGGTTCAGGCCACGGATCGCCAGCGTGTCGGCGTCGTGCGCGGCCGGGTCGGCGACGCTGCCGCCCCAGAGCGTGTTGTCGATCAGGATCACGCCGCCGGGGCGCAGCATTTCCAGCAGGCGCTCGTAATAGAAGAGGTGCGCGGTCTTGTCGGCATCGATGAAGGCCAGGTCGATCTTGTTGCGGCCGAACTCGGTGATCAGCCCGTCGAGTGTGTCGAGTGCCGGACCGAGGCGCAGCTCGATGCGATCGGCGACGCCGGCCTCCTGCCAGTACTGCTGCGCGGTCGCGGTATGCACCGGGTCGATGTCGCAGGCGATCAGCCGGCCGTCCGGCGGCAGCGCCAGCGCCATCGCCAGCGCGCTGTAGCCGGTGAAGGTGCCGACCTCGACGATGCGCCGCGCGCCGGTCAGGCGTACCAGCCACTGCATGAACTGGCCCTGTTCGGGCGCGATCTGCATGCGCGCGCGCTCCAGCGTCGACGTGTACGCGCGCAGTCGCCGCTGCACGTCGGTCTCGCGCAGCGACACGTCGATCAGGTAGTCGTACAGGGTCTCGGTCAGCTGGATGGCTTTCATGGGGACGCGGCACTCCGGCGGCGGGGGGACAATGATAGTCATATACCCGTATCCCGCCGATTGCCGGAGCCTTGCCGATGAAACCCGAATCCGCCGTGCGCATCGTGCAGATCAGCGACTGTCACCTGCGCAGCACGCCGGGCGCGCAGAGCTGGGGTGTCGATGTCGATGCCGGCCTGCGCGCCGTGCTGGCCCTCGCGACCGGGCGGCGACCGGCGCTGCTGCTCGCGACCGGCGATCTGGTCCACGACGAAGGCACACCGGCCTACGAACGCCTGCGCGATGACTTCCTGCTGCCGAGCGGCCTGCCGGTCGCGGCCCTGCCCGGCAACCACGACGACTCCGACGTTCTCGCCGCCTGCTGGAGTTCAGGTCCGGTGCAGCGGCGCCGGCAGCTCGAAGCCGGCGGCTGGCAACTGCTGCTGCTCGATACGCGCGTGCCGCAGAGCCCGGCCGGGCGCCTCACGCCGTCCGAACTCGACTTCCTGCAGCAAAGCCTCGCCGCGCGGCCGCAGACCCCGACGCTGGTCGCGCTGCACCACCCGCCGCTGCTGACCGGCTGCGCCGGCTTCGACGCGATCGCCCTCGAAAACCGCGCCGAACTGTTCGGGGTGCTGAAGCAGGCGCCGCAGGTGCGGGCCGTGGTGTTCGGACACCTGCACGCCGAGGTCGATACCGTCATCGACGGCATCCGCTGCCTCGGCTGCCCGTCGACCTGCATCCAGTTCGACCTGCAGGCGCCGGAACCGGCGGCCGATGCCGCGCACGGTCCGGGCTGCCGGCTGCTGGAACTGTTCCCGGACGGGCGGCTGCAGACGCAGGTGCTGCGGGTCGAGGCCGCGTAGCCGCGCGGCTCGCGCGAGAGCCGATGCGAAAGCCCGTCCGGCGGCGATGCAGCGCTGCCTCTGCCCGCGCCTGCCGGCTGTGTCGCGGCGCACAGGTGGTAGCCGCCGCCATCCGCACCGTCCGCGGCCGGATAATCCGCCTTTGCCTGCGCCCGCGGCGCGCCTCCGGAGTCCTCCGCAGATGGAAGAACAGGTCGGTCAGCTCTGGCACCGGCTGGTCACGCGCGCGGCCAGCCGGCGGCACCCCGAAGCCGCGGTGCGGCTGGCTGAGGTGCAGAAGACGGTTGCCGTGCTGTTCCGGGCGCTCGGCGGTGACGGGGCGCTGAGCGTGGCCGGGGCGCAGGCGCTGGAGCACGGGGCGCGGCGCGGCTGGTTGGAGCGCATCGCCGGCAGCGGGCGGGAGGCGGCGCTGGCGTGGCGCGACGAGACGACGCTGCGGCTGCCCGAATGCATCGACCTGTTTGCAGACCCGGCGCTGAACCGCGACCTGTACCTGTGGCTGGCCGCGCTCGCCGCGCAGGCGGGCACAGAGGACGACTCTGATGCCGACTGGCTGGTCGCGAGCGCCCGGCAGACCTGCGCCGCCCTCGCGCGCTTCCCCGGCCTCGCGCCGCGCTACGAGCAACTCGTGGCCGCGCACCTCGCGCAGCGCCCCGATCCCGGCCGGCTGCCGGCCGATGAAGCCGCGGCCGAGCGCAGCATCCGCGCCGTCCTCGCCGATCCCGCCGCTGCCGTGCCGCTGCCGGGTGCGCGCCGGCCGCCGGCGCCGGTGCCGCTGTGGCTGCATCCGGCGCCGCCGCGCCCGCAGTCGAAGCTGACACGGCCGCTCGTCGATCCGCCGGCCGAGGCCGCCAGCGGTCACACCGGGCCGGACGATGCCGCGCGCAAGCGTCAGGCCGAGCGCGTCGATGATCCCGACGGCAAGCGCGGGCTGCTGGCCTTCCGGCTCGAATCGATGTTCTCGTGGACCGAGTACGTGAAGGTCGATCGCTGCGACGACGACAGTGAGGACGACCAGGCCCGCAGCAACGCCGATGACCTGCGCGTGCTGAGCGTCGCGCGCGGCAAGGCGCCGGCGACGAAGCTCAGGTTCGACCTCGACCTGCCCTCGGCCGGGCAGGACGACATCCCGCTCGGCGACGGCATCCCGGTGCCGGAGTGGGACTGGAAGCGCGGCGTGCTGCTGCCCGATCACTGCCGCGTGCAGCTGATGCTGCCGCGCGGCGCCGTGCCGGCCGAACTGCCGGCGCACCTGCGCGTCACCGCCCGGCGGCTGCGCGCGCAGTTCGAGCAGCTGCGCCCGGTGCGCAGCTGGCTGCGCGGCCTGCCGGATGGCGCCGACATCGACCTCGACGCCTGGCTCGCGCACCGCGCCGAGCGCATGAACGGTACGGCGAGCGGCGACGTGCGCCTGTACCGCGACTTCCGCGGCGGCGTGCGCGATCTCGCCTGCCTGCTGCTCGCCGACCTGTCGCTGTCGACCGATGCCTGGGTCGGCGAGCACGGTCGCGTCATCGACGTGATCCGCGACGCGCTGCACCTGTTTGCCGAGGCGCTGGCCGCGACCGGCGACCGCTACGCGCTCTACGGCTTCTCGTCGCGCCGGCGCGATCACGTGCGCCTGCTGGCGCTGAAGGCTTTCGACGAGCGCCACGACGCCGGCATCCGCGGACGCATCGCCGCGATCCGCCCCGGCTACTACACGCGCATGGGCGCGGCGATCCGCCACGCGACGACGCTGCTCGGCCGCGAACCGGCGAGCCGGCGCATCCTGATCCTGCTCACCGACGGCAAGCCGAACGACCTCGACCGCTACGAAGGCCGCTGGGGCATCGAGGACACGCGCGCGGCGATCCGCGAGGCGCGCGAGGCCGGCCTGCAGCCGTTCTGCGTGACCATCGACGAGCAGGCCCACGACTACCTGCCGTACCTGTTCGGCACGCAGGGCTGGGTGCTGATCCGCAAGCCCGCCGAACTGCCGCGCGAACTGCCGCTGCTGTATGCGCGGCTGACGGGGTGAGCGTGGCGGTTCGCAGGGAAGCCCGGCAGGCACGCATCTGCTGCGCTGCCCTGCGCGTCATCGGCGCACCCATGGGCGTCATCTGCACTTCCATCCGCGTCATCCGCAAGCCGCCGGGACGGCTTCGGCGGTGGCGGCCGGTCGGACGGGGGATCCGCGCCGGATCGGCATCCGGACGACCATCGGGATCGGTGCGTGCCGGGGCGCCTGCGCGGTCCGTGCCGGCTGCTCCGCCTGCATCGGCAGCCTCGGTGCGAGGCCGCACACCCGCTTGCACGCGCGCTCAGGAAGCCTGAGCGGGCTCCGGGGGCGAGCCGACGACCGGCTCGTGGCGTCGCGCGCACGCGCTACAGTGCTCCATCCCCCCTCACCGGAACCCCGCCGTGGACCAGACCGAAGCCGTTGCCGCGCTCGGCGCCCTCGCGCAGGACAGCCGCCTCGCCATCTTCCGCCTGCTGGTGCAGGCCGGTCCGCCCGGATTGCCGGCCGGACAGATCGGTGAACGGCTCGGACTGGCGCCGGCAACACTGTCGTTTCACCTGAAGACGCTGCGCGCCGCCGGGCTGGTCGAGCAGCGCCGCGACGGCCGCTCGCTGATCTATGCCGCCGACTTCGCGCGCATGCAGGCGCTGCTCGGCTACCTGACCGAACACTGCTGCCAGGACGACCCGGGCGTCTGCGGGCTGGCCGCGCCGACGAATGAGGACTGCGGCTGCGGCGGATGACGGGGGAAAGCCGCAGTGTGCGCGCGGTTCGCTGCGGCTTGCCTCGCCGGCAGGCGGCGACCGGTTTTCCGCAACACGGAAGTTGCAGCATGGCAGGCTGAGGATTTTGATATTTCCATAAACATGGAAATATAATCGCTGCATCCACCCCCGGAGCCTGCCCATGAGCCCCACGCCCGCCGCTCACGTCCATCACGTGCTGTTCCTCTGCACCGGCAACTCGGCCCGCAGCATCCTCGCCGAGGCGCTGCTCAATCACTGGGGCGGGGGACGCTTCCGGGCGTACAGCGCCGGCAGCTTCCCGGTCGGGCGCGTCAATCCGCGCGCGCTGGCGCTGCTCGAACATCTGGGGATGCCGACCGAAGGGCTGCGCTCGAAGTCCTGGGACGAGTTCGCCGGGCCGGAGGCGCCGGCGCTCGATTTCGTGTTCACGGTCTGCGATGCGGCGGCCGGCGAAGTCTGCCCGATCTGGCCGGGGCATCCGGTCACCGCGCACTGGGGCGTGGCCGACCCGGCGGCGGTCGAGGGCAGCGAGACCGAACAGATGGCGGCCTTCCGCGAGGCGTTCCGGGTGCTCGAAAACCGCATCAAGGCCTTCACGGCCCTGCGCCCCGAGGCACTCGACCGGCTGGCACTGAAGCAGCAGGTCGATGCGATCGGGCGCCAGGGCTGATACCGATCCCGCGGCCAGGGCGCGCAGAGCCCCTGCGTTCATCGGGCTGCGAAGTCCGTCCACCGATTCCTTCCCCACCCCCGGAGCCACCGCCATGAAACGCTTCCATGTCCATCTCGCCGTCGAGGATCTCGCCGCCTCGGTGCGCTTCTACACCGCGCTGTTCGGCTGCGGGCCGGGCGTGCTCAAGGACGATTACGCGAAGTGGATGCTGGAGGACCCGCGCGTGAACGTCGCGATCAGCGCCCGCGGCCGGGCGGTCGGGCTCGATCAGCTCGGCTTCCAGGTCGGCGATGCCGAAGAGCTTGCCGCGGCGTACGCGCAGCTCGCGCAGGCCGGGGCGCCGGTCATTGAGCAGGCCGGCACGACCTGCTGCTATGCGAAGTCCGACAAGCAGTGGGTGCACGATCCGCAGGGCATCGCCTGGGAGACCTTCCTGACGCTCGGCGAGGCGACGCATTACGGCGCCGACCTGCCGGCGACCGCGACTGCCTGCTGCGCACCGCCGGCCGCCCCGGCGAAGCCGGTCGCGATCGCGGTCGTGGCCGGGGCGCCGGAAGGCGGCTGCTGCACGCCGAAGGCCGGCAGCGGCTCCGGCTCCGCTTCCGGCTGCTGCTGACGGGGGCATGCGCATGGCTTCCGTCTCCCGCCGCCTGTCGTTCCTCGATCGCTGGCTGACGCTGTGGATCTTCGCGGCGATGGCGATCGGCGTGGCCTGGGGGCATTTCTTCCCCGGCATCGCCGGCTTCTGGCAGGGCCTGTCGAGCGGCACGACCAGCTGGCCGATCGCGATCGGACTGATCGTCATGATGTATCCGCCGCTCGCGCGCGTGCGCTACGAGGCGCTGCCGCAGGTGTTCCGCAACACGCGCGTGCTGCTGCTGTCGCTGCTGCAGAACTGGGTGATCGGGCCGCTGCTGATGTTCGCGCTCGCCGTGCTGCTGCTGCCGGATCAGCCGCATTACATGGCCGGGCTGATCCTGATCGGGCTGGCGCGCTGCATCGCGATGGTCATCGTCTGGAATGAGCTTGCGCGTGGCGATACCGAGTACTGCGCCGGGCTGGTGGCCTTCAACGCGCTGTTCCAGGTGCTGTTCTTCCCGGTGTATGCATGGCTGTTCCTGAGCGTGCTGCCGGGCTGGCTCGGACTTGAAACCTTCAAGGTCGAAGTCTCGATCGGCGAGGTGGCGTGGACGGTGTTCGTGTATCTCGGCATTCCGTTTCTCGCCGGTTTCGTGACGCGGCTGGTGTTGCGCCGGATGAAGGGCGATGACTGGTACCGGACGGTGTTCGTGCCGCGCATCTCGCCGCTGACGCTGATCGCGCTGCTGTTCACGATCCTCGTGATGTTTTCGCTGAAGGGCGAACTGATCGTGCGCCTGCCGCTCGACGTACTGCGCATCGCCGTGCCGCTGGCGATCTATTTCGTCGTGATGTTCCTGCTGAGCTTCGCGCTCGGCCACCGCTACGGCGCGCCCTACGGCCAGACCGCAACGCTGTCGTTCACGGCCGCGAGCAACAACTTCGAACTGGCGATCGCGGTCGCCGTCGCGGTGTTCGGCCTGAACTCCGGCGAAGCCTTCGCAGCCGTCATCGGCCCGCTGGTCGAGGTGCCGGCGCTGATCGGCCTCGTGCACGTCGCCGGCTGGCTGCAGCGGCGGTGGTTTGTGGCGGCGGTGGCGTGAGGGCTGCGTATCAGAGCCCGTAGGCTGGGTTGACGAAGGAAACCCGGCAGTCATCACACGGGGTAGCTTCCGATGCTGGGTTTCGTTCCTCAACCCAGCCTACGGCCCTGTGGTTGGTATAATGAGATGGGTCAGGCCCACTCCCAGGTGACGTCTTTAAGCATAAATGGTTGTCTGACTCCGAATGCCTTCGCGAAGCCTGGGTTCAGATCAATACCAGCCCCGTTCTTGATGTTTGCTTTGCGGGGCATGGTATCCCTAAGTTCTCCTATAACCGTCTTGCCTTTGTATGTTACGGCAACCTTTTTGCCTCTGGCGGTATCGCCCTTGCCCCACTTGCCTTCCCAATCCTCTGGAGGCAGCGCACATATCGGGACGTCTTCTCGCGTTGTGTCATCTCCCCATTTGCCGATTCCGTTATCGCCAACTTTAAGCGCCTCTGCCTCGGTTTTACCGGCAGCAATAGCCTTCTTGTATGCCGCGATGTCGGCAGGGTCAGCGAAGGATGAAGCGATTACGATAGGCATTGGAGTTCCTTCGATGTATTGGGCACGCAGGGCGGCTCAGGTGCACATTACGTGGCGTATCAAGGCTCACCATCCTTTCCGCACACCGTAATCCGCCTTCCGCGTCATGCCAGCAAACCAGCGTCTGCAAAAGTACCCGGAAACACGCAGGCGGGTGCGCCGATGAACTATAGCGTCGGGATTCCGGTACGCGCCATCGACTGCCTGCACTGCGCAGGCGCATTCCGACCCCGACCTGCATCCCGCAGCGAGAATTACCACCCCCCTGACGCACCGGACTTCTGGCGTCCATCCCGCCGCGGTGGCCCGGGCCGGCGCTGCGGTCGTCTCATGCCGGCGGCACCAGCCCCGTCCCCGCCTGCGCCGGCCGCGTGAGCGTATCCGCCTCCAGCGACGCGACCGGATACGCGCAGTAGTCGGCCGCGTAATACGCGCTCGGGCGCAGGTTGCCGCTGTCGCCGATGCCGCCGAACGGGGCGCTGCTGGCCGCACCGGTGGTCGGGCGGTTCCAGTTGACGATGCCGGCGCGGATCGTGGTGCGGAACTGCTGCCAGCGTGTCGCATCGTCGGACAGCAGCCCGGCGGCGAGGCCGAAGCGCGTGTGGTTGGCCTCCCAGAGCGCGGTCTCGAAGTCGGCGACGCGCACGAGCTGCAGCAGCGGGCCGAAGGCTTCGGCGTCGGGGCGCAGGCTGCAGGCGCTCACGTCGAGCAGCGCCGGCGTCAGCAGCGGACGGGCGGGGTCGAGGCGCTGGGCGCGGCGCAGCACCCGGGCGCCGGCCAGTTCGAGATCGGTCTGGAAGTTCAGCAGCGCATCGGCGGCGGCGTTCGAGATCAGCGGCCCCATGAACGGCTCGGGTTCGTCATCGGGCGCGCCGATGCGGATGCCGTCGAGCCACTGGCAGAGCCGTTCGATCAGCGCATCGCCGCGTGCCCCGAGCGGCACGATCAGCCGGCGCGCGCAGGTGCAGCGCTGGCCGGCGGTGATCCAGGCCGACTGCACGATGTGCCAGCAGGCGGCGTCGAGGTCGGAGAGCGTGACGGCATCGGCGATCAGCGGATTGTTGCCGCCGAGTTCGAGCGCGAGGATGCGGCCGGTGCGCCCGGCAAAGCTGCGGTGCAGCCATTCGCCGGTGGCGTGGCTGCCGGTGAAGAACAGGCCGTCGAGTTCCGGATGCGTGGCCAGCGCCTGCCCGGTCGCACGCGCGCCGTGCACGAGGTTCAGCACGCCGGCCGGCAGGCCCGAAGCCTGCCAGAGCTGCACGGTGCGCTCGGCGACCAGCGGTGTCTGCTCGCTCGGCTTGAACACGACGGTATTGCCGGCGAGCAGCGCCGGCACGATGTGGCCGTTCGGCAGGTGGCCGGGGAAGTTGTACGGGCCGAACACCGCGACCACGCCGTGCGGCCGGTGGCGCAGCACGGCGCGCACGCCGGCGGCCGTGCCTTCGCGCGTGCCGGTGCGCTCGGCGTGCGCGGCGATCGAGATGCCGATCTTGGCGATCATCGCCGTGACCTCGGTCGCCGTCTCCCAGCGCGGCTTGCCGGTCTCGGCCGAGATGGTGCCGGCGAGTTCCGGGGCGTTGGCCTGCAGCGTGGCTTCGAAGGCGCGCAGCCGTTCGACGCGCGCCTCGAAGTCCAGGGCCGCCCAGGCCGGGAAGGCCGCGCGTGCGGCGCGCACCGCGGCATCGACATCGGCGGCATCGGCGGCATGGCCGCGCCAGAGCATCGCGCCGGTCGCGGGGTTTTCCGACGCGAAGGATTCGCCGCCGCCGGGCTGCCAGTCGCTGCCGATCAGATGAGTCATCGCTGCACGTTCTCCCGCCGGTGTTGAAGCGCGAGCGTAGTCGCCGCGAGCCCGGCACGCGGCGCAAAAACCGACGGCGGAGCCTCCGCTTCCGGGAGGCTCCGCCGTCGGCGGGGCTGGCGGGCGCAGTCAGGGCGCTTACAGCGACTTCAGGTACTCCAGCAGCGCGCGCTTGTCGGCCGTGGCGAGCTTCGTGCCGTACAGGTGGCCGGCATTGCTGTTGCCCGGCTCGGCGGTGTCGTAGACGAACGGACCGCGGTCGGTGACGTAGCCGACCTTTCCGGCGTCGAACTCGCGATCGCCGACGTGGAAGGTCTTCGGACGCTGCGCCGGCGGCTGCAGCAGGTCGTCGAGCGTCGGCACCGAGCCGTTGTGCAGGTAGGGCGCCGTCGCCCAGATGCCGTTCAGCGGCCGGGCCTTGTACTGCGGGTTCATCAGCTTGGCCTTCAGGACCTGGCTGCCTTTCAGGAACTCCAGCACCTGGAACAGGCTGGCCGGCGGGTTGTTGCCGAGAATCGCGCCGACGACGACGTTGCCGGTGACGTTGACGCAGGCGTCCTTCGGCTTGAGCTTCGGCCCGAACGGCAGCACCGCGACCGGCCGGCCGTTCAGCGGGCCGGTGTCGGCGGTGCAGGCGAGCACGTTCTTCGCCATGTGCGGATCGGTGCCGACCTTGCCGAGGTCGATCATCTGCGCGGTGATGCGGCGGTTCGGATCGGCACGATCGAAGGTGACGCTGCCCTTCGCGTCGATGTTCTGGTGGCAGCTTGCGCAGTTGGCGGCGAACAGCGTCTTGCCGCGCGCGACCAGCGTCGCATCGAGCGGGCCGGCGTACTTCGACGGCCATTCGGGCGACCACAGCGTCGTCAGCAGGCGTTCGAGGCCGTCGAGCTGCTGCGTGTCGAGCGAGGACGCATAGCCGCGCATGCCGAAGCCGGGCTGGTTCACGTTCACGGTGCCGAACACGCCGACCACCTCGCCGGAGTTGCGCGCCAGCGGCCCGGCACCGACGTTCAGTGCGCTGCCGTTCCACTGCAGGCGATCATGCTGCGGCGCATCCCAGATGAACGGGTACGAGACCGGCGCATCGGCCGGGTGCGCGTTGCCGGGCACGCCGAGCGCGTGCACGACCGCCTGGTTGAAGATCTGGCCGAAGGCATCGACGCGGCCGTGGCCGGCCGGGCGCGGGATGGCGTTGGCGGCGATGCGCGTCTTCAGGAACTGCGTGTGCTCGCCGAAGGCCGTGCGCAGGTCGGCGAGTTTTTCGGGCGTGGCGTTGCTGCCGAGCACCTCGGCGGCGAAGCGCGAGAAGGTGTCGGGGCTGGCGGCGGCGCGGTCCATCGCCGCGACCATGCCGTTCATGAAGCCGTCGAAATCGACCAGCCCGGGGCCGCCGTCGACGCGCACCTCGACGCCTTTGATGCGCAGCTGCGCGGTGTGGCAGGCCGCGCAGGTCATGCCGAGCCACTGGCCGCGGATGTCGGTGGCCGGGCGCTGATCCTTGACGAAGCCGACCGGCAGCGCGTCGGGATTGCGCACGGTCGCCGGCGTGGTCAGGAAGCCGTAGCCGGCGAGGGTCGGATCGGCCCGGAACGGCTTGCCGTCGGCCCCGGGCAGGGCGAGGAACCAGTCGTACGGGATCATGTGCGAGCCCTGGCCGGTGAACCACCAGAGGTCGCGGTCCTCGTCGGACCAGTTCTGATCGAGCCAGACGGTGTCGGGCGGCAGCGCGGCCGGGCCGCGCGGGCCGGAGATCACGCCGGGCGTGACGGTGCAGGCGGCCAGCAGTGCCAGCGCGGCAACAGCGGGCAGGCGGGCGGAAATCCGTGGCATCGGGGCCTCCGAATGACAGGCAGGGCAACAGGCGTGCGGGTGGAAGGAGGTGTGCAGGGAACGGACGCATTGCAATCGGCGCCGCTGCTGCGGGTGGCAGCGGGCGCGCAGTCGTGGACAGGGCCGGGCGCGGCCTGCGAGGAATCTAGCAGCCGTGGCCGTTCAGGACAGGCCGAGCATGCTTGCCAGCAGCGGCACGAGCAGCGCCGTCAGCAGCGCGTTCAGCCCGATCGCGAGTCCGGCGAAGGCGCCGCACAGGCTGCCGAGCTGGAACGCCCGCGCCGTGCCGATGCCGTGGGCGGCGACGCCGAGCGCGTAGCCGCGGACTTCGTCCTCGCGGATGCCGAGGCGTGCGAGCAGGCCCGGACCGAGCACGGCACCGACGATGCCGGTCAGGATCACCAGCACCGCGGTCAGCGACGGCAGGCCGCCGATCTTCTCGGCGATGCCCATCGCCACCGGCGTCGTCACCGACTTCGGCGCCATCGACAGCACCGTGCGCAGGCTGGCACCGAGCCCCCAGGCGATCGCCATCGCCGACAGCGCGGCGGTCAGCGAGCCGGCGACGAGCCCGACCGCGAGCGGCAGCCACATCCGGCGGATGCGCGCCCAGTGGCGCACCAGCGGCACGGCGAGCGCGACGGTCGCCGGGCCGAGCAGGAAATGCACGAACTGCGCGCCTTCGAAGTAGCGCGCATACGGCGTGCCGGTCACGGCGAGCAGCCCGGCGATCAGCAGGATGGCCAGTGCCACCGGGTTCAGCCAGGCGCGCTGGTGCGAGGCCATGAACAGCCGGTAGCCGGCCAGATACGCCGCGAGCGTCACCGCCAGCCACAGCAGCGGCTGCGCCGACAGGTAGACCCAGATGTCGAGCAGGTTCCTATCCATGGACATCCCTGCCGTCGCCGTCGCCGTCGCCGTCGCCGTCGTCGGCGGGCGGCGGCAGCCGGCGCAGCACCGCGCGCATCGCGATGGCGGTCGCGGCGATCGCGAGCAGCGTGCTCAGCACCAGCGCCGCGACGATCGCCAGCCATTCGGCGGCGATGCGCTGCAGATGCAGCATCACGCCGACGCCGGCCGGCACGAACAGCAGCGACAGGTGCGCAAGCAGCACGTCGGCGGTCTGGCCGAGCGCCGCGGGGATGCGCCCGCGCGCGACCAGACCGAGCCAGAGGGCGAGCAGCAGCATGCCGAGCACCGGACCGGGGACCGGTGCACGCGTCAGCTGCACCAGCGCCTCACCGAGCAGCTGACAGCCGAGCAGACAGAGCAGGGCGGGAACCACGGCGATCGGGACTCCGGCGGCGGGCGGGAGATTGCGGGCGCGGCGCGCTCACCACGGGATCGGCTTGCCGTCGCGGAAGAAGCCGCCGCTCGGGCCGTCGTCGGGCAGCGTCGCCGCCCAGACGATGCCGGAGGCGGCTTCCTCGGGCGTGCGCTCGGCCTTCGGGCCGCCCATGTCGGTGCGCGCCCAGCCCGGACACACGGCATTGACGAGGATGCCGGTGCGGGCGGTCTCGGCGGCGAGGATGCGCGTCAGCGCGTTCAGCGCCGTCTTCGACAGCCGGTAGGCCGGCCACTGGCCGCCCATGTCAGCGAGCTGGCCCATGCCGCTCGATACATTGACGATGCGGCCGTAGCCGCGCCGGCGCATCAGCGGCACGAACTCCTGCGCGAGCAGCAGCGGGCCGTGGACGTTGGTTTCCATGGTCGTGCGCAGGGTTTCGAGGCTGGCGGCGAACACGCTGCTGCCGGTGGCATCGTCGAGGCCGTGGCCGTCGAGCAGCACGCCGGCGTTGTTGACCAGCGCATCGAGCCGGCCGCAGCGGGCCTGCACGAAGGCGCCGAGCGCGGCGATGCTGTCGGGTCGCGTCACGTCGAGCGGCTGCAGCACGATCTCGCCGCCGCCCTCGGCGGCCGCGGCCTGCAGGCGTTCGCTTGCGACCTCGCCGGCCTCGGGATGGCGGCTGGTGACGACGACCAGATAGCCGCGCCGGGCGAGCTGGCGCGAGGTTTCGAATCCGAGTCCGCGGTTGGCACCGGTGACGACCGCCACCGGCCGGGTGCTGGCACTCATGGTCGGAATCTCCTGCCGGTGCGGGTCTGCGCCGGCTCCTGTGTGTCCGATTGTGGACGGCATGCACGGCGAATGCCACGCATCGTCGCAAGCACCGGACATCGGGGGAGGGCCGGAAAAGACAGACCCCGCCAGAAGGCGGGGTCCGGGGTGGCGGCGGGCTGCGCTCAGTTCACGCGGTGCAATGCACGCTTGTCGACCGACAGCGCGGCCTCATGCACGGCTTCGGCCAGCGTCGGATGACCGTGGATGGTCATCTGCAGGTCCTCGGCGCTCGCGCCGAATTCCATCGCGACCACCAGCTCCTGGATCAGCTCCGAGGCCATCGGCCCGCAGATGTGCGCACCGAGCACGCGGTCGGTTTCGGCGTGGGCGATGATCTTGACCATGCCGGCCGCGGCATCCATGGCCTTGGCGCGACCGTTGGCAGCGAACGGGAAGGTGCCGATCTTGACCGGCACGCCCTCGTGCTTGAGCTGCTGTTCGGTCTTGCCGACCCAGGCGATCTCGGGCTGCGTGTAGATCACCCACGGGATGGTGTCGTAGTTCATGTGGCCGTGATTACCGGCGATGAACTCGGCGACCATGATGCCTTCCTCGCTGCCCTTGTGCGCGAGCATCGGGCCGCGCACGCAGTCACCGATCGCCCAGACACCGGGCAGGTTGGTGCGGCACTCGTCATCGACGTGGATGAAGCCGCGCTCGTTCAGCACCAGATCGGCGGCGGCATCGGCGATGCCGTCGGTGGCCGGGCGCCGGCCGACCGAGACCAGCAGCTTGTCGAAGGTGAGCTCGTGGTTGCCGTTCTTGTCGGTGTACTGGACCGTGACCTCGGTGTCGGTCTTGGTCGAGCCGGTCACGCGCGCACCGAGGCGGATGTCGAGGCCCTGCTTCTGGAACTGGCGCAGCGCATCCTTGGCGATCTGATGGTCGGCGGCGGCGAGGAAGTCCTCGACCGCTTCGAGGATCACGACCTCGGCGCCGAGGCGCTTCCAGACCGAGCCGAGTTCGAGGCCGATGACGCCGGCACCGATGACGCCGAAGCGCTTCGGCACCTCGGTGAAGGCGAGCGCGCCGGTCGAATCGACGATCAGCTTGTCATCCTTCGGCGCCGCGCCGATGTCGATCGGCACCGAGCCGGCGGCGATGATGACGTTGTCGGCCTCGACCACCTCGACCGCGCCGTCGTGGCCGGTGACCTCGACCTGGCGCTCGGCGAGCAGCTTGCCGCGGCCCTGCAGCCAGTCGACCTTGTTGGCCTTGAACAGCTGCGCGATGCCGCCGGTCAGCTGCGAGACGATCTGCTCCTTGCGGCCGATCATCTTCGCGACATCGACCGACGCCTCGCCGACGCTGATGCCGTGGGCTTCGAGGCCGTGCTGCAGCTTGTGGTAGTGCTCGGAGGATTCGAGCAGTGCCTTGGACGGGATGCAGCCGACGTTCAGGCAGGTGCCGCCGAGTGCGGGCTTGCCTTCGATGTTGATCCACTTCTCGACGCAGGCGGTCGCGAGGCCGAGCTGCGCGCAGCGGATTGCCGCGACGTAGCCGGCCGGGCCGCCGCCGATGACGACGACGTCATAAGTCTTGGCCATGACAGTCTCCCTAAAAGAGTGCTTCCGGTAAGGGATGGGGCGCAAACGAACGGGCAGGCGCGACGGGGCAGGGGTGCCGGACCCCCGCCCCGAAATCGCCGGGTCGTGCGCTCAGACGGAGAGCAGCATCCGCGCCGGATCCTCGATCGCTTCCTTGACGGCGACGAGGAAGCCGACCGCTTCCTTGCCGTCGATGATGCGGTGATCGTAGGAGTGCGCGACGTACATCATCGGCCGTGCGACGACCTGGCCGTTCTCGACGACGGCGCGGTCCTTGGTCGCGTGCATGCCGAGGATGCCGCTCTGCGGGGGGTTCAGGATCGGCGTCGACATCAGCGAGCCGAACACGCCGCCGTTGGTGATCGTGAAGGTGCCGCCGGTCATTTCCTCGACGGTCAGCGAGCCTTCCTTCGCGCGCTTGCCGAAGTCACCGATCGCCTTCTCGATGTCGGCGAGCGACATGTCCTCGGCGTTGCGCAGGATCGGCACGACCAGACCGCGCGGCGAGCTGACCGCGATGCCGACGTCGTAGTAGTCGTGGTAGACGATGTCGTTGCCGTCGATCGAGGCATTGACCGCCGGGTAGCGCTTCAGCGACTCGACCACCGCCTTGACGAAGAACGACATGAAACCGAGCTTGACGCCGTGCGACTTCTCGAACTGGTCCTTGTACTTGTTGCGCAGGTCGATGACCGGCTTCATGTTGATTTCGTTGAACGTCGTCAGCATCGCCGTGGTGTTCTTCGCCTCCAGCAGGCGTTCGGCGATGCGGGCGCGCAGACGCGTCATCGGCACGCGCTGTTCCATGCGCTTCGAGAACGGCCAGGCACCGGCTGGCAGCGCGGCCGGCGTGGCCGCCGGCTTCGCGGCCGGCGCCGGGGCGGCCGGCTTCGCAGCCGGGGCCGGCGCGGCGGCAGCGGCC
>JAFEGB010000280.1 GCA_018240295.1 Pseudomonadota bacterium
CGCCGAGCAGCTCGCAATCCTGCACAGATGGGCACCGTTTCTGGCGGACTTCGACAGCGACGAGTCTGACAGCGACGATTCCGACGGCGATCTGCGGGACGAAAGCGAACCGGTTTCATGAGCGGTCCTGCGCTTGCCGGAAGTGTTCGCCAAGGCTTGGTCACGCTCGCCGACGTGCTCGACGACGACTTCCTGCCGCAGTAGCCGGCGCCGGCGACGCACCGCTTGCACCCGGAACGGCCGGGCGTCATGGCTTGCGGCGCCACGCGCGCTGAAGCCGTCGCCCCCATCCGGGGGCTGCGCTGGCGCTGCGCGTGCTTGCCGGGCGGCCCGGACACGGCGGGGCCACTGCGGCTGCGGATACGCTGAAATCTGACGCAGGCCACTGATTTGTCAGTGACTGGTCCCGGCGTCGCGCGTGATCTTGTTATGCACGTTGTACTTGCCCGAGGGCATCGCCATCGGCAGCCGGGTGATCTCGGTGAGGCTCTGCGTGTCGAGCACGACCAGCGCGCCGTCGCGTTCGCGGATGCTGATGAGCGCCTGGCGGCCGTCCTGCGTGAACTCGACGTGTGCGGCGGTGCGGCCCGGCTGCGGGCGGATGGTCGTGCGGATCTCCAGCGTGTTCTTGTCGATCAGCTGCATCGCGTCGCGCTCGCGTCCGAGCGAGACATCGATCCAGGCGGTGTCGAGCTGCGCGTGGCTGCGCATGAAGAAGCTCGGGCCGAGGGTCGGGATGCGCTTGATGACCTGCCAGTTGGTCATGTCGATGACGGTGATCGCCGATTCCTTCAGGTTCGGCGTCGCCAGCACCGGCCGGCCCTGCCATTCCCAGGTGATGCCGGAACCGAGATGCGGCATGCCGGGCAGATCGAGCGTTGCGACCCTGGTGCCGGCATCGAGGTCGATGACCTGACCCTTGCCGCCGTCGCGCGAGGCGCCGATCAGGTGGCGGTAGGCGGGATCGAAGAAGAAGTCATCGAGCACGTCATCGAGCGCGATGCGGCGTGGCTCCAGCGTGGCGCTGCGGCCGGCGCCTTCGCGATCGTCCTGCATCGGGCCGGTGTGGACCGGCGGCAGATCGTCGCGGTACGGGATTTCCCAGACCTCCTGCACGTCCTTCAGCGCCGCAACGAAGCTGCCGCGCGGTGCGGCCGTGTATACGGCGCTGACCCGCGAGCCGTGGCCGGCGGCATCGGCGACCGGATAGAGCTTCAGCGGCGCGAGCTCGTCGGCCGACAGCAGCACCAGTGTCTGCGGCAGGTAGTTGGCGACCATCACGAAGCGGCCGTCATCGCTGACGGCGAGGTTGCGGGCGTTGATGCCGGCGCGCACCTCGGCGACGGTGCGCAGGTTCCAGAGGTCGTACTTCGTGACCCAGCCGTCGCGCGAGCAGAAGTACACGAAGCGGCCCTCGGGCGAGAACTTCGGGCCGCCGTGCAGCGCGAAGCGCGATGCGAAGCGCGTGAGCGGCCGGAAGCGGTCGCCGTCGAGCACGGTGACGTGGTGATCGCCGAGTTCGACGACGACGAAGAGATTGCGCGGATCGGCGTCGTACACCGGTCTGGCCGGCAGGCGCGCGGCTTCGGCATCGAAGGTGCGGCTTGCGCGGATCTCGTCGATTCCCCAGACCGGCGCGACCGCCGGTGGCGTGTAGACGAAATCGGCGAGGGCCTGCAGTTGCGCGGCGTCGAGCTTCGCCGCAAAGGCCGGCATCTGCGTGGCGGCGCGGCCGTCGCGGATGGTCGCCAGCGCCTCGGCCGGCTTCAGCCGCCCGAGGTTCTCCGGCAGCAGCGCCGGACCCATGCCGCCGAGGCGCGTCGCCCCGTGGCAGCTCGCGCAGTGCTGCGCGTACAGCGCCGGTGCCGGGCCGGCGGAGGCGGCATCTGACGGCTGCGCCGCAGCCGGGGCCGCAGGAGCGGCGCTCAGGCTGGCGAGCAGCAGGGCGGGCAGCAGGGACAGGATCGGGCGCATGACGGCGGTTTCCGGTTCGGCGACCGGTGGCGGTCGCGCGCAAGGACTGGGGGGCTGCCGTCCGGCAGTTATGCCGATCACACCGGAATGCTTCGTTTTTCAGCCCCTCGCCCCTCGTGGGAGAGGGGTTGGGGAGCGGGGGAAAAACCGTGCATTTCCGTCTGATCGGTATGACGGGCGCGGACGGCGGTGGCAGGGGATGGCTTCAGCGTGCGCCGGGGCCGGTTGCCGGGGCGCTCTGGTGGCGGCGGTCGAAGCGGATCGGGGCGGCGCGCGGGCCGGGCTGCGCTGCCTCGCCGGCGTAGCCGCCCGGCAGGCCGATCTCGTCGTCATCGAGGTAGCAGCCCGGGTCTTCGGCCCAGGGATCGCCACTGGTCTGGAAGGCACGTACGCGCGTGTTGCCGCCGCAGATCGGAAGGTGTCTGCAGGCGGCGCAGCGGCCCTTCAGCGGTCGCGGCTCGCTGCGCAGGCCGAGCATCAGCGGATCGCGCGTCGTCGACCAGATCGTCGAGAACGGCTGTTCGCGGACGTTGCCGAGCGGGTGGTTCCACCAGAAGGTGTCCGGATGCACCTCGCCGGTGTTGTCGATGTTGGCGATGTCGATGCCCGAGCGGTTGCCGCCCCACTGCACGAGGCGCCGTTCGAGCTGCGTGGTGTCGAAGCCGCGCGCCTGCGCCCACTGCAACAGATAGGGGCCATCGGCGTCGTTGTTGCCGCTGACGTATTCGCGCCCGGAGTCGAGGTCGTTCCAGGCGGTCTCGAACAGCAGGTCCATCGCCGCGCGCGTCATCGCATGCACGGCGTCATCCCTGCGGTTGCGCGCGCCGCGGCCGGCGTAGTTCAGGTGCGACAGGTAGAACTTGTCGACCTGTTCGGTGCGCATCAGCTCCAGCAGCGCCGGCAGTTGCGCGTGGTTGTCCTGCGTCAGCGTGCAGCGCAGCCCGACCTTGATGCCGTGTGTGCGGCAGAGCCGGATGCCGGCCAGCGAGCGGTCGAAGGCCCCGTCGAGCCGGCGGAAGCGGTCGTGCGTGGCGCGCAGGCCATCGAGCGAGATGCCGACGTAATCGAAGCCGGTCGCGGCGATGCGCCCGATGTTGTCCGCATCGATCAGCGTGCCGTTGGTCGAAAGCCCCAGGTACAGGCCGAGTGCCTTGGCGTATGCGGAGATTTCGTGAATGTCGGGGCGCAGCAGCGGTTCGCCGCCCGAGAGGATCAGCGCCGGCACGCGGAAGCGCTGCAGGTCGTCGAGCGTTGCCAGCACCTCGGCCGTCGTCAGTTCACCGGGGAAGTCGATGTCGGCCGAGATCGAATAGCAGTGCCGGCAGGCGAGGTTGCAGCGGCGCACGAGGTTCCAGATCACGACCGGCCCGGGCGGACGGCGCACCGGCCCGGTGGCGGCCCCGGGCGTGCGCAGGGCGTGCAGGTAGTGGCTGATGCGGAACATGGCGGCAGTCCGGGTCGCAGCGGGTACGTGCCGGGCATCGTCACCCGCCGCCCGGGACCGGCACTTGATTTCCGACAAGTGCTTGCGCGCGTCCGGCTCCCTCGTGCGGGGTAGGGAAACCGCCGCCGGTGGTAGGGCGGCCCCGGCTGCAGGCGCTTCAGCCGCCGGGGATGCCGGCGCGTTGCGCGAGCCGAAGCAGCGCGACCAAGCCGAGCCCCCACGCAGCGTTGACGATCAGCCCGGTCGCCATCGCCGCCGGCTGCCAGCCGCCGGCAAGTGGCAGGCCCTTCAGCGGCGCGACGATGAACCACGACACCAGCGTCGGACCGAGCGCGCCGAGCACGAGGCCGCGCAGCCAGCACCGGGCGTCGCCGAGCGGGCGCAGCAACGGCAGGAGCGCGAGCCCCCAGACGCCGCCCCAGAACATCAGCGACAGCAGTTGCGGCACGCCGAGCGGTGGCACGCTGCCCAGCACGAACGGCGTGCGCGGGGTCAGCCCGACGAGATGCAGCAGGCCGAGCGCGCTCTGGTGGAACACCAGCACGGCCAGCGCCCCGGCGATGAAGGCCGGCAGGAAAGGCAGCAGCAAGGACATCGCGATCGACTCCTTCCGGGATGGGACCGGCGGGCGGACGGGAGCGGGCGGATAGTCGGGCAAACGGCCGTCCCGAAGCGATGTCGAGGCGATGCCGGGGTATCCGGCCGGGCCTGGATCAGGCTCTGCCCAGCGGTGCCGGCGCTGCCAGTGCCCGGCCCTGCAGGCCGTCGAAGCCGAGCGCGCGCAGGTCGGCGGCCTCGGTTTCGGATTCGACGCGCTCGGCGATCACCGAAATGCCGAGCGCGTGGGCGCTGCGGCAGAGTGCCTCGACGTACTGGCGCTGCACCGGCTCGCGATCGACGCCGCGCACGAAGCCGCCGTCGAGCTTCAGGTACTCGACGCCGAGCCGCGCCAGATAGCCGGCCGGCGCGAAGCTGCGCCCGACGTGGTCGAGGCCGAAGCGGCAGCCGAGTTCGCGCAGCACCGCGATGAAGGCCGCCGCCGCGTCGAGGGCGTGCAGCACGGAGGCCTCGCGCGTCTCGAAGATCAGCCACGGCGCGAGCGCCGGGCGCTGGCCGAGCTCGATCGCAAAGAAGTCCAGGAAGCCGCGGTCGCGCAGCGCCGCCTCCGACAGGTTCACGGCCAGCGGCCGGCGCTCGCGGTCGATCTGGTCGAGCGCGAGCAGCACGATCAGCCGGTCGAGATCGGCCGCCAGCCCGAGCCGCGCGGCGATCGGCACGAAGGTGCCGGCCACCAGCGGCTCGTCGGCATCGGCAAGCGGCAGGCGCGCGAGCACTTCGTGGTGCAGCACGCTGCCATCGGCGGCCAGTGCCGGCTGGCCGTAGAGCACGAAGCGTTCTTCCTGCAGCGCCGTGCGCAGCAGCGCGGCCCAGTCGTGGCCGGGGGCGGCGTCGGCGAGTTCGACGGCCGGCGGCAGCTGCCAGTCCGTGCCGGCGGCCTCGGCCGCCGACAGCGCCGCATCGGCCTGCGCGAGCAGCGTGGCCGGGCTGTCGCCGCGCTGGTACGGCGTCAGCCCGCAGCGCACCGGGGAGGGGGTGTCGCCATCGGCGAGGCTCGCGAGCGCCGTGATCAGGCCGGCGCCGAAGGTGGCGATGCCAGCGGCGTCGACGCCGGGGGCGAGCACGACGAAATCGGCGCCGCGCAGCCGCGCGAGCGCCCAGCCCTCGCGTGCGCGACCGAGCGCAGTCAGCGCCCCGGCCAGCTCGCGCAGCCACTGGTCGGTGCGCACGTAGCCGTGGCGGCGGTTGCGGCCGTCGAGGTCGGTCACGCGCAGCAGCAGCAGCGCACCATGCGCGGATTCGTCATCGGCGGCGAGCACGTCCTGCAGGTGGTGATCGAACCAGCGGCGGTTCGGCAGGCCGGTGACCTGATCGCTGAGGGCTTCGCGGCGCAGGCGCTCGCTGCGCGCGATCTCCTCCTCGAACTGCTCCTTCATGCGTCCGACCAGCCGGTCCATGGCCTCGACGACGCGGCGCAGCTCCGGCGCCGACGGTCGCAGGCCGCTCGGCTCGAAGCGGTTGTGCAGGATGGCATCGGCCTGCTCGGCGACGCGTTCGAGCGGCGCGAGCTGGCGGCGCAGCACGAGCACGCCGAGTGCGGCGCTGATCAGCCCGAGCACCAGCAGCGCATCGCTGATGCGCCGTGCCGTCGCCCACAGCTCGGCGAGCGCCGGCAGGCCGGCGGCCTCGACCGTGACCTTGCCGATGGGCCGGCCGTCGTCGGCGATGCCGATGCTGGCAACGGCCGGGCGCAGCGCCGCGATCGCGGTGAACCATTCCGGCACCGGCGATTCGAGCTTCGGCCCCGAGGCCTCGGCGAGCACCCTGCCGCTGCCATCGGCGAGCACGATGTGCTGCACGTGGCCGCCGGCGACGGCCGCGGTCGCGATGCGCTCGGCGCCGGCCGGGTCGATCTGCACGCCGACCAGGCCGCGGGCGGCGAGCTGGGCGATCTGCGCGGCCTGCGCGTCGAGGCGCCGCTGCAGGTCGCCGCGGGTCGAGACCACGACGACGGTGGTTGCACCGAGGATCGCCGCCGCGAGCGACAGCAGCACGACGAGCAGCAGCTGGCGGGTCAGGGACATGAGGGCGGGCGACTCCTGGGCCGGGGTGGCGTGCAGGCTAGGGGATTCGCGCGCCGGCGCCAAACCTTGCAGCCGGCCGTCGCTGCGGCGGAAATGAAAAACCCCGCCGGCTTGCGACCGGCGGGGTTTCGGGAATCTGGCGCTCCCACGGGGATTCGAACCCCGGTCGCAGCCTTGAGAGGGCTGTGTCCTAGGCCTCTAGACGATGGGAGCGTGGCCTGAACTGGCGTTGCCGGCAAGCGGGGCGTATTATACGAACCTTTATGCGCCGCACAAGCGACTTGTTCAGGGATCGCCGCCTTTGGAAGATCACCGCCCCGACCATCCCCTCATCATTCCCCGCTCCGAACACGTCATATCCCGCTCGAAGATCAGTCCGAACGCGCTGAAGGTGCTCTACCGCCTGCGCGCGGCGGGATTCCGGGGCTGTCTGGTCGGCGGGGGCGTGCGCGATCTGCTGCTCGGACGCGAGCCCAAGGATTTCGACGTTGCCACCGATGCCCATCCCGAGGAGGTCTACCGGCTGTTCCGCAACTGCCGGCTGATCGGGCGGCGCTTCCGGCTCGCGCACGTGCAGTACGGCTCCGAGATCATCGAGGTCGCGACCTTCCGCGCGCAGACCCCGGCCGATGACGAGGACGGCGCCGGCGGCAGCGGCGGGGTCGTCACCGATGCCGAGGGCCGCATCCTCAGCGACAACGTCTACGGCACGATCGAGGACGACGCCTGGCGGCGTGATTTCACGGTCAACGCGCTGTACTACGACGTTGCCGATTTCTCGGTGCTCGATTACGTCGGCGGCATGGATGACCTGAAAGCCGGCGTGATCCGGCTGATCGGTGACCCGGAGCAGCGCTACCGCGAGGACCCGGTGCGCATGCTGCGCGCGATCCGCTTCGCGGCGAAGCTCGGCATGCGCCTGCACGCCGACACCGAAGCGCCGATCCACACGCTCGGTCACCTGCTGCGCGACATCCCGCCGGCGCGCCTCTTCGATGAAGTCCTGAAGCTGTTCATGGCCGGCAGCGGCGTGCAGACCTTCGAGCTGCTGCGCCTGCACGGCCTGTTCCGCCACCTGTTCCCGGCCACCGACCGCTGCCTGTCGCGCGAGCTGAACGGCTTTCCGCGCACGCTGCTGGTGCGGGCGCTGGCGAGCACCGACGAGCGCGTCGCCGCCGACAAGTCGGTGACGCCGGCCTTCCTGTACGCCGCGCTGCTGTGGGAGCCGGTGCGCAGCCGCTACCGCCTGCTGCACGATGGTGCTGCATCGCCGCTCGAAGCCATGCAGCGCGCCGCCGACGAATGCATCGAGCGCCAGCTCGGCCACACCGCGCTGCCGCGCCGCTACGCGCTGCCGATGCGCGAGATCTGGCAGCTGCAGCCGCGCTTCGAGGATCTCCATCCGCGCCGCGCCGCGCGGCTGGCCGCGCACCCGCGCTTTCGCGC
>JAFEGB010000281.1 GCA_018240295.1 Pseudomonadota bacterium
CAGCTGCAGCCGCGCTTCGAGGATCTCTATCCGCGCCGCGCCGCGCGGCTGGCCGCGCACCCGCGCTTTCGTGCCGCCTACGACTTCCTGCTGCTGCGGGCCGAATCCGGCGAGCCGGTCAGCGATCTCGCCGGCTGGTGGACACGCTGGATCGACGGCCCCGAGGCCACGGCCGCGGCGCCCGCCGATGGCGACACCGACGCCGACACCGACGCCGACGCCCCGGAAGCCGCCGCGGAAACCGCAGGGCACGGGCCGCGGCGCCGGCGGCGCCGGCGCACCGGCAGACGCAGCAGCCCGGCACCCGAAGCGTGAACCCCGACAACACCGTCACCGTCACCCGCGCCTGGATCGGCCTCGGCAGCAATCTCGAAGCGCCGCGCCGGCAGGTCGAGCGCGCCTTCGACGAACTCGCGCGGCTGCCGCGCACGCATCTGGCCGGCCGCTCGCGGCTGTACCGCTCCGATCCGGTCGGGCCGGCCGGGCAGCCGGACTACGTCAACGCCGTCGCCGCGCTCGACACCGCGCTCGAACCGCTGGCGCTGCTCGATGCGCTGCAGGCGATCGAGCGCACGCACGGGCGCGTGCGCACGCTGCGCTGGGGCCCGCGCACGCTCGATCTCGACCTGCTGCTCTACGGCGAGCGCGTGCAGGCCTGCGAACGGCTGACGCTGCCGCACCCGCGTCTGCACGAGCGCGCCTTCGTCCTGTATCCTCTCGCCGATCTGGCGCCCGGACTGGTCTTACCAGGACTCGGGGCCTTGTCCGAGCTGCTGCGGCAGTGTCCGTACACCGGTCTGGAAGTGCTGCCGGAACACGTCCGCCCCGGCGGCTTCGCCCCGACCGCCCGCAGCCTGTAGCCGACCCCATCGCCCTGCCCGGATCGCGGCAGGAGGGCCAGAAACCATGTACCTCGGTGAACCGCGCACGCGGCCGGTCACGGTCTCGACGCTGCGCAAGATGAAGGCTTCCGGCGAGAAGATCGCGATGCTGACCGCGTATGACGCGAGCTTCGCGGCCATGATGGAACGCGCCGGCGTCGACGTGATCCTGGTCGGCGACTCGCTCGGCATGGTCGTGCAGGGCCGCGAGAGCACCGTGCCGGTGACGGTCGATGACATCGCCTATCACACGAGTCTGGTCACGCGCGGCTGCCGGCTGCCGCTGGTGATCGCCGACATGCCGTTCATGAGCTACGCGACTGTCGACAGCGCGCTCGCCAACGCCGGCCGGCTGATGCAGGAAGGCGGCGCGCAGATGATCAAGCTCGAAGGCGGCCAGAACGTCGTCGAGATCGTGCGCCTGCTCTCGGCCAACGGCGTGCCGGTCTGTGCGCACCTCGGGCTGCAGCCGCAGTCGGTGCACAAGCTCGGCGGCTACAAGGTGCAGGGCCGCGACGAGGCCACCGCGCAGCGCCTGCTCGACGATGCGCTGGTGCTGCAGGAGGCCGGGGCCGACCTGCTGGTGCTCGAATGCGTGCCGGCCGAACTCGGTGCGAAGCTGACCGCCGAACTCGCGATCCCGACCATCGGCATCGGCGCCGGACTCGGCTGCGACGGTCAGGTGCTGGTCTGCTACGACATGCTCGACCTCACCGCCGGCATGCGTCCGAAGTTCTCGAAGAACTTCATGATCGGCCAGGAGCGCGGCGTGCACGGCGCGCTCGAAGCCTACGTGCGCGCGGTCAAGGACGGCAGCTTCCCGGCCGCCGAACACACCTTCACCTGAGCCCCCCGTCACCCGGCCGGTGCATCCGCCGCCGGCCGGGCTCCTGTCAGAATCTCATCCGCCGAGGACCCCGCCGCCATGAACCGCGTCAACGGGATCGCCGAGCTGCGCGCGCAGGTCGCCGCGTGGAAGCGCGCCGCAGAGCGCGTCGCGCTGGTGCCGACCATGGGCAACCTGCACGCCGGCCACATCCGCCTGGTCGAGGAAGCCCGCCGCCACGCCGATCGCACGGTCGCCAGCATCTTCGTCAACCCGATGCAGTTCGGGCCGAACGAGGATTTCGCGAGCTATCCGCGCACGCTGGAGGCCGACGCCGACAAGCTCGCCGCCGCCGGGCTCGACCTGCTGTTCGCACCGCCGGTCGAGGCCATCTACCCGCACGGCCACCTCGGCATGACCACGGTCAGCGTGCCGACGATCACCGGGCACCTGTGCGGCAGCGCCCGGCCCGGGCACTTCGACGGCGTCTCGACCGTCGTCACCAAGCTCTTCAACCTCGTGCAGCCCGACCTCGCGCTGTTCGGCGAGAAGGACTGGCAGCAGCTGCAGGTGATCCGGCGCATGGTCCGCGACCTCGACGTGCCGATCGGGATCATCGGCGTGCCGACCGTGCGCGAGGCCGACGGGTTGGCGATGAGTTCGCGCAATGGCTATCTGTCAGCCGCCGAGCGGGCGCTGGCCCCGACGCTGTACACGGTGCTCGATGCCGCCGCCGCGCGCATCCGCGCCGGCGAGCGCAACTACGCGGCGATCACCGAGGCTGCGAACGCGACGCTGCTCGATGCCGGCTTCACGCCGGACTACTTCGAGGTGCGCCGCGCCGATGACCTGCTGCCGGCCGGCCCCGCGGACCATGACCTGCGCCTGCTCGCCGCCGCCCGGCTCGGCCGTGCGCGGCTGATCGACAACCTCGGCGTCACGCTCTGAGCCCGGGCGCAGCGGCACCGGCCCTGCCGCTGCCGGCCGTCGCCGCGGCACTCGGGGCCGGCGCGCTGTGGGGGCTGGCCTTCCTTGCCCCGCTCGCACTCGCCGACTGGTCGCCGCTCGCGATCAGCGGCGGGCGCTATCTCGCCTATGCGCTGGTCGCGCTCGTGGCGCTGCTCGCCGGTCCGCGCCGGCCCACGTCGGCGCGCGAGTGGCTGGCAGCCTGGCTGCTGTCGCTGCTCGGCAACGTCGTCTACTACCTGCTGTTCGCATATGCGGTGCGTGCCGCCGGCAGCTATCTGCCGACGCTGGTGATCGGCGCCCTGCCGGTGACGCTCGCGATCGTCGGCCAGTGGCGCGAGCGCCGGCCGTGGCGGGCGCGGCATCTGCCGCCGCTCGCGCTGATCGTCGCCGGGCTCGCCTGCGTGAACCTCGGCGAGAGCGGCGCGGTGCGCGGTGAGGACTATCCGGCCGGCGTGCTCGCGGCCGTCGCGGCACTCGCGTGCTGGACGCTGTTCGGTGCCGCCAACAGCGACTACCTGAAGCGCCATCCGGCGCTGCCGGCCGGGCACTGGAACAACCTGCTCGGTGCCGGCCTGCTGCCGGTCGCGCTGCTGATGCTGGCCGTCGCGCCGGACACGGCCGCGCGCAGCCCCGCGGACTGGCAGCACTTCTGGTGGATCGCCGCCGGCACCGGGCTCACCGCCGGCTGGGCGGCGAGCGGGCTCTGGAACCTCGCCAGCCGCGGCCTGCCGGTGGCGCTGGCCGGCCAGCTGATCGTCTGCGAGACCTTGTTCGCGAGTGCCTATGCCGCGCTCTGGCACGGCGCGCTGCCGCCGGCAACGACGCTCGCCGGTGCCGCGCTGCTGGTGGCCGGCGTGCTGCTCGCGATCCGCGCCTTCGCCGCTCAGCCCTCGTAGATGACGAGGAAGCCTTCGTTCAGCAGGTCGAGCAGCAGCGCCCAGGCATCGTCACCGCTTAGCGCCGCCTGCAGCCGGCGGCTGTCGAGGATGCGTTCGCGGCAGAGCACGCGCGCGAGCGGCGCGAGCGCCGGCCCGAGCGCGAACTCCTGACCGTCGACGAACAGCGTGACGCTGTCCTGGCCGTGGTCGATGTACGCGAAGCGCGAGCCCGGATTGCGTTCGAGCTGGCCGCCGTCCTTCAGGTGGCGGCGCAGTTCGGCGAGTGTGTACGGATCGTCCTCGGGCTCGGCGACGTAGCCCGGCTTCGGTTCGGTGATGTAGCGCCCGAACCAGCTCTCGATCAGGTCATCGCCGGTCGCGAGCGAGCTGCGGATCAGGTCCTTGATGCGATCGAGCGCGTCCGCGCCGATGCGCCCCGGATTGTCCTGCGGCGCGAGGCCCTCGTCGCGGTAGCGCAGTTCGTGGTCGGCTTCCTCCATCAGGAAGTCGACGTAGCGCCCGATCATGTCGGAGTGCAGCGGCGCGCGGAAACCGATCGAGTAGGTCATGCACGGCCCGAGCGCGATGCCGTGGTGCGCGACCTTCGGCGGCAGATACAGCAGGTCGCCGGGTTCGAGCACCCATTCCTGCTCGGCCTCGAACTCGTCCAGGATCCGCAGCTCGACATCGGGCAGGAAGTTGTCCGGATCGACCGGCTGCGTGCTGATCTGCCAGCGCCGCCTGCCGAGGCCCTGCAGCAGGAACACGTCGTAGTCATCGACGTGCGGGCCGACCGTGCCGTGCTCGGGCGCGTAGCTGATCATCAGGTCATCGATGCGCCAGTCCGGCACGAAGCGAAACGGCTCGATCAGCCCGGCCATGTCCGGGGCCTGCTTCTCGACGTCGGACACCAGCAGCGTCCAGTGCGTCTCGGGCAGTTCGAGGAAGTCTTCTTCCGTGAACGGGCCGCGGCGCAGCTCCCACGGCGTGCGTCCGCCACGCTCCATGACCAGGCGCGAGACGACTTCCTCGTCGCAGGCGAGTCCGGCGAGTTCCTCGGGCGAGATCGGCGACTTGAATCCCGGCATGGCCTTGCGCACCAGCAGCGGCTTCTGCTGCCAGTAGTCGCGCAGGAACTGGCGGACCGTCAGGCCGCCGAGAAGCGGCAGGGGCTGGTTCGAGGCCTGGGTCATGGCGCGGTGTCCATCGGTGGGGGGCGGAATCGGGAAAGGGGCGCGGACGAATGCGCAGGCCGCGCCCCGCTGCTCAGGGATTCGCCGCTGCGGGCTGCGCAGGCGCGGATGCCGGGCGGGGTGCGGGCCGGCTCCTTGCCGGCCACGGACTTCCCTGCCGATGGCGGATTCGTCCGGGCTTACAGGTGAGAGTTTCGTTCAGACCCGCCGCGCCTGCTCGGCCGCGTTGCCGACATACGTGGCCGGGCTCAGCTCCAGCAGCCGCGCCCTGGCCTCGGCCGGCAGTTCCAGCGTCTCGATGAAGGCGCGCATCGCCGCGGCATCGAGGCGCTGGCCGCGGGTCAGGGCCTTGAGCTTCTCGTAAGGCTGTTCGATGCCGTAGCGGCGCATGACGGTCTGGATCGGCTCGGCCAGCACTTCCCAGTTGGCATCGAGATCGGCCGCGAGTGCTGCAGCGTTGACTTCGAGCTTGCCGATGCCCTTGAGCAGCGACGCATAGCCGATCTGCGCATGCGCGAAGGCCGTGCCGATCGCGCGCAGCACGGTCGAGTCGGTCAGGTCACGCTGCCAGCGCGACACCGGCAGCTTCTGCGCGAAGTGCGTGAGCAGCGCATTGGCGATGCCGAAGTTGCCCTCGGCGTTCTCGAAGTCGATCGGATTGACCTTGTGCGGCATCGTCGACGAACCGACCTCGCCGGCGATCGTGCGCTGCTTGAAGAAGCCGAGCGCGATGTAGCCCCACACGTCGCGCGAGAAGTCGATCAGGATGGTGTTGAAGCGCGCCGTCGCATCGAACAGCTCGGCCATGTAGTCGTGCGGCTCGATCTGGATCGTGTACGGGTTCAGCGTCAGGCCCAGGTCGTCTTCGACGAAGCTGCGCGCGTGCGCCTCCCAGTCGATTTCCGGATACGCCGACAGGTGCGCGTTGTAGTTGCCGACCGCACCGTTGATCTTGCCGAGCAGCGGCACGGCCGCGACCTGCTCGCGCGTGCGCTTGAGCCGGTACACGACGTTGGCCATCTCCTTGCCGAGCGTGGAGGGCGAGGCCGGCTGGCCGTGCGTGCGCGACAGCATCGGCACGTCGGCATGCAGGTGGGCGAGCCGGCGGATGGCGTCGATGATCGCGTCCATCTGCGGCAGCACGGCCTGCGTGCGCGCTGCCTTCAGCATCAGCGCATAGGAAAGGTTGTTGATGTCCTCGGAGGTGCACGCGAAGTGCACGAACTCGCTGACCGCCGCCAGCTCGGCGTTGCCGGCGATCTTCTCCTTGATGAAGTACTCGACGGCCTTCACGTCGTGGTTGGTCGTGCGCTCGATGTTCTTGACGCGCGCGGCATCCTCGACCGTGAAGTGCTCGACCAGATGGTTCAGCACATGCCCGGCGTGCTCGGAGAGCTCCGGCACCTCGGGGATGCCCGGATGCTTCGCCAGCCGCTGCAGCCAGCGCACCTCGACCAGCACGCGATGGCGGATCAGCCCGTACTCGCTGAAGATCGGCCGCAGGTCCGCGGTCTTGTCGGCGTAACGGCCGTCAACCGGAGTGACGGCGGTGAGGGCGGTGAGGTCCATCGGCGGGCTCCGGGAGTCGGCGCGGGCGAGCGGGGGGAAGCACGGGCTTGACGGCCCGCAGCGAAGGGCGCGGATGATACACCGCACCCGCTCCGACCCGAAGGTACGCCCATGTTCACGCTGCACCCGCGGCTTGCCGCCGACACCGTCGAGGTCTCCCGCCTGCCGCTCTGCACGCTGCGGCTGATGAACGACGCCCGCTTCCCGTGGCTGATCCTCGTGCCGATGCGCGAGGGCATCACCGAAATCCATGCCCTCGATGCCGCCGAGCGCACGCAGCTGATGGACGAGATCGTGCGCTGCTCGCAGGCCCTGGAAAGCCTCTGCAAGCCTGACAAGATCAACGTCGGCGCACTCGGCAACCTCGTGCCGCAACTGCATGTGCATGTGGTGGCGCGGCGGATCGGGGATGCGGCGTGGCCGGGGCCGGTTTGGGGGAGCGGGGCGGCGGTGGGGTATGAGGAGGAGGCGATGGCGGGATGGCTTGCGAAGTTGCGGACGGCGCTGGCAGATTGCTGACGGCTGGAGATTTCTGGTCGGGAGTATCAGCAGGTACAGGCGACGGATGAGCTTGTAATTATCAGCAAGTTGCGGCAGTACATGAAACAGTTGAATGGATCAATGGCTGTAGTCAATCTTCCCTGCTCAGGCAGCGTCTGCCGTATTTTTCCGAATGCAAGGCAGCAATAAGTTTTCAACTTCCAGAAGTTTCCATCGCCCTGCAACATTTGGAATCGTATCCGAAACACACGGTGCGCAGAAATTTGCACACTATTACGACTAATGGAGAGTTGTATGAGTTCGATAGAGGAAGATAATGAGAAGCTTGCTCCTGATTTTCTATTTCTCAATGAATCTGACAGAGAAGGGGCAACGTCTACTCTGAAGGCTGCGGGTTTTAATTACAAGAAAAAGCGTCTTGACTCGTCTCCGCAGAACTGGGAAACGATCATGGAAGTTTCGTAGGGTGTGCAGCTGGGTGCGCACCACCAGCAGCGCTTGAAGTTGCATCCGACGCATTAACATCCCAATCCGCCCGACCTCCAGCAAGCTGCGCTTGCCTGCGTCCGGTGATTTACAACGTTAGAACACTGGTTACCTGAACATGCGCAACCTCGTGCTCCTCGTCATCGTTGCTGCTCTCGGCTGGCAGGGCTATCAGTACTTTCGCCTGCACTCAACCTCCTCCGGTGTAGCGAATAAGCCAATCGGCCCTGTCTTGCCAGATCATGCTGGAGCGCCTGAGCTATCGGCCAGTTTCAGGTGCGACGGCCGTACTCATTGCTCGCAAATGACTTCCTGCGCAGAAGCGACATTCTTTCTTCGCAACTGTCCTGGCGTGAAAATGGACGGAAACAACGACGGAGTACCCTGCGAGCAGCAGTGGTGTACCAAGTAGGCAGTCCCGTAGGATGCGCCGACGCAGGAGGCGCCTCGTTCGCGGGGTTCGAGAAGCGACTACCATGCCTTCCGGTTTTACGCGAACGATGCGCTTCGTTCCTCAGCGCATCTTACGGGCTGTGCCGGATCGAGCCGGAATTCCTGGAGTGCATGTTCTTCGTGGAGGACATCTGATGACGACGCAGAACAGACCGCACCGCCTGCAAGGGATGATCGCGGAAGTTTCCATCAAAGGTTTTCGTAGCCTGGAACGCATCGAAAAGTTGCAGCTTCCGAAGTTGGCGGTGTTGATCGGTGCGAACGGCGTGGGCAAATCCAGCTTCATCCGTTTCTTCGAGATGCTGGGATGGATGCTGCGTGCCCGGAAC
>JAFEGB010000282.1 GCA_018240295.1 Pseudomonadota bacterium
GCGGCCATCTAGAGAAATGCGAATTTCACAACCCGGCAGGCCGGCCAATTCATTCAACGCCCGGATTTCTGTGGCACCGATATAAGTAGTGGTCAGCACCCGCAAACGAGTGCGAACCTGGCCATCGGCCCCCAAAGCGGTCACGGTCTGCAGAACATCGTACAGTTTCCGCACGCCGGAATACGTGATGAAACTGACTAGTATGTCCACCTGATCGCAAGCACTCAATTCACGGCGCAGTTCACTCAAAAGTGATGGTGAGCCTTTGCCCTCCGTAAACAACCAAGGCGCCGAAAGTCCGGTTTCCGGGAATTCCGGAACGGCCCGGCGCCGATGAATGGCCTGCAGAATCTGCGGGAACGGCCCCAGCCCATCGATACCGTCCACCCGATCCCCAAAGCGCGGGCGCAAGCTCAGCAAAATCGAATTCACCAGTTCCAGTTGCCGGCGCAACTTTGCCTCGCCGTCGCCTTCCAGATCATCGAGAATCCGCACCAGTTGTGTAGCCAGCAGATCGGCCAACCGCCTGGGCGCATCCTCGACCTGCAAGGGCCGCAGCGTGCGACCATTTTCCTGGGTCGCCCCGACAACGAGCGCCTGGAGTGCTTCGGTCAGCAACTCATCGTAAAGACCATCCGCCAAAGTCATATACGCTCCTTCAGTCGATGCGAAGCAAAGCTGTAATCCCTGGCGTCATCTTGATCCACCTGTGTCGCAGGGCGCAATCAGTGCAGCGCATATTGCCAGATGTCACTGCTTCCGCATCGGTAACGTCGGGACATGGGCAATGGGATGGATTTGAGGAATCACCGGGTCTTGCAAAAGACCATATGACGCAATGCGTGAGGCTGATTGCGACCTGCTGCGATGGCAAGACTTCGCAGTTTATTTGTAGCCGCGGATGCATTATGGGTAATGCGGCGCCTTCTGGCATCGGCAACCATTTCCCGTGGTGCGCCGGGATACAGCATCCAGGTTACAGGGTAGGGATGAGGCGGCAGCAAATCGGGACAGGCGCAAGGTGCGCAGCAAAGCTGCACACTACGAGACCGTGGTCTCTACAACCGTCCCCCCTCGTGCAGAACTCCCGCCAAACCAGCTATATCCATCCCGCCCGGACGACGCACGTCTTCTCTTCCCGCGTCCTGCTCCTCGCTCCCGTCCGCAACATGAAGACCCCGCCATGGCCGATCCCTACACCCGCATCGCCTTCACCGACGGCGTGCGCCGCCTGCAGGAGCACTACGGCACGCGCATCGAACACCACGACCGCGAACGCGGCGATGAACAGCCGGCGCGGCTCGGGGCGCGTGAGGCGCGCTTCATTGCGGCGCGCGATACCTTCTTCATGGCCACGGTCAGCGAGACCGGCTGGCCGTACGTGCAGCACCGCGGCGGGCCGCCCGGATTCCTGAAGGTGCTCGGTGCCACGACGCTCGGTTACGCCGATTTCCGCGGCAACCTGCAGTACGTGAGCATGGGCAACCTCGGCCATGACGGGCGCGTCGCGCTGTTCCTGATCGATTTCCGGCAGAAGCTGCGGCTGAAGGTGCTCGGACATGCGCGCTTCGTCGATCTCGGGCAGGCATCGACCGAGCTCGTGCAGCAGATCGACCTCGGCAACTATTTCGCCGAGGTCGAGCGCGCCGTGCTGATCGAGGTCGCTGCCTTCGAGTGGAACTGCCCGCGGCACATCACGCCGCGCTATACGGGCGACGAGGTGCGGGCGCTGGTCGAACCGCTGCAGGCGCGCATCGCCGAGCTGGAGCGCCAGCTCGCGGCGCGCGATCGCGACGGCGAGGTGCCGGGCGGCTGAAACCGGAGCGGGCCGGCAAGGGGCGCGGCCCTCATTCCAGGCGCAGTTCCATGTACATCACGCCCGGCAGCGGGTTGTGGCAGTAGGCGGCGATCGGCACGAAGCCGAGGCTCGCATACAGCGCGCGTGCCTCGGTCATCGTCGCCAGCGTGTCGAGGCGCACGGCGCGGTGGCCGGCGGCGCGGGCGTGCGCGAGCGCCGCTTCGCTGAGGCGCCGGCCGAGTCCGAGGCCGCGCCCGGCCGGGCGCACGTACAGGCGCTTCAGTTCGGCGATGCCGTCGCCGAGCGGGCGCAGCGCCACGCAGCCGAGCAGCGCATCCCCTTCACTGCCGGTGCGCGCGAGCAGCAGCGTGCCGGCCGGGGCGGCGTAGCGGCCGGGCAGCGTCGCCAGTTCGTCGGCGAAGTTCTGGAAGCAGAGATCAATCCCGAGCGCCTGTTCGTATTCACGGAACAGCGCCTCGACGGCGGCGCGATCGGCCGGAAATCCGGCGGGCTGCAGATCGACGGCGGCATTCATCACGCAGACTCGGGCAGGACGGGAGCCGCAGTCTGCAGGCGCGCCAGCCCGCGACGGAAGCGCAGGTTCAGCAGCAGCGCCGCGCAGCTCAGGCCCGCGACCAGCCCGAACCACAGGCCGGGCGCGCCCTGCCCGTGCCCGAAGGCCAGCCACCAGCCGAACGGGAAACCGATCAGCCAGTACGCGAACAGCGTGATCAGCATCGGCCCGCGCGTGTCGTGCAGGCCGCGCAGCGCGCCGCCGGCCGACACCTGCAGGCCGTCGGAGATCTGGAAGGCCGCGGCGACGTGCAGCAGCTGCACGGCCAGCGCCGCGACCGCGGCATCGCCGGTGTAGAGCGCCGCGATCCACGGCGCGCCGAAGCCGATGCCGGTCGCCGACAGCGCCATGAACGCCGCGGCGAGCGCGATGCCGGTCCAGCCGGCCCGGCGCGCCGCCGGCACGTCGCCGGCCCCGAGCGCACCACCGATGCGGATCGTGATCGCCGCGGCCAGCGCCAGCGGGATCATGAAGGTCAGGCTCGCGGTGGTCAGCGCGATCTGGTGGGCGGCGACTGCGTCCGCGCCGAGCCGGCCGAGTGCGAGTGCGACGGCGCAGAAGATGCCGACCTCGAACAGCACCGCCGCCGCGATCGGCAGGCCGAGCCCAAGCAGCGCACGCAGGCCGGGGGCATCCGGCGAAGGACTGTGGCTGCGCAGCGCCGGCAGCCGGCGGTTCAGCCACGCGAGCCCGCAGGCTTCCAGCCAGAAGCAGGCGGCGGTCGCGTAGCCGCAGCCGCGCGCCCCGAGCGCCGGCAGGCCGAGATGGCCGTAGATCAGCAGCCAGTTGAGGCCGATGTTCAGCACGAACGCCGCGAGGCCCGCGACCAGCACCGGCCGCGTGCGGCCGAGACCTTCGATCGCGTAACGCTCGGCCAGATACCAGAACGCCCCCGGCACGCCGAAGGACAGGGCGCCGAGATAGTCCTGCGCGACCGGCACGATCGCGGCATCGACGCCGAGCGCGCCCAGCAGCGGCCCGGCGTGATTCATCAGGACGACGGCCGGCAGCGCGCAGGCGAGCGCCAGCGCGCGCGCATGCCGGCGCAGCCCGCCGGCCGCATCGGCACGGCCGGCGCCGGCGAGGCGGGCGATCAGCGCGCTCTCGGCCATCAGCAGGCCGGTGACGGCCAGGTACAGCGGATGCCAGAGCGCGAGCCCGGTGCCGACCGCGGCAAGTTCGAGCGCGCCGACGCGCGCGACCATCAGCGTGTCGGTGTAGCCCATCAGCATCTGCGCGAGCTGCGCGAGCATCAGCGGCACGGCGAGTGCGAGCAGCGCGCGCGCTTCGGCGATGGCAGGCGCGGTGCGGAATGTCATCATGCGCAGCCCGGCGGCGGCCGCGTATCCGCCGCCTGATCCCCCCATCATCGCGGAGCATCTGAAACATGCCGTCCGCAGGAGCCGCGCATCATGAACCAAGCCGAAGCCACCAGCACCGGCACCGGACTCGACCACCCGGCCGCCATCGCTGCGCTGACCGCCTACGCCACGATGGAGCGCAGCAAGAGCGCGCATTTCGAGATGCTGCGGGCGCTGGAGGAGAAGTATCAGAAGTACGGCCGGCCCTCGGCCGACGAGGAAGCCGAACTCGCCGGACGGCTCGCCGGGCATGACCGTGCCGTGCGCGACTTCCGCGAGGCGGTCGCGGCGCTGCGCGCAGCCGACGAGACGGCGTTTGCCGCGGTGATGGCCGAACTGCACAGCGAGGCCTCGCGCGCGACCGGCACCCCGACCGAGCAGTGAGCCGCCCCGGCCTGCTTGCGCCGGCAAGTCCCCGCGGCCAGCATGGCCATCCCGCCCCGGCCGGCACGCCTCCGGCCGGCATCCGTTCCCGAACCGGAGCCGAATGCCTCATGCAGATCATCGCCACGTCCGAAGCCCCTGCCGCGATCGGCCCGTATTCGCAGGGCATCGTCGTCAACGGCCTGCTGTACACCTCCGGCCAGATTCCGCTGAACGCCGCCGGCGAGTTCGTCGAAGGCGAGATCGACGTGCAGACCGAGCAGGTCATCGACAACCTCGCCGCGATCCTCGCCGCCGCCGGCGCGACGCTCGCCGACGTGGTCAAGACCACGGTGTTCGTGACCGATTTGAACGACTTCGCACGCCTCAACGAAATCTACGGCCAGCGCTTCGGCGAGCATCGCCCGGCACGCTCGACCGTGCAGGTCGCCCGCCTGCCGCGCGGCGCGAAGGTCGAGATCGAGGCGGTCGTGAAGCTGCCGGGCTGAGGCAGCGGCCGGCGGGTCCATGCCGGCATCGCCTCCACTCCCGGAACCAAGGCCCGCAACGCCGGGAGCCGTTGCACCGGCAGCGGGTCATTCCGCGCACCCTGCTGCTTGCCGGACACGCCGCCTCAGGCACCGGCGACCCGAAGCCGGTCGCCGGCCGGACAGCAATCCTTTCCGATCCTTAATGCCCGGCGCGTTGTCATCGCGACATCCACTGCTAGGTTCCGTCGCAACCCGTCTCAAGCCTGACGGCCCTGACGGCTGAGTCCGCTTCGGCGACTCTCAGCCCGGCGTGACCTTGCCATCGGAGGCTGCAGTGGATCGGCTCGCGCTCGATTGCCGGATGCTCCCCGCCGATACCGGCCCCGATATCCATCCGTTCCTGCCCCGGACGCGGGGGCGCTGACATGGCGAGCCACCGCGGCGTCGAGGCGGCGATGCTGGCGCTCGAAGCGGCGCTGCGCCGCGAGCAGCCGGCGGAGCTTGCCGCGTTCGCGCCGGTGCGCCTGCTCGGCAGCGCCGATCTGGCGCGCCAGGACCTCGGCGGCCTGCTCGGGCTGTACGTCTACCGGGTCGAAATCGACCCGGCCACGCGCAACCGCTACCACGTGCCGCCGCCCGGCTCGAACGCCGCGGTGCAGCCGCTGCTGCCGCTGGTGCTGCACTTCCTGCTGTTTCCGTGGGTCGCCAACGCCTCCGAGGAGCTGCGCCTGCTCGGCTGGGCGATGCAGGCGCTGGCGCGCATCGCCGAACTCGATGCCGCGCGCATCGGCGCCTTCGATCCGGACTGGCTCGACAACGAGCGCGCGAGCGTGCAGCCCGAGGACTTGTCGATCGAGGATCTGCTGCGCATCTGGGACGGCCTGCCGCTGCGCTACCGCCCGAGTGCGGCCTACGCGGTGCGCACGGTGTTCGTGCGCGAGCCGCCGCAAGCCGGCGCCGGGCGCGTGCGCACGCGGGTGTTCGGGCTCGATACCGAAACCGGTGCCGGAGCCGGCCCGTGAGCGCCGAGTGGCTGGTGATGCACGGCCACGCGCTGCTCTGCGCGGTCGATGCGAGTTCGGCACCGGACACGCCGGCCGACATGCGCGCGATCGACGCCGATCTCGACTTCCGCTTCAGCTCGCTGCTGCCGGCCGGCACGCGCGCCGCCACGCGCGCCGCCCGCGCCCGCTTCGACTTCGGCCTGCCGTCCGAGCGCATCGCCGGTGCGGCCCGCCCGGTGCCGGCGCAGCTCGCGGCGCCGCGCAATCC
>JAFEGB010000283.1 GCA_018240295.1 Pseudomonadota bacterium
CAGCCAGCCGGCGAACGCGATCAGCAGCGCTCCGCCGAGCGCGACCGGCAGCGCATCGGCACCGGCGAGCTGCGCGAGCACCCACAGCAGCCAGGCCGCAGCGGCGTACATCGGGAAGGCCAGCACCTCGCGCAGCCGCTGCATCCACGCTCCCGGCCGCGGCGGGCACGACGGAGTCCGCCGCCGAACCGTACTCGGCGGCGCGCCTCGCCGGGCTGCGCGCCGCCGGCCGGCCGGTGTTCGTGAACCTGACCGCGGCCTGGTGCATCACCTGTCTGGTCAACGAGCGCACGACGCTGTCGAGCGATACCGTGCGCGCGGCCTTCGCGGCCGGCGGTGTCGCGTACCTCAAGGGCGACTGGACGCGCCGCGATCCGGCGATCGGCGCCTATCTCGCGAGCTTCGGCCGCGACGGCCTGCCGTTCTACGCCTTCTATCCGGCCGGCGGCGGCGAGCCGCGGCTGCTGCCGCCGGTGCTGAGCCCGGCGCTCGTGGTCGAGGCGATCGGCAAACCCGCCGCCGCGCCCGCGCTCGTCGCCCGTTGACGAACCCCGCCAAGCGAGAGGTGCACCGCCATGTCCGATGCTTCCCGAAGCCCTGCCGCCCCCGAATCCCGCACCCCGTTGCGGCAGCCGCCGGCCTGCCGGCGTCGCGGCCTGCTGCGCGGCGCCACGGCACTCGCCGTCGTGCTCGCCCTCGGCGGCGGGGCCGGCGCGCTGCTGCCCGCGGCGCAGGCGGCCGGCCCCGAGGTCGGCAGGCCGGCCCCGGCGTTCACGGCCACCGACACGCAGGGGCGCACGGTCAGCCTCGACGGCCTGCGCGGCAGGACCGTCGTGCTCGAATGGACCAACGCCGAATGCCCGTACGTCGGCAAGCACTACGGCGCCGACAACATGCAGAAGCTGCAGCGCGAGGCAACCGCCGCCGGCGTCGTCTGGCTGTCGGTGATCTCCTCGGCGCCCGGCGAACAGGGCTACGCCGATGCGAAGGAAGCCGAGCGCCTGAACGCCGAGCGCAGGGCCGCGCCGAGCGCCGTGCTGCTCGATCCGGAAGGCAAGCTCGGCCATCTGTACGACGCGCGCGTGACGCCGCACATGTTCGTGATCGGCCCGGACGGCACGCTGCGCTACATGGGCGGCATCGACAGCATCCCGTCGGCGCGTGCCGCCGACATCGACAAGGCCGAACCGTACCTGCGCAACGCCCTGCATCAGGTGCTCGATGGCAGGCCGGTCGAGAAGGCCGTGACCCGGCCCTACGGCTGCACGGTCAAGTACGCGAGCTGACAGAGCAGCGATGCGCGCGCCGCGCTGGCCGGCGCGCGCGGCCGGCGGCTACCGTCGCGGGCTCTGCAAAGCAGAGCTGCCCGGAGCCGCCCGCCGATGATCGATTCCCCCGCCTTCTGGCTCGCCGCCGTGCCGGCGGTGCTGATCGTCGGCCTGTCCAAGGGCGGCTTCGGCGGCGGACTCGGCGTGCTCGGCGTGCCGCTGCTGTCGCTGGCGGTGTCGCCGGTGCAGGCGGCGGCCGTGCTGCTGCCGGTGCTGTGCGTGATGGATCTGGCGAGCCTCTGGGCCTTCCGGCACGTGCCGGTCGCCCGGCAGCTGCGCAAGCTGCTGCCGGGGGCGCTGCTCGGCATCCTCGCCGGCGCCTGGGCCTGGCAGCACGTCGAGGTCGCCTGGGTGAAGCTGATCGTCGGCATCGAGGCGCTGGCCTTCACCGCGCATCACGTCTGGCAGACGCGCGGCGGCCGCCAGCCGCCGGCGCGTGCCGTGTCGGTGACGCGTGCGTTCGGCTGGGGGGCGCTCGCCGGCTTCACGAGCTATCTCGCCCACGCCGGCGGCCCGCCGCTCGCCGCCTGCCTGCTGCCGCAGCGCCTGCCGCGCGCCGAGTTCATCGGCGTGACCGTGTTCTTCTTCGCGGTGGTCAATTACACCAAGCTCGTGCCCTACGCGCTGCTCGGCCAGCTCGGCGACGCCAACCTCGTCACCGCCGCGGCGCTGCTGCCGCTGGCCCTCGTCGGCGTGCGCCTCGGCGTCGTGCTGCATGCGCGGCTGCCGGAAAAGCCGTTCTACGCGATCTGCTACGCCGGGCTGGCGCTGACCGGCGCGAAGCTGCTGTGGGATGCGCTGGCGGCGCTGGGCGGCGGCTGAGGACACCGCCGCCCGCATCGGGAATCCCCGGCGCCCCGGCGCCCTCAGGACCGTCATGGCCCTGCCGCCGCCCCGCGCCTGCGCACCCGCAGCGCCCGGGCATCCTGCTCCCGTCCGCACTCCGGCCCCGGTCCGCTGAACCGCCCTGCCGGCCGGCGACTCTGCTGCCTGTGCCTGACCACGGGAACACCAGAGGAGACCCGACATGAACCTGCGCGTGCTGATGCTCGTGACTTCGCATGACCGCCTCGGCGACAGCGGTCACCCGACCGGCGTCTGGGCCGAGGAACTGGCCGTGCCCTACTACGCCTTCACCGATGCCGGCTGCCACGTCGACCTCGCCTCGCCGGAGGGCGGACCGGTGCCGTTCGACCCGCGCAGCCTCGAGACCGCCGACGGTCCGCTGCCCGCGGCCGTCGAACGCCTGCAGGCCGATGAGGCGCTTCGGGAGAAGCTCCGCCAGAGCTGGCGCGCCGCTGCCATCGACATGCACGTGTTCGATGCGCTGTTCGTGCCCGGCGGTCACGGCGCGATGTGGGACCTCGCCACCGACCCGGCGGTCGCGCATCTGGTCGAAACGGCGTTTGCGTCCGGGCGCATCGTCGCCGCGCTCTGCCACGGACCGGCGGCCCTGGTCTCGGCCAAGGGCCCGGACGGACGCTTCCTGCTCGAAGGCAAGCACGTCAACAGCTTCACCGACGCCGAGGAAGACGCGCTCGGCCTCGGCGACACCGTGCCCTTCCTGCTGGAAAACCGGCTGCGCGAACTCGGCGCCTTCTTCGAAGGCGGCCCGAACTGGCAGCCGTACGCGGTGCGCGACGGCAACCTGATCACCGGCCAGAACCCGCAGTCCTCGGCGCTGGTCGCGCAGCAGGTGCTCGATGCCCTGCGTGCGGGGCTGCCCGCTCCGGCCTGAGCCGCACCGAGGCATCCGCAGGAAGTGTCCGCGCCGCCCGCCCCGGCGGCACGGCGCCTGCCGCCAACCCGTGTCCGCAAGCGCCCCGGCGGCTGCGGAAGGCTCCGGTCCGCGCCCCTGTCAGCGCGCGTGCGGGAACATCCTGAGGGCCGAAACCAGCAGGACGATGCCGAGCAGCCCCGTCAGCCAGTCGGTCGGCACCCGCCCGAGCAGCAGGGCTCCCACGGCCGCGCCCAGGATCGAGCCGAGCACCATCGAGCCCATCAGCGGCATTTCCTGACGCAACACCGAGAAGGCCTCGGCGCGGGTGTAGCGGGCGAAGCCGACCATCATGGTCGGCAGGCTGACCATCAGCGACAGGCTGCCCGCGAGCCTGATGTCGAGGCCGTAGAGCAGCACGATGACCGGAATCAGCAGCTCGCCCCCGGCCACCCCCAGCAGCGCCGCGACGACGCCGATCGCGAAGCCTGCGAACACCCCGGTCACGAGGCGCAGAGGGCCGGGTTCGAGCAGCGGTGTGCCGGCTTCGTGCAGGCCGGCCCGGGTTTCCAGCAGCATGAGCAGGGACAGCCCGATCAGGAGCACCAGGATGATGCGATCCAGCCAGCGCCGGGGCAGCGTGACGGCCTGGCCTGCCGCGCACCAGGCACCGGCGAGACTGCCGGCGAGCAGGTTCAGCATCACGTCGAGATGATCGCCGAGCGCGGCCGGTGCGATCGTGACGCCCCGGAACAGCAGCGCGGCGGTCACGACGACCAGGCTCATGGCCTTGTTGAGGATCACGGCCTCCAGCGTCCCCAGCCGGAACACGCCGATCAGCACCGGCAGCCGGAATTCGGCCCCGCCGAGGCCGATCAGTCCGCCCAGGGTGCCGATCAGGGAACCGGCGACGAAGCCCTGACGGTTGCGGCTCCGGGCGTTCACCGGCACGCCCGCTGACGGACGGCTGCATGCCGCAGGACCGGTACCGGCCGCTCGTTTTTGTCGCCATCCGGGAAATTCATCTGCTGCCTGCTGCCCATGCCGTCATTGCACCGATGCCCCGTTGCGGATGCGCTGATCCGGTCTGCGACTTCTGTCGGGTCAAAAATGACATGACGGACCGCCCGAGGCATCCCCCGTGCCGGAACATCAGCCGGAATTCCGGCCGGAAGCTCACGAGGATCAGGCAGCCAGAGGCCACCGGAGCCGGCTTGAGAAGCGCTTTCAGCCCCGCGCCGGCTGCGTGTGATCGGCATCGCGCACCGGAGCCTGCCGGAAACGGCTCCCGGACGCCGCCGGCCCCGCCGCCACATAGACTGGCCTCCGCCCCACCGCCGCCGGAGACCGCCGTCGATGAGCTTCGCGCAGCTGCTGCAGCGCTACTTCTACAGCCACTACGTGCACAGCGGCCTGCGCGTCGCGCTCGGCGTGCTCGGGCTGACGCTCGCGGCCTGGGCGACGCTCGGGCCGCACGCGGCGGCGGCGGTGTCTTCGGGAGCCCTCGGGACGAGCCTGACCGACCTGCCCGGGCCGCTGGCCGAGAAGCGCCGGCTCATGCCGGCGGCGGTCGTGCTCGGCACGCTGGCCACACTCGGCGTGGGCCTCAGTGCCGGCACGCCGTGGCTCAACGCCGCGGTCGTGCTCGGCATCACCTTCGTCTCGGCGCTGCTGCTCGGCTGGGGCCGGGCGGCGCTGCCGCTCAGCGTCGGCACGCTGTTCGTCACCGCGATGGCGCTCGGCAGCCACGAGGCGGCGGCCGATCCCTGGCAGCACGCCGGCTGGTTCCTGGCCGGAGCCGGCGGTTACCTGCTCTGGGGCCTGGTCGCCGCGCGCGCGGCGGCGCGGCGCACGCGCCAGCAGGCGCTGGCCGAGAGCCTGCACGAGCTTGCCGAATACCTGCGCGCCAAGGCCGACTGCTACGTGCCGGGGGCGGATCTCGAACGCTGCTACGCGCAGCTCGTGCACCGCCAGACGCTGCTGGTCGAGCGCCAGCAGGCGGCGCGTGATCTGGTGCTGGAGGAGCTGCGCACGCCGGCCGACGGCACGCTGCTCGCGACGCTGCTCGCGGCCTTCGACATCTACGAGGCGGTGCTCTCGGCGCACACCGACCACGCGCTGCTGCACCGCACGCTGGCCGGGGCCGATGCGCTCGACTTCCTGCACGAGCTGGTGCTGAAGGCGGCGCGCGCGCTCGATACGGTCGCCGCGGCGCTGATGCGCGACCAGCCGCCGCCGGCGGCGACCGCCTGCTTCAAGCCCGAGCTCTACGCGCTCGCCTACGAGCGCCTGCGCCTCGATGCGCTGGCGCCGACGCCGGACAACCAGGCGGCGCGCGCGGCGCTGGCGGCGACCGTCGCCAAGATCGAGCGCTGCGTCGTGCGCATCCAGGAGTTGCCGGCCATCGCCAGCCGGCCGGTGCCGCCGGCGGAGATCTTCGGCGGCGCCGATTTCGCCGCCTTCCGCAGCCCGCCGCTCGCCGGGCTGAAGCTGCTGATCGCGCAGATCCGCGCGCCGCGCTCGCCGCTGCTGCGCCACGCCCTGCGCCTGAGCGCGGCGGTCGGGGCGGCGCTGGCGCTCGGGCGGGTGCTGCCCTATGAGGCGCACGGCTACTGGATCGTGCTGACCATCGCGCTGGTGCTGCGCCCGAACTTCAGCATCACGCAGCAGCGCCAGAAGGACCGCCTGCTCGGCAACCTGACCGGCTGCGTGCTGGCCGCGGCGCTGCTGGCGGCCGAGCCGCCGGCCGTGCTGCTGCTCGCGGCGATCTTCGTCGCCAACACCGTCGCGCACGCCTTCGTGACGCTGCGCTACCGCTACACGGCCACCGCCGGCTGCGTGATCGTGCTGCTGCAGGTGCACCTGACCGGCAGCGGGGCCGGCGAGGTGACGATGCTCGCGCGCGTGCTCGACACCGTGCTCGGCGGACTGCTGTCGATCGGTGCGAGCCATCTGCTGCCGAGCTGGGAGCGCTACGCGATGCCGGCGCTGCTGCGCGGCCTGCTCGATGCCGCCGGCGCGCACGCACGCGCCACGCTCGCCGAGCCGATGGACGAACTTGCCTACCGCCTTGCGCGCAAGCGCTACCACGACGCCGTCGTCGCGCTCGCCGGGGCCTTCGAGCGCATGCTCGCCGAGCCGCCCGACCAGCAGCGCGCGGTCGCGGCGCTGGAGCGCTACGTCGCGCTCGGCTACCTGCTCGGCACGCAGCTCGTGGCGCTGCACATGCTGCGCCTGCACCGCGGCAGCGAGTTCGAGGCCGACGCGCCCGAACGCCTGCGCGCCAGTGCGGCCGCGGTCGCCGCCAGCCTCGCTGCCGCCGCGCACGCGATCGACCCGGCCGCCGCCGTCCCCGAAGCCCTGCCGCCCCCGGCGAGCGCGCTCGCCGACACGCTCGCCGATGACGCGCTGCCCGGCGACTGGCACGCCGAACGCCTGCTGGTGCGCCGGCTGGCCCTGATCCGCGCCAGCGCCGGGGAGCTGCGCGAGCGCGCGGGTGCGCTGGCGGCCGCGGGCTGGAGCGCCGGCCCCTGAGCCCGGCGGCCGGTGTTTCCGGCGGACTCCGGGCCTGGCGGGATGCGCGCGCCTTTCGGAGCTTGCCGGCGTGCTCCCGCCGGCGCCGTCCGCGCGCCGTGCCTCCGCACCGC
>JAFEGB010000284.1 GCA_018240295.1 Pseudomonadota bacterium
CGCGTAATGCGCTGGAAGGTACGGTGTTGCTGCTCGAATTTCGTGAGCGATATGCTTCCTGTATCGGTACATTCTACGGGCGGCATGCTCGTTAAATTTTCTTGTCTGCACCATGAATATTGCAGTATTCACCTTGTAGCTTGATCCATTGGTCGGGCGTCACATTACAGCCGCCCGGAACAATGTTTTTGCACTGTGTGCCTTTTTTGGTTGTTCCAGAGCAGCGAACAGAAAAGTTTTCGTTTGTCCAGGCCAGGTATTCAGATTTTGTAACGCCATAATGTTTTGCGTAGACGGTTATCGGGTCTTCTAAAAGGTTCAGGAGTTCCTCTGGCTTCGCAATGTAAGTGTCGCCTCCTCCAGGGCCGGGGACGGAAAGGCAGAATTCGACGCCAAGTTCTTCAAGTTTTTTCAGAAGCGCCAGATGTTCCATTGTGTGTTTGCCTGCTCAGGTCAAATGTGCAATGCGCTGCTGGAAGGCACGGTGGTCGCTGCTCGAATTCCGCGAGCGATGCGCCTCCTGCGTCGGCACATCCAGCGAGCTGCGCGCTGTAATCCGCCTTCCGCGTCAAGCCACTCAGGCAACGTCCTGCATCCGGTTCGCAAAGTCTCTGCCGGAGGTGGCGGGGGGCAGGGGTTTGTTGTCCTTGTGGTACAGGTCAATCACTTCCTCGACGATCGCACAGAGTTCTTCGAAAACAGCTCTTTCGTCGGTGCCGTGGCAACCGCCATACATCAGACCGGGGGCGCTGCCCACATATCATTGATCTTCTTCCGACCATTCGATTATCTTCGCGTATCTGGCGCTTTCATTCATGATCTGGACTCCTCGATTGCCCGCCGCACGGCGCGAATCTGATAGTGTCGGGCATCATCGCCCGGTGCGCCGGACAAGGTGATGGGCTTGGCCAGCCTGACATGAACAAAGTTACGATGGCTGCCCTTGCCACTCCGGTTCACAAAGCCGGCCCGTTCGAGTTCAGCGATCAATTCCCGAATTTTCGGAGGCATGCGCTACCATCCTGATCCATTGCCGGGCCTGCCTGTCGCAACCGGGACATAGTCCTGATGATCGGAAATTTCCGGGCTGACCGGCCTGCTTTGCAGGGCATAGCGTTTATAGCATCGCCATCCCGCTCACGTCGCACACCCGCGTGCGCAGCCTCCGGGCACCCGTTCATCGCCTGCAGCCCGCTCCAGCGCGTACCACCGCAGTTTCTGCCGCAGCGTGCGGTGGTTGATGTCGGGCGCTTCGGCAGCGCAGGTCCGGCCGGTTTCAGCGATGGGTCGATGAACGGCCGGCGCGCCCTCCGTCTGGTGCTGCGCCCGCACAGGCACTAGCCTGCACGCCCCGCCGTCGCCCGCCCCCGGAGCCGTATCGCCGATGTCTGCCCGCTGGACGACCGCCGCTGCGGTCTATCTGCGCCCCCGTCTGCTGGTCGTGCTGGCGATGGGTTTTGCCAGCGGCCTGCCGCTGCTGCTGACGCTCTCCACCCTGTCGTACTGGCTCGCGAAGCTTGGCGTCGACAAGACCACGATCGGGCTGGCTGCGCTGCTCGGGCTGCCGTACACGCTGAAGTTTCTGTGGGCGCCGCTGCTCGACCGGGCGCCGCCGCCGGGGCTGCGCCGGCTCGGGCGGCGGCGCGGCTGGCTGCTGCCGATCCAGATGCTGCTGGCGCTGGCGGTGTGGGCGCTCGGGCATACCGATCCACTCGCCGCGCCGCTCGCCACCGGCCTCGTCGCGCTCGCGATCGCGTTCCTGTCGGCCAGTCAGGATGTGGTCATCGATGCCTACCGCATCGAAATCCTCGCCGACGACGAGCAGGGCGCCGGCGCCGGCGCGACGCAGCTTGGCTACCGCATCGGCCTGCTCGCGGCCGGGGCCGGGGCGATTGCGCTGTCGGACTTCGCGGCGTGGCCGGTGGTGTTTGCGGCGCTCGCGGCGCTGGCGGCCGTCAATCTCATCGTCACGCTGCTGGCGCCGGAGCCGCAGCGCACCGGGGATGCGCCGGATACGGCGGTGCTGCCGCTCGCCGAGCGCCTGCGCAGCGCCGTCGTCGAGCCGTTTCGCGACTTCGCGCGCCGTGCGCACTGGCCGGCGATCCTCGCCTTCGTGCTGCTCTACAAGTTCGGTGATGCGCTGTCCGGCGGCATGGCCAATCCGTTCTACGTCGAACTCGGCGACAGCGGCAGCGAGATCGCCGCGATCGCCAAGGTGTTCGGCATCTGGGCGACGATTGTCGGCGGGCTGGTCGGCGGCATCGTCGTCGCGCGCTACGGCACGGTGCCGACGCTGGCGGTCGGCGGCGTGCTGCAGGCGAGCACGAACCTGCTGTTCGCGGCGCTGGCGCTGCGCGGCCACGACCTCGGCTGGCTGACGCTGGCGATCGCCGCCGACAACCTCGCCGGCGGCCTGGCCTCGGCGGCCTTCGTCGCCTACCTGTCGAGCCTGTGCGCAGCCGCCTACACGGCGACGCAGTACGCGCTGCTGACCTCGCTGATGGCGGTCGGCATGCGCGTGTTCGCGGCGAGCGGCGGCTGGCTGGCCGAGCAGCTCGGCTGGGTCTGGTTCTGGGGCGGCTCGGCGCTGCTGGCGCTGCCGGGGCTGCTGCTGCTGTGGTGGCTGCAGCGACAGGGCGTGACGCGGGCACCGGCGGCGGTGCAGGCGACCAACATTTCGGCTTAGACCTTCCCTCTCCCGCAAGGGACGCGGGGAGATCGACACCCGAGCCGTTGGTGGTCGATCCATCCGGTCTGCGGGACCGCGGACTTATATAGATACCCATGCCCGCCGGAGAGCGGAGAGGTCGAAGCCGACGGGTAAGCCCGGCGCAATCAGTGCCGTGGTGTCCCCCGCCCCCCGGCCGTCACCGTCAGCA
>JAFEGB010000285.1 GCA_018240295.1 Pseudomonadota bacterium
AGCGCCTGCGTACACGCCGTGTCCGCCAGCCAGAAGCCGCGCGTCAGCGTCACCAGGTACTGCGGAACTTCGTCGCTGAACCGCCCCGGCTCGTGATCCGACGAGCCCATCAAAAACGTCCCCGGCTCGATCCAGCGCATCCGCTGCGTGGCCGAGCCGCGAGCGGTCACGATGACGAACTCCGCCCACAGCCCGTAGCGGTCATCGCCCCAGGCATCGGCAAACGGCGGCGGAAAGGTTTCGGGCCAGCGGGCGGATTCGGGGGCGGGGTTCAGCAGCATGGAGTGTCCTGTCTGTCGTCATCGGCCTGCGCGCGCAGCGGCACCGGCACGGGCTTGTCCACGTCGTCCGCCATCACCCGATCTCCTGCAAACCCCGGTGCAGCGTAGAAGCCGCCGTATCGGGCGGCAGTGCATCGGCTGATTTTCCGGCAAAGCCGCCGCCGGAACTGCACCGGATCGCCGGCCCGGCGCCGCTGCTACCTTCAATGCCGCTGAACAACTCCCGCGAATCCCTTTGCTATCCCGCCGCGCGCCGCCTGCGCGAGCATCCCGGGCACGTTTTCCCGGGCATCCCGCCCCTTCCCTGCCCTTTCCCGCCGAACCGGAGCCTGCCCCCGCCATGAGCGATCGTCCGCTGACCTTCCTGAGCATCACCGGCAGCCTGCGCCGCGGCTCGTACAACGCCGCCATCGCCCGCGCCCTGCCCGAACTGGCGCCGGACGGCATCCGCGTCGTCGCCGCGCCGTCGCTGCGCGACATCCCGCTGTACGACGCCGACCTGCAGGCCGAAGGCTTTCCGGCCGCCGTCACCGCACTCGGCGATGCCATCCGCGCCGCCGACGGCGTCGTCATCGTCTCGCCCGAATACAACTACTCGGTGCCCGGCGTGCTGAAGAACGCCATCGACTGGATCTCGCGCCTGCCCGATCAGCCGTTCGCCGGCAAGCCGCTGGCGATCCAGAGCGCGTCGATGGGCGTGCTCGGCGGCGCGCGCATGCAGTATCACCTGCGCCAGATCTTCGTCTTCCTCGACGCCCGCATCCTCAACAAACCCGAAATCATGGTCGGTCAGGCGCAGAACAAGATCGACGCCGACGGCCAGCTCACCGACGCCGGCACGCGCGAATTCCTCGGCAAGCAACTGGCGGCGCTGGCGGCGCTGGCGCGGCAGATGGCGGGCTGAAGGCGCGGATCAGGCCGGCGCGCGCAGCGCCGTGTGGATGCTGTCGGCCCAGCGTTCGATCGGGCCGGCATAGACCTTCGCCAGCTCGCCGTAGCGGGCCCGGAACATCAGCCGGGCCTCGGCGCCGTCGACCGAGTTGTCGTAGACGTACAGCCGGTCGACGCGGCGGGCGATCAGCGTGCAGTTGACGATCGAGCGCCGGTAGCGCGCGATGATCTTGGCGATCGATACATCATGCCCGCCGTTCATGACCCGATAGGTGATGCGGGCGGCGTTGAGGGACGGGTGGCGGGTCGAGACGAAGAACACCCGGACGAAATATCCGGCGGCCAGCGCCCGCTCGATGAACTGCACCTTGTCATCGGCCGAGAACACCGTCTCGAAGGCCATGTCGCGGCCTTCGGCGAGGCAGCGCTCGCGCAGCGCCTGCGCGTGGTTCGCCGCCTGCAGCACGGCCTCGGCCGAATTCCAGCCGCCGTACTGCTGCTCGGCGATGTTGTCGGGATTGATGTATTCGCAGCCATCGAACCAGCGGTGCTTCAACACCTGCTCGGTGACCGTGGTCTTGCCGGAACCGTTCGGTCCGGCGACGACCAGCAAGCGCGGCTTGCCGGGATCAGGTTCAGTCATGGTCCTGCACGAAGATGCTGCCGCGGGCGCGGGCGCGGGCCTTGGCGGCTTCCAGCTCGACGGCGATCTGCCGGTAAAGCTCGGCATCGACGCGCGCCCGAATCTCGCGGGCCGAGCGGGCAGCGGCAGCCATGATCATTTCGAGCTGCTCGTCGGTCGGCTCGCAGTCGTTGGCGAGCGGGTCGAGGCGGCAGGCGGCGGACTGGATCATTTCGGTAACCTCCGGATGGCAGGTGCCTGACGGAAAAAGCCTGTCGGGCAGTGTATGCCTGTCGGACAGGCGGTCAATCGTCGCCGGCGGCCGGCCTCAGAACGACTTGCGCAGGTCCATGCCCGAGTACAGCGAGGCGACCTGCTCGCCGTAGCCGTTGAACGCCAGCGTGTCGCGCTTCAGCCAGTCGCCGATGCGCCGCTCGCGCTTCTGGCTCCAGCGCGGGTGATCGACGGCCGGATTGACGTTGGCATAGAAGCCGTACTCGTCGGGCGCAGCGAGGTTCCACGAGGTGCGCGGCTCGTGCTCGACGAACTCGATCTTCACGATCGACTTGATGCCCTTGAAGCCGTACTTCCACGGCACGACCAGGCGCAGCGGCGCGCCGTTCTGGTTCGGCAGCACCTCGCCATAGACGCCGACGGCGAGGATCGTCAGCGGATGCAGCGCCTCGTCCATGCGCAGGCCCTCGCGGTACGGCCACTCCAGCACCGGCAGGCGCTGGCCGGGAAACTGCTGCGGGTCCATCAGCGTCGTGAACGCCACGTACTTCGCGCTCGACAGCGGCTTGTACTTCGCGAGCACCTGCCCGAGCGGCACGCCGACCCAGGGCACGACCATCGACCAGGCCTCGACGCAGCGGTGGCGGTAGACGCGCTCCTCCAGCGCCAGTCCGGCGATCAGATCGTCGAAGCCGACGCGACCGGGCTGCTCGCAGGCGCCGGCGATCTCGACGGTCCACGGCTTCGGCTTCAGGCGTGCGGCGTTGCGCTGCGGATCGTCCTTGCCGGTGCCAAGCTCGTAGAAGTTGTTGTACTCGGGGACGGCGTCGTACGGCGTCAGCGGCTCGTCGACGCGATAGGGACTTTTGACGACGTTCGGCAGCTTCTCGCCGGCGCTCGCGACCGCCGGCAGGCCAAACGCGGCGGCCGCACCGGCAGCGAGCGCCCCCTGCAGGAAGCGGCGGCGGCCGTGGAACAGTTCGGGCGACGTGATCTCGGACGGGCGCAGATCGGACGGACGGCGGATCAGCATGACGGCGACTCCCGGATGTGGACGACCGGACTGCTTACGACGCTGTGGCGGCCGTGGATTCCATCGAAAAAACTTTGTCTGTGATCAAAAATTCTGATTTCTGTTGACCGTTGAAACTCCGTATAAACCGCGCACCCTGAAACCGGGGGTCGGTGACCGTGGTGTCCGGCCCGGACCGAAGGTTCTGCTGCAGCAGCGTGCAGGAGTGACTTGAACATGCGTGAAAACTTCAGCGAAGACGAGGAAAGCTTGGACGACGACACGGAACACGAGTCGCCGGCCGTGGTGCCGACGCCCCCGCCCGCGCCGTCGGGCCCCGGCTCCAAGGCCTGGCGATCCATCGAGCGGCATCGCGAACTGCGCGAACTTCGCCGCCACCTCGACGACTTCCAGTTCGAGGACGATCCCAAGTACGACCCGAGGAACCTGCCGCTCTGATCCGGCACGCA
>JAFEGB010000286.1 GCA_018240295.1 Pseudomonadota bacterium
ACGCGCTGTCCCGGCGCGATCCGGGCCACGCTGAGGCCTGGCTTGCCGCCGGCGAGTCGGCCGCCGGCGTGCGAGAGCAGGCGCTCCGACTGTTCGGTAACGTCGGTGCTGTGTTCAATCTGCAGCACTGGCCGGACACCAGCCTGAGCTTCTGGATTCGGCTGTGGACGCTGGCCTGGTGCGGCCCGTATGCACCGTACAGTTCCGATGCGCAGGCTTTCATCGGGAAGAACCACGAGCCGGTGTGGTCGATGCTGCGTGCCCGCCCCGCCGGCCGGCTGCTGACGCTCTGGCACGACGCGCTGCGCAACTGGCTGACCCGTCAGCAGCCGGCGACGGTGGCGCCTGCGGATCGCCGGGGGCTGTGGCAGCGCATGCAGATGGCGCATGCGCTGCTGGCGCTCGATGGCGCGGCCGCCGGCGATGGTTTTGCCGGGTTGTACCGGAAGCTGGCCGCCGGGATCGCCGCCATCGAACAGCCACGGCAGCAAGAGCGCCGCCGGCTCGATGCGCAATTGCGACTCGGACTGGAACGCCTGCAGGCCCCCGGATCGCTGGAGGTCGCGGATTCGGCAGCGGTGCGCAACTGGCTTGCCGACTGGCTGAACCGGCTCAGCCCCTGGCAGCGGCCTTTTCTCTCGGGCCGCAGCAGACAACTGCTGGCCCTGCTGGATCAGCGGCAGGCGCTGGCGGCAGCGGGCTACGGGTCGGCGGCGCAGATCGCGCAGCACCGCCGCCGGCTGGCGGCTTGCGAGACGGCCGTCATAGACTGGATCGCCGGGCAGGTGCTGCGCCATTGCGGTCTGCCGGCAGCACTCGGCGAACCGGCGACGGTTGCGCTCGGCCTGCTGTTCACGAGCCGGCACGAAGCAGCGGATGCGCTGCTGATGCGCTGGCAGCAGCAGGCGCCGTGGCAGTCGTTGCCTGCGTGCGCCGAAGCCTGGCCGGCGACGCAGCCGCAGCACTGGACCGTGTTCGACGATGGCGCACGCGCGGCACTGTACGTCTGGCTGCAGCACTGGCCGGAGCTGAAGGTCGACGATCAACTGGCCAATGGCGCCGGGTCGGACCTCGATGCCGCATTGCGCGCGTGGGCAGACGGTGATGCGCAACCGCTGTGTGGTCTGCTGCATGGCGGCTGGCAGGCGGCGCAGGAACCGGCGGACAAGCTCGGCCGCTGCCTGTCGGCGCTGCAGCCCGCCCTCACGGCGCCCGATCTGCGCGCCTGCAGCGAAGGACCGGCCGCTGTGGATCACGCGGTGCGGATCGACGCGCTGGCGGCCGTGCTGTGCGGCCGGGCGCAGGCGCGGCTGGCGCAGGCGCTGCGTGACTGGCTCGATGCGCAATGCCCGCTGCCGGCCGAAGGACTGGACGATGCGCTGCTGGCGCGTGTGCGCCAGCGCTTCTCGCGGCTGTGCAGCCTGCACCCCGGTCCGCCGGCGCAGCACGAACTCGGCGAGCGCCTGCACGGCTGGGCGCAGCAATGGCTCGGCGACCAGCTTGCCGAGGCCCGGCCGCAGCCTGAAGCGATCTGGCAGACGCTCGAACTCGCGCGCATCGGCCTGAACGGCTTGCGCCCGTCGCTGCCCGATGCCGACTGGCACGAAGCCACGGCCGAAGCCGTGCGCGAGGCGCTGCTTAACACCAAGGCACTGCCACCGGGGCCAGGACTGTTCTGGCCACCGCTGCAAGGCTGGTTCGGGCGGCTCGACGCGCCCGGCGGGCTGCCGCGCCTGCCGGAGGTCGAAACCTGTCGCCGGCGCCTGCGCACCGGCGAGGCGCTGGTGCAGGTGCTGTTCGATCCCGGCAGCGGCCGACAACTGGCGCTGTGGCTCGATACCCGGCAGCCGCTGAGGCTGCGGGCGTTTCCGGCGCCGGCGAATCACGCCGCCTGGCGCGAAGGCGCGCTGGCGCTCTGGCAGCAGTGGGCGGCAGACGAGCACAGCCAGGGTCTGGCCCGGCTGTGGCCGACGCTGATCGCCGATCCGGCCGTGCAGGTCACCGCTGCCACGCTGGCCGGCTGGGCGGCGGCGGACGGTCTCGAACGCCTGATCGTGATCTGGCCGGCGTCGCTCGCGCAGTTGCCGTGGGAGGCGTTCGCGCCCTTCGTCGACGGTGCGCCGGTGCTGGAGCGGGCGGTGAATCTCGGCAACTGGCGCACGGCGTCGGCCCGTGAACCGGCAAAGGCCTGGGTCGCGCATTTCGCCGATTCCGCCCACGGCGGCTTTGCGATCGAGGCGATGGCCGCCGACAGTGCCCGCTTCTGGCAGGTGGACGCGCAGCCCTGCGGTATCCAGGCCGCAAGCGGCTTCGATGTGCTGGGACTGCTGCACGGCGGCGGGGCCGGGCATCTGATCGTGCACGGCGAATACCGGCCGGACGAACCGCGCCTGAGCCGGCTGCAGATCGCCACCGGCGAGTACCTGCCGGCCTGGACGCTCGGCGCGCTCGGCATCGGCTGCCCGCTGCTGTGGCTGTCGGCCTGTCAGGCCAACCTCAGCGGCCGGGCGACGCGCGAGCGGCTCGGACCGGTCGGCCTCGGTCCGACGCTGATCGCGGCCGGCGCGCAGCGCGTGCTCGGTGCGCTGTGGAAATGCGACACGCTGGCGGCCTGGCTGCTGCATCGATTCCTGCACGCAGCCATCGCCGAAGCCGCCGGGGCATCCCCGCAGGCGCGGTACTGGCACGCGCTGCGCGAGGCCCGCGAGCGGCTGCGCGCACTGCGCGGCAGCGAGGTCGAAGCGCTGCTGCGCGCGGAACTGGGCGAAGCGGTGTTCGGCGAGCGCCGCTACGAATTCGACGACTACCTGCTGCCCGCACGGCCGTTCGACAACCCGTACTACTGGGCCGCCTTCATGCTGCTCGGCGAACCGGATGCCGTGGCAGGCTGACCGGGCCGAACCGCCGCCGCGTAAAACTTGCCACGTGGCAAGTTCCGCCGAAGCGGATCGGCCGCCGCCGGCGCGACGCCATCCCGATGCGCGCGCCGGCCGCCCGCCTCAGCGCCGCCCGCGCGCTTCGGTCGCCGCGTCGAAGAAACGCCAGGCCAGCGTCAGCGCGTCCGGCCCGGCCGGTTCCGAGAAGGCCTGGTCGGCGGCGCCGCCGCTCCAGGCGTGGCCGAGTTCGTGGACGCGCACGGCGCGCACGTAGGGGTCGCCGTCGGCGTGCTGCCAGTCGGTCACATGCATGCCGAGGCGCTCGCCGCGCTGCAGTTCGCGGCCGCGGCTTTTCAGCGCCGTGCCGGCCGGCAGCAGCTCCAGCCACAGCGCCGCCGAGGCCTGCGCGCAGGCCGGTGCGACGATGCGATCGGCGTCGCCGTGCAGCACGATCATCGGCGGCGGCCGGCGTCCGAACAGGCGCAGACGCAGCTGTTTCACGTCCGGCAGGCGCCGGCCCTGCATCGCGGCCGCGGCCTGCAGCGGGTTGCTGGCGCTCGCCGGCACCGCGCCCGAATGCGAGCCGACCGCAACGAAGCGTTCCGGGTGGCGCAGGCCGAGCGTCAGCGCCATTGCGCCGCCGGCCGACAGCCCGAGCGCGTACAGCCGGTCGCGGCGCAGCGGCCAGCGCAGGCAGGCGTGTTCGACGATCGACAGCAGCAGCAGGCATTCGGCGGCGACCTGTGCCTCGCTGCGAAACCAGTTCCAGCAGCGCTGGGCGTTGGCCTGCTGCGTCTGCTCGGGCATCAGCACCGCGAACTGCTCGCGCTGCGCGAGGCGCGCAACGCGCGTGCTGGCGGCGAAGCTGGCGCTGTCCTGCCCGCAGCCGTGCAGCAGCAGCAGGACGGGCACCGGCCGGGCGCGCGTCGCTCCCGGCGGCAGGTACAGCCGGAAACGCCGCTGCGCCAGCGGCCCGAGGCCCCAGCTGCCCTCCTCCCAGCGCCCGGCGGCGCGGGCGTGGACGATCGGCGCCTCGGCCGGTGTGGCGATGCCGGACAGCAGCCGGCGCAGGCCGGTACCGATATGGCTGGCGGGCCCGGCGAGCGTGCGGGTTTTCGGCGTACGCAGGGGTTTGATGGCGGGACGACGCGGCATGGGGACGACGGGATTCGGCGATCGGGGGGTGTGGGCAGCCTACCCGAGCCGCCGGGTGCAGCGGGGGATCGGCGTTTGCGGATCGTGGAGACTTGCCACGTGGCAAGCCGCGACGGATCGGGCTGACCGGCAGAACGGGTTCTGGCGTGGTGCAAGCGGAGGCTTGCACCGGACTGCGCCAGATCAGCCCTCGCTCGCCGGCCCGCCGCTTGCAGGCATGCGACCTGTGTCGGAAACCCGTGTC
>JAFEGB010000287.1 GCA_018240295.1 Pseudomonadota bacterium
CGCCCCGGCGAGCGCGACGGCGAGCACTACCACTTCGTCAGCGACGATGCCTTCGCGCGGCTGGTCGCCGACGATGCCTTCCTCGAACACGCGCAGGTGTTCGACCGCCGCTACGGCACCGCCCGCACCGGTGTCGCGGCGCGGCTCGCGGCCGGGCGCGACGTGATCCTCGAGATCGACTGGCAGGGCGCGCGTCAGGTGCGGGCCGCGTTTCCGGAAGCGCAGTCGGTGTTCATCGTGCCGCCCTCGGTCGGGGAACTGCGCCGGCGCCTGAGCGGCCGCGGTCAGGACGCGGCCGAGGTCATCGAGCGGCGCATGCGCGATGCGCGCTCCGAACTCATGCACTGGGTCGAATTCGATTACCTGATCGTCAACGACGACTTCGGCCGGGCGCTGGCCGAGCTGCAGGCGCTGTTCACCGCCCGGCGCCTGCGCCGCAGCGTGCAGGCCGAGCGTCACGGCGCGCTGCTCGATGCGCTGCTCGACTGAAGGCCGGCACGCCGGGACGGCGGTTGTGGCAGCCGGGGGCGTCTGCGTACACTGACTCACTTTTGTCCGGGGTGCGCGTCGTGCGGGCCGTACGGTCGGCCGGCAGCGTCGTCACCCGTTGAATCTTCGAGGAAATCCCGAACATGGCACGCGTCACCGTTGAAGATTGTCTGGATCGCGTCGAGAACCGCTTCCAGCTCGTGCTGGTCGCCTCGCGCCGCGCGCGCCAGATCGCACTCGGCCAGATGCCGCTGGTGCCCGAGGAAAACGACAAGCCGACCGTCATCGCGCTGCGCGAACTGGCCGCCGGCCTGATCGATCCGCAGGCGCTGATGCGCGAGCCGCAGGTGCTGCCGGAGCGCGAGCGCGAGCCGGTGCTGGCGGATTTCAGCTTCGATGAGCCGCTGGACATGGCCGGCGGCGAACCTTCGCCGGTCACGCCGCCGGCCCCCGGCCTCGATGGCGAGGCGAACGCGTGAGCGCGTGCGGCCTGAAGCTCCGCCCGCTGCGGCACGAGCGATCGCGTTGAGGCATCGGTGAGCGCGTCGAGCGCCGTGCTGCCCGGCAGCGACTGGTCCGAGGAGCTGAACTCCCGGATCGAGGAGCTGTGCATGGTGCTGGCCGGCTACCTCGACCCCGCACAGGTCGAGGCCGTGCGCTCGGCCTGCTGGTTCTCGGCCGAAGCGCACCAGGGGCAGTACCGCAAGAGCGGCGAGCCCTACGTGTTCCACCCGATCGCGGTCGCGCGCATCCTCGCCGAGGTGCATTTCGACCACGAGACCCTGATGGCGGCCGTGCTGCACGACGTCATCGAGGACACCAAGTTCGGCAAGGACCAGGTCACCGAGCGCTTCGGCCCCGAGGTCGCCGAACTGGTCGACGGCGTCACCAAGCTCACGCAGATCCAGTTCGGCTCGAAGCTGGAGGCGCAGGCCGAGAACTTCCGCAAGATGTTCCTCGCGATGGCGAAGGACATCCGCGTGATCATGGTCAAGCTCGGCGACCGCCTGCACAACATGCGCACGCTCGGCGCGATGCCGGCCGAGAAGCGCCGGCGCATCGCCCGCGAGACCCTGGAGATCTACGCCCCGATCGCCGGCCGCCTCGGCATGAACCACCTGCGGCTGGAACTCGAGAACCTCGGCTTCGCATACCTGTATCCGACGCGCCACCGCGTGCTGTCCGAGGCGGTGCGCAAGCTGCGCGGCAACCGCCGCGAGATCATTTCCCAGATCGAGACGCGCGTGCGCAACCGCCTGCTCGAAGAGGGCATCAAGGCGCGCGTGGTCGGGCGCGAGAAGCATCTCTGGGGCATCTACAAGAAGATGCACGAGAAGCGCCTCGGCCTGAAGGAGGTCTACGACGTCTACGCCGTGCGCCTGATCGTCGACAGCGTCGATACCTGCTACCGCACGCTCGGCCTCGTGCACGGCCTGTACAAGCCGATCATGGGCCGCTTCAAGGACTACGTCGCGATCCCGAAGGCCAACGGCTACCAGTCGCTGCACACCGTGCTGTTCGGACCGCACGGCGTGCCGATCGAGGTGCAGATCCGCACGCAGGACATGCACGTGATGGCCGAGGCCGGTGTTGCCGCGCACTGGCTGTACAAGTCGCCGGGCGCGCAGGGCAACGCCGCGCACGCCAGGGCGCGCGAATGGCTGGCACGGCTGCTCGACATGCAGCGCCGGGCCGGCAATTCGGTCGAGTTCCTCGAAAGCGTGAAGATGGATCTCTTCCCGGACGAGGTCTACGTGTTCACGCCGCGCGGCGAGATCATCGAGCTGCCCAAGGGCGCGACCGCAGTCGACTTCGCCTACGCGATCCACTCCGATGTCGGCAACACCTGCGTCGCCGCCAAGGTCGACCGCCGGCTGGTGCCGCTGCGCACGCCGCTCGCCAACGGTCAGACCGTCGAGGTCATCATCACGCCGACCGCGCGCCCGAATCCGGCCTGGCTCGGTTTCGTCGTCACCGCCAAGGCGCGCGCGAGCATCCGCCACTACCTGAAGAACCTGCAGCGTGACGAGGCCGTGCTGCTCGGCAAGCGCCTGCTCGAAAAGAGCCTGGTCGGCCAGGTCGGCAGCCTTGCCGACCTGCCGCAGGCGCGCGTGCAGGCGCTGACGAAGGAACTCGGCGTCGCGGGCTTCGACGAGATCCTCGCCGACATCGGCCTCGGCACGCGCATGGCGCCGCTGATCGCCAAGCGCCTGCTGCCCGGCGGCGAGTCGGCCGAGGACCGCCCGCGTGCCGGCCAGGGCGCGCCGCTGCTGATCAAGGGCACCGAGGGTACGGTGGTCAGCTTCGGCAAGTGCTGCCGGCCGCTGCCCGGGGACGCGATCATCGGCTACCTGACCGCCGGGCGCGGCGTGGTCGTGCATCGCGAGAACTGCCGCAACGTCGCCGACTACAAGAAGAATCCGGAAAAGTGGATCGAGATCGAGTGGGCCGAGTCGCTGCGCAGTGATTTCCCGGTCGACGTGCGCATCGATGTCTCCAGCAAGCGCGGCGTGTTCGCGAGCGTCGCCGCGGCGATCTCGGCGGCCGACGCCAACATCGAGACCATCTCGACCAGCGAGCGCGACGGCGTCACCGCGACCGTCAACCTGACGCTGAACGTGCGCGACCGCGTGCATCTCGCGCAGGTCATCAAGCGCCTGCGCGCGCTGCCGGAAGTGCTGAGGATCGCCCGCCGCGGCCAGTGAGCGGCGCGCGCCGCTCAGGGCGGCAGCTTGTGTCCGCCGGCGAGCAGTCCGGAGAACGCCTCCGGCGTCAGGGGCGGAGCGAAGTGAAAGCCGAGGGCCCGCGTGCAGCCCAGCGCGCGCAGCGCGCGGGCCTGCGCTGCGGTCTCGACGCCATTGGCGATCACCGGCAGGCCGAGGGCCTGACCGAGGCCGAGCAGGGCGGCCGCCAGCCCCGACTGCGCAGCCTCCGCATCGAGTCCGGCCACCAGCGCCCGCGTGATCTTCAGCACGTCGAAGTCACCTTCGCGCAGGCCCGCGAGCGGCAGCGTGCCCTGACCGAAGTCATCGAGCGCGAGTCCGGGGCCCAGTGCGCGCAGCGCGTGCAGCCGGCGCCGGGTCGCGGCGTCCTCGGCGAACAGGCCGCGTTCGGGCAGATCGAGCATCAGCGCCGCGGCCAGCGCCGGCTCGCCGGCGAGCACGCGCCGGCACAGGGGCTGCGCCTCGCCCTGACGCAGCAGCGCCGGTGACAGGTTGACGCTCAGGCGAAACCCGCGCGGCAGCCACGGCTGCCAGGCGCGGAGCAGTCCGAGGGCGCGCTGCAGCACGGCTTCGCTGAGCGCGGCGATCAGCCCGCATTCCTCGGCCACCGCAATGAAGCGCGCCGGGGGCACCGGCGCTTCGGTGTCAGCGTCGGGCCAGCGGGCGAGCAGTTCGGCGCCGGTGATGCGGCCATCGGCGAGATCGACCTCCGGCTGGATGGCGACCGCCAGCGCACCGCCATCGAGCAGGCGGCGCAGCGCCCCTTCGAGCCGGTTGCGCTCGTGCGCCTCGTGCTCCAGCGTCGGCGTGTAGAACGCGTACAGGTTGCGGCCGGCGGACTTGGCGCGGTACAGCGCGGCATCGGCATGCACCGTCAGCGTCGCGGCATCGGCGCCGTCCTGCGGATACAGCGCGACGCCGAAGCTGGCGCCGATCTGCACCGTGTGGCCGTCGATCGAGAAACTGCGCCGCAGCGCCGCGAGCAGCTTCGCGGCGACGGCCTCGGCGTCGTGGCGGCCGGCGATGTCCCACAGCAGCACCGAGAACTCGTCCCCGCCGAGCCGCGCGACGGTGTCGGAGGCGCGCACGGCGTTCGTGAGCCGCCGGCCGGCCGAGCGCAGCAGGCGGTCGCCGGCGGCGTGGCCCCAGGTATCGTTGACGCCCTTGAAGCCATCGAGATCGAGCGCGATCAGCGCGAAACCGAGCGATTCGCGCCGGCCGAGGCGCACCGCCTGCGCCAGCCGGTCGTTCAGCAGCTTGCGGTTCGGCAGCCCGGTCAGCGCATCGTGCAGCGCCAGGTGCTGCAGGCGATCGGCGCGCTGGCGCTGCTCGGTCACGTCCGAGGCCAGGGCCAGATAGCGCGTCGAACGGCCGTGCGGATCGGGCACGGCGCGGATCGTCAGCTGCTGGGCGTACAGGTCACCGTTCCGGCGCCGGTTCCAGAGCTCGCCGCGCCAGCGGCCGTCGCGGCGCAGCGTGCTCCACATCTCGGCATAAAAGCGTTCGTCCTGATGGCCGGAGCGCAGCAGCCGCGGCGTCTGCCCGAGCAGTTCGCCGGCGCCGTAGCCGGAGATCGTCTCGAAGGCCGGATTCACGTAGCGGATGCGCTGCTCGGCGTCGGTGACGAAGATGCCCTGATCGGCGTGATCGAACACCAGTTCGGCGACGCGCAGCCGCTCCTCGGTGGCGACGCGGTCGCTGATGTCGAGCAGGAAGCCGATCGCCCGCAGCGGCCGGCCGTCGAGGCCGCGCTGCACGCGAAAGTGCGTGCGCCACCACGCGAGGCTGCCGTCGGCGCGCTGCAGGCGGTATTCGAGCGTGCCGTCGCGCCCGGCCGCCAGCTGTTCGCTCAGGCTGCAGCGCACGTGCTCGCGGTCCTCGGCGTCGATGCGCGCGAGCCAGACCTGCGGGTCATACCACTCGGTGCTCGGATAGCCCGAGAGCTGCTCGATCTGCGGCGACACGTATGACAGCCGCCCGGACGGCAGCTCGACCTCCCAGAGCACGGCGGCCACGCCTTCGACGATCGAGCGCAGCCGCGCCTCGCTGTGCGCGAGCCGCGTGCGCGCCTCGTGCAGCTCATGCACGTCGTGCTCGGAGACCAGCACGGCCGCCGCCCCGGTGACCGGGTCGGTCGTGCGGTGCGCCTTGACGCGATGCCAGCGCAGGCCGGCGGTGGTCAGGCGCGGGATTTCCCCGACCCAGCCGGCTTCGGGTTCGAGTGCGTCCAGCAGCGAGGCGGCGTCGAGCGGGTCGGCGCAGCGCGCGCGCAACTGCTCGCGGGCCGCATCGGTGATGCCGAAGCTGCGCTGCGCGGCCGGGTTCTGCATCAGCACGCGGCCTTCTGCGTCGTGCAGCGTGATCATCACCGGCGTGTGCGTGAGGGCCTCGATGCCGCGCAGCGCCAGCGGATCGGGCTGTTCGGGCACGACCGGCCGGGCCTCGTGCAGCGTCGTCAGCCGGCCGTCGGAGAGCACGATGCCGGTCAGGTTGACGATCAGGTGCACCGGGCGGCCCTTCGGATAGAAGGTCCACTGCTCGGCGCAGGTGCGCCCGTCGCGGATTTCGGCCAGCGCGCGGGCCAGGCGCTGGCGCGTCGTGTCGGTGAGATCGGAGAAGTCGCGCGCCTGCAGCTCGGCGAGATCGCGTGCCTCCCAGAGTTCGAGCGCCGCGGCATTGGCCCACAGGATGGTCGGCACCGTCAGGTCGAACACCCAGACCGGCGTCAGCATCCAGGCGAATGCATCGAGCGCGGCCAGCGTGTAATGGCCTTCGGCGGTGCGCAAGGCGGGGTTCACGGCGGGCGATCCGGGCAGGACGGGGACGACCGCACACGATAATCCGCTCGCAGCGGATGTGCACCGGGCACGGGCTTTCAGTGCGTCAGCAGCCGTGCGGCCGTCGCCGGACTGAGCAGCACGACGTGGACGCTGGAGGCGTAGGTCCGCCCGCCAGCGCGCAGGACGGCGATTTCGGCCGCATCGGCGACGGCATCGAGCCGGCGGAAGTCACGGCCTTCGACGAGGCCGGGCAGCGCGGCGCGAAACGCCCGGAACGCCGTGCCCTTGCCGGCGCCGTGGCGGGCGTCGAGTTCGCGCAGCGTCAGCCAGCCGTCCCCGGGTCCGGCGTTCAGTGCGGGTCGGCCTGCAGCGACTGGCGACGCTCGCGGCGCTCCTGCGCCTCGACCGTCAGCGTCGCGATCGGCCGGGCTTCGAGCCGGCCGAGACCGATCTCCTCGCCGGTCTCGTCGCAGTAGCCGTAGCTGCCGTCGGCGATGCGCTTCAGTGCTGATTCGATCTTGTTCAGCAGCTTGCGGTAGCGATCGCGCGTGCGCAGCTCGAAGCTGGTGTCGCTCTCGCGGCTGGCACGGTCGGCCTCGTCGGCGCCATCGGTCGGAGCCTCGCGCATCGCGTCGATCGTCGACTGCGCCTCGGCGAGCAGTTCCTCACGCCAGGCGAGCAGCTTGCGCCGGAAGTATTCGAGCTGGCGCTCGTTCATGTAGGGCTCGTCGGCGCTCGGACGATAATTGCCCGGCAGTTGCAGTTCGTTGGTCATTAGTTATGGGCTCCTGTGGGCTGGCGCAGGCGGGCCGGCAGGGCAGGCGCCAGAGACCGCATGATATGACCATCGCTTGCGGGATTGACAAGGATGGGCGAGGCTTGCCGGCTTGTTTGCAGCTCCGGCCCTGCCCGTGCCGGCCTGCGTACCGGCGAGACGACGTGGATGAGTGGCATGAATGGCGTGAGCAGCATGAGTAGCGTGAGCAGCCCGTGGACCCCTGACAGCTGGCGCCGGCATCCGGCGCAGCAGATGCCCGAATACGCCGATGCCGCCGCGCTCGCCGCCGCCGAGGCGCAGCTTGCGAAGTACCCGCCGCTGGTGTTCGCCGGCGAGGCGCGCACGCTGAAGAAGTCGCTCGCCGAGGTCGCCGAGGGTCGTGCCTTCGTGCTGCAGGGCGGTGACTGTGCCGAGAGCTTCGCCGAATTCCACGCCTTCAACATCCGCGACACCTTCCGCGTGCTGCTGCAGATGGCCGTGGTGCTGACCTACGGCGCCGGCCTGCCGATCGTGAAGCTCGGGCGCATGGCCGGGCAGTTCGCGAAGCCGCGCAGTGCGCCGGTCGAGACGCGCGGCGACGTGACGCTGCCGAGCTACCGCGGCGACAACGTCAACGGCCTCGAATTCACGGCCGCAGCGCGCGCGCCGGACCCGCAGCGTCAGGTGCAGGCCTACTTCCAGTCGGCCGCGACCATGAACCTGCTGCGCGCCTTCGCGCAGGGCGGCTACGCCGACCTGCACCAGGTCAACCGCTGGACGGCGGACTTCATCGCCGCCAGTGCGCAGGGCGACCGCTACCGCGAGCTCGCCGATCACATCGGCCGCACGCTGAAGTTCATGGAGGCCTGCGGCCTGAACGGTGACAACACGCCGCAGATCCGCGAGACGGCGTTCTACACCTCGCACGAAGCCCTGCTGCTCGGCTACGAGCAGGCGCTGACCCGGCGCGACAGCCTGACCGGCGACTGGTACGACTGCTCGGCGCACCTGCTGTGGATCGGCGAGCGCACGCGCCAGCCCGATGGCGCGCACATCGAGTTCTGCCGCGGCATCGGCAATCCGGTCGGCGTCAAGGTCGGCCCGAAGACGAAGCCCGGCGACGTGCTGCGCCTCTGCGACCTGCTCAACCCCGCCAACGAGGCCGGCCGGCTGATGCTGATCGCGCGCATGGGCGCCGACACGGTCGGCGACGCGCTGCCGGCGCTGGTGCGCGCGGTGCAGGCGGAAGGGCGCAAGGTGGTCTGGTCCTGCGACCCGATGCACGGCAACACGATCACGTCGAGCACCGGCTACAAGACCCGGCCGTTCGAGCGCGTGCTCGCCGAGGTGCGCGGCTTCTTCGCCGTACACCGCGCCGAGGGCACGCACGCCGGCGGCGTGCATTTCGAGATGACCGGCCAGAACGTCACCGAATGCACCGGTGGCGCCGAAGGCATCGACGACGAGGCGCTGGCCGCCTGCTATCTGACGCACTGCGATCCGCGCCTGAACGGCTCGCAGTCGCTGGAACTCGCATTCCTGATCGCCGAGATGCTGAAGGCCGAACGCGCGTGAGCGCGCCCGGAGCCGGTGAGGAGCCGATGTCGTCCGTACCCGTCGTATCCGCGCTGCTGCCGGCCGTCGCCGGCCGGCTTCTCTGCGCCGCCGTGCTCGCCGCCACCGCGGCCTGCAGCGGGCCCGGCAGCGGCCAGGCCGTCTACAAGAACGAACAGTTCGCGGCCTCGTCCGACTATTCGCACCGCTACGCGGCACCTCCGGTCGCGACCTGCGAGGCCGCGCGCCGCGCGCTGCTCAGCCAGGGTTACGTGATCGTCGATGCGAAGCCCGAGGCGATCGAGGCCCGCAAGACCTTTCAGCCCGATCGCGAGAACCACACCGAGCTGAACTTCCGCATCACCTGCGCCGGCGACGGCGATGTCGACAGCGATGGCTTCGCCGATGCCGCGCTGCTGTTCGCGAACGCCGAGCAGACGCTGTACACGGTCAAGAAGACCAGCTCCTCGGCCAGCGTCGGCGTCGGCGTGGTCGGTTCGATCTCGCTGCCGATCGGCCAGAGTCAGGATTCGCTGATCAAGATCGGTGCCGAGACCGTGCCGGCCGGGCCGTTCTACCAGCGCTTCTTCGCGCTGGTGCAGCAGTATCTCGGCAGCAGCCGCCCGAAACCGCGACCGGCGCCGGTGACGCCGCCGGTCGCACCACCTCCGCCGGCCGCGCCGGCCGCGCTTCCGCCGGTCCCGGCACCGGCCCTGCCGCCGGGATCGGCGCCGCTGCCTCCGGTGCCGCCGCTGCCCGCGCCGGCCAGCGCCGCACCGCTGACGCCGACCTGAGCGCAGCGGGGCTGACCGTTGCGCTGCCGGCGGTGCATGATCGATGAGCGGGCGCCCGGGGCAGGGCGTCCGGTCGCATCGCCCGTCCCGGCCGCCGCGCCTGCGCGGCCGGCCCCCGTGCAGCCCGAGGACCGGAACCATGGCCGAATCCCTGATCGAGTACGAGGACGCCTGCGAGGAGGTGCGTGCCGTCTACGACGACATCATGCGCACGCGCAAGGTCGAGCACGTCAACAACTTCTGGAAGGCGATCGCGCACCATCCGCCGACGCTGGCGCGCACCTGGGAGGCCATGAAGGCGGTGATGGCCGATGACGGCGGGCTCGATCCGCTGATGAAGGAACTGATCTACATCGCGGTCAGCGTCGCCAACGGCTGCGACTACTGCATCGCCTCGCACACGGCGGCGGCACGGCGCAAGGGCATGACCGAGGCCATGCACGGCGAGCTGCTGGCGGTGATCGGCATGGCGAGCGCCACCAACGCGCTCGCCACCGCGCACCGCGTGCCGATCGACTGAACCGGTCTCCGGGATCGTGCCCGCATGACGCATCCGCTCGCCGAGGCCGGTCGCAGCGTCTCCGCCAGCCGCTCGCTGGACGCGCTGAAGGGCGTCGGCCCCAAGCTCGCCGGGCGGCTGGCGAAGCTCGGCCTGCGCACGGTCGAGGATCTGCTGTTTCACCTGCCGCTGCGCTGGCAGGACCGCACGCAGGTCGTGCCGATCAGCGAACTCACGATCGGCGAGCCGGCCGTGATCGAGGCCGAGGTGCTCGGCATGGAGACGGTCGGGCGCACGCGCCAGTCCTTCCTGGTGCGCGTCGGTGATGGCAGCGGCACGCTGGTGCTGCGCTTCTTCCACTTCGGTGCCTCGCTGCAGGCGGCGATGGCGCGCGGCGCGCGGCTGCGGCTGTTCGGCGAGGTGCGCAGCGGCCCGACCGGCCCGGAAATCATCCATCCCGAGCACCGCCCGGCCGATGCGCCGGCCGACGACGAGGCGACGCTGACGCCGGTCTACCCGAGCACCGAGGGCCTGCATCAGCTTGCGCTGCGCAAGATCACCGCCGAGGCGCTGCGCCTGCTCGATGCCGTGCCCGACCTGCTGCCGGCGGCGATCGCGCGCGAGCATGGCTTTCCGGACCTGCACGCGGCGCTGCGCCTGCTGCACCGGCCGCCGCCGGGCGTCGAGCTCGAAGCGCTCGCCCTCGGCACGCACCCGGCGCAGCAGCGTCTGGCCTTCGAGGAACTGATCGCCCACCAGCTCGCGCTGCGCGAGCTGCGCCGGCGCCTGCAGTGCCTGCAGGCGCCGAAGCTCGCGGCCGGGGCGCTGCGCGCGCGCTGGCTCGCGGCACTGCCGTTTGCGCTCACCGGCGCGCAGCAGCGCGCGCTCGCCGACATCGACGCCGATCTGCAGGGCAGCCGGCCGATGCTGCGCCTGGTGCAGGGCGATGTCGGCTGCGGCAAGACCGTGGTCGCGGCCGCGGCGGCGCTCTCGGCGGTCGAGGCCGGCATGCAGGCGGCGGTGATGGCGCCGACCGAGCTGCTCGCCGAGCAGCACCTGCGCAACTTCACGCAGTGGCTGGAGCCGCTCGGCGTGCGCGTCGAATGGCTGGTCGGGCGCCTCAAGGGCCGCGGGCGCGAGGCCGCACTCGCGGCGATCGCCGATGGCTCGGCCCAGGTCGTCGTCGGCACGCACGCGCTGTTCCAGGAGGGCGTGAACTTCGCGCGCCTGGCGCTGGTGATCATCGACGAGCAGCACCGCTTCGGCGTGCACCAGCGCCTGCAGCTGCGCGACAAGGGCCGCGAGGCGGACCGCGACGGCAGCCGCTGCCCGCACCAGATGGTCATGACCGCGACGCCGATCCCGCGCACGCTGGCGATGAGCGCCTATGCCGACCTCGACACCACGGTCATCGACGAGCTGCCGCCCGGGCGCACGCCGGTGACGACGGTCGCGGTGCCGGAAGCGCGCCGCGCCGAGGTGCTCGAACGCGTGCGCGCCGCCTGCCGCGGCGGCCGGCAGGCCTACTGGGTGTGCACGCTGGTCGAGGAGTCGGAAACCCTGGACGCGCAGGCGGCGACCGACATCGCCGCGGCCCTGATGCAGCAGCTGCCGGAACTGCGGATCGGCCTCGTGCACGGGCGGCTCAGGGGCGTCGACAAGGAAGCCGTGATGGCGCGCTTCAAGGCCGGCGAGCTCGACCTGCTGGTCGCGACCACGGTCATCGAGGTCGGCGTCGACGTGCCGAACGCCAGCCTGATGATCATCGAGAACGCCGAGCGCCTGGGGCTTGCGCAGCTGCACCAGCTGCGCGGACGGGTCGGGCGGGGGGCTGCGGCATCGAGCTGCGTGCTGATGTACCATCCGCCGCTGTCCGAGCAGGGCCGGGCGCGGCTCGCCGTGCTGCGCGAAACCAGTGACGGCTTCGTGATCGCGCGGCGCGACCTCGAACTGCGCGGCCCCGGCGAGGTGCTCGGCACCCGCCAGACCGGCACGCTGGCGCTGCGCATCGCCGACCTGCTGCGCGACGAGCCCCTGCTGCCGGCCGTGCAGCGCGCCGCCGACCGCCTGCTCGTCGAACACCCGAACGCCGCCGCCGCGCTGGCCCGTCGCTGGACCGGCGAGCGCGAGCGCTACGGCGAGGTCTGAACCGCACCCATCCTGCGCGCCCCTGTCACAACCGGCGGCTGCGCTGCGATCCGCCGTGCAGCCGAACCCACGATCCGCAGAGACCGCATCACCATGCCACTCGTTGCCCATTCCGGCCTGCCCAGCTTCGGGCGGCTCGCCGAGGAAGGCGAGGAAATCCTCGCGCAGGCGCGCGCCGCGCAGCAGGACATCCGCGAACTGCACATCGGCCTGCTGAACATGATGCCGGACGCCGCGCTCGCCGCGACCGAGCGCCAGTTCATGCGCCTGATCGGTTCGAGCAACCGCATCGCGCAGTTCTACGTGCATCCGTTCACGGTCGGCGGCATCGGGCGCGGCGCCGAGGCCGAGGCCTACATCGGGCGCTGGTACGAGTCCTTCGACACCATCCGGGCGCAGGGCCTGGATGCGCTGATCATCACCGGCGCCAACATCTCCAACCCCGACTTCACGCAGGAACCGTTCTGGGGGCCGCTCTCCGAGGTGGTCGAATGGGCGCACGAGCAGGTCACGACCACGCTGTTCGCGTGTCTGGCCGCGCACGCGACCATGCTGATGAAGTACGGCGTGCACCGCCGCCGGCTGCCGGACAAGGCCTGGGGCGTGTTTCCGCACCGCGTCGTCGATCGCCGGCACCCGCTGGTGCGCAACATCAACACGCGCTTCGACGTGCCGCACTCGCGCTGGAACGAGATCACCCGCGAGCAGCTCGATGACGCCGGGCTGGTCACGCTGGTCGAGAGCGCCGAGGTCGGCCCGCATCTGGTGGTCAGCCCCGACGGCTTCCGGCAGGTGTTCTTCCAGGGGCATCCGGAGTACGACATCGACAGCCTGCTGAAGGAATACAAGCGCGAGGTGCTGCGCTACCTGCACGGCGAGCGCGCCGACTATCCGCCGCTGGTGCAGCATTACTTCCCCGAGGCCGCGCAGACGCTGCTCTACGAGTACAAGAACCACGTCTTCCAGCAGCAGGACCACGGCCGCCAGCCCGACGGCAGCGACTTCCCGGAAGCCGCGGTGCTGCGCCTGCTCGACAACACCTGGGCCGACACCGCCAAGGCGATCTTCAACAACTGGCTCGGCCTGATGTACCAGATCACCGGCCACGAGCGGGCCGTGCCGTTCATGCCCGGCGTCGATCCGGACGATCCGCTGAACGGACTCTGAGGGATGCTGCGGGAGACGGGCGGCGTGAGGGCAGGGGAGACGACGGACGGGCGGCGGGCGGGCGGTGCGGCCCCGGCGCCGGTGCGGCCGTCGCGGCTGCTGACGCAAGTGCCGGTCCCCGGCGGTCCTGCCGCTTCCGGGCCTCGCGCCGTGGCGCAGGCGCCCGCCAGCTTCCGGGACTTCACGCTGCAGTCGCGCTGGCAGCCGGCTGCGCGGCTGCGGCGCGCCGAGATGGGCGAGCGGCTGCGCGACTGCCTGCTCGGCCGCGGTTCGCTGACCGCACGGCTGCGCGCCGAATGCGCGCGCCACGGCCGGGCCTTCTCGGTGCGGGTGCTGAGCGAGCGCGCCGGGCGCGTGCTGCGCGAGGAGGCCGATGCGCTCGGCCTGCGCCGTGGGGTCACCGCCTGGGTGCGCGAGGTGCACCTGCTCGCCGGCGGTGTGCCGTGGGTGTTCGCGCGCACCGTGATCCCGCGGCGCACGCTGCGCGGCCACGGCCGCACGCTGACCGGGCTCGGCACGCGTCCGCTCGGCGCGGTACTGTTCGCCGACCCCGGCGTCGTGCGCGGCCCGCTGCAGATCGCGCGCCTCGACCTGCGCTGTCCGCTGGCGCGCCGCGCGCTCGACGTGCGGGGTGCCAGCGGCCTGCCGCTGTGGGGCCGGCGCTCGACCTTCCGGATCGACGGCCGGCCGCTGCTGGTCTGCGAAGTCTTCCTGCCGGCGCTCGCCGACGTCCTGCAAGCGTGATCGCCTCCCATGAAACCGAGTCCGGAACCCGCTCCCGCCGCCCCCGCCTCCGGCAAACCCCGTGCTGCCCTGTGCTGGCCGCGGCTGCTCGCCAAGGCCGGTGACTACGCGCAGCTTGCGCGCATGCACAAGCCGATCGGCAGCTTCCTGCTGCTGTGGCCGACGCTGTGGGCGCTGTGGCTCGCCGGTCACGGCCAGCCGCCCGAGGGCACGGTGCTGGTGTTCTGCCTCGGCGTGTTCCTGATGCGCTCGGCCGGCTGCGTGATGAACGACATCGCCGACCGCCGCTTCGACCCGCACGTCGCGCGCACCCGCGACCGGCCGCTCGCCGCCGGCCGCGTGACGGTGCGTGAGGCGCTGTGGCTCGCGATCGGCCTGAGCCTCGTCGCCTTCGGGCTGGTGCTGACGCAGAACGGCCTGACCATCGGCCTGTCCTTCGCCGGGCTCGCGCTCGCCGCCGGCTATCCGCTGATGAAGCGCCTGCATCACCTGCCGCAGGTCGTGCTCGGCATGGCCTTCGGCTGGGGCATCCCGATGGCCTTCGCGGCCGTGACCGGCTCGGTGCCGGCGCTCGCGTGGCTGCTGTATGCGGCCAACATCGTCTGGTCGGTGGCCTACGACACCTTCTACGCGATGACCGACCGCGAGGACGACCTGAAGATCGGCGTCAAGTCGAGCGCCATCCTGTTCGGCGCCCGCGACCGGCAGATCGTCGCGCTGCTGCAGGGCGCGTTCCTGCTGCTGCTGGGGCTGGCCGGACTCATGGCCGGCTGCGGGCCGGTCTACTACCTCGGCCTGTTCGCCGCGGCCTGGCTGATGGCCTGGGAACAGTATCTGGTGCGCAGACGCGAGCCGGCCGCATGCTTCCACGCCTTCCTGCACAACAACTGGGTGGGACTCGCGGTGTTCGCGGGCGTGCTGGTGGATGCGCTGCCGTGAGGCGTGTCTGCGGAAACCGTCTTGCTGCTGATTACTGCTGGTCGTCAGGCGCTTCCGCCTCCGATGGCTTCGCGGCACCGCTGCGGCGGCCGATCACGAACACCGTCGCCAATCCGACCACGGTCGTCCCGCCGATGATGGCAGCCGTTGCCGGGTGGCCGAGGAAGAGCGCGTAGGCCGCTACCGCGAGCGCCCCCAGGGCGCAGGCACCGCCGAGCACCTGCCCGCGCCACAGCCGGCCATCGATAATGCCCAGCTCGCGCAGTTCGCGCGAGTGCCGGTGCTCCATCTCGCGCTCGGCCATGCGCATGATCCGCTCGGGAAACGCCGGATTCACCCGCTGGTAGCCAGCCATCACTTGCGGCGCCGGTAATGGCCCATCGTGCCGGTACGACACGAGCTGCATTTCGACTTGCTCAAGAGACTCGTCGTGCGACTGCGGCAAGCCCGTCAACGAATCGCCGCCGCCGGTGGGGTCGGCGACGGCGACGGGTGGCACGGCTTGGCCCCGGTTCTGATCATCCATTGCGCAGGCGCTTCATCGCGCGTTCGATGTCGCGGCCGACCGCCCGGAAGTCGCCGGCAATGGCGCGCGCATCCGCCGCCGGCCCGGTCATGCGGCGATGGCGCAGCTCCAGCAGCGTCGGCGGCGGCAGCAGATCGGCAAGCGAACCGATCGCGGCCAGTGCGGCGCGGCGAGCCTTGCGGCAGTTGTCCATATCGACACCCCACGAATTCAATGTATTTTGAAATCAATATGTTGATGATTCGTCAACGGTTTCTTCGACTTCCAGGCAAG
>JAFEGB010000288.1 GCA_018240295.1 Pseudomonadota bacterium
ACAGCTACCTGCCCGGGCGCTGGACCGTGACGCCGCTGCCGCCGACCCGCGATCGCCGCTCGCGCACCTGGCCGGTGCCGCGGGCAGCGCGTCCGATCGTCATGGACCCGGAGCGGCGGCTGGTGCTCGGTGTCGCCGCCGGCAGCGAGGAACTGGCAATGCCGCTCGACACCGGCCTGTCGTGGATCGGACTGGAGCGCGGCGAACGCCTGCGCCTGCGCCAGCAGCTCGGCCCCGATCGCCTCGGCGGCTGGCTGCCGAACCTCGGGCGCGCCGGCCTCGATGACGAGCGTGCGGCCCTGTCGCGCCGGGCCCGGCGGCTCGGGCTGAGCGGGGGCGGGCTGGCGCTGCTCGCCGCGCTGGCGGCCTGGGTGGCCTGGGGCGGTCATGATTTCAGCGGCGATGCCATCGTGCTGAGGCGCGGCGACGAAGGCCCGGCCAGCGGCGAGGTGCGCCTGAACGGCATCCGCCACACCGAACTCGCCGTGCAGACCACGCGCGTCGATGCGCGCGCCGCGCATCTGGAGGTCTGGGTGCCGCTGACCGCCCCGGACTGGCAGGCCGGTCAGCCGGTGGTCTGGCTGATCGACGATCCCGAATACGGCCGCGGCGAGCCGCGGGCCGCGACCCTCGTCGGCAGCGTCGCCGGGCCGGTGCCGGATCGCGCGCGCGAGCAGCTGGCGCGGCTGCACGTGCAGCTGAGCCCGGAGGCGCGCGTGCTCGCCGCCCGCGCCTGGGAGCCGCCGTGGCAGCTGCCGGCGATCATCGTCTCCGGCATCGGCGGCACGCTCGGCGCCGGCCTGCTGCTCGGTGCGGCCCTGCTCGGCCTGCGCGTGCGTGCGCTGTCGGCACAGCTGCGCAGCCGCTGACGCGGCGGCGGCGGCGGCGCGCCTCAGTGACCGGCCGGTGCCGGCCGGCCGTACAGATAGCCCTGGAAGGCCTCGCAGCCGCAGGCGAGCAGCGCATCGCGCTGCTCGACGGTCTCGACGCCCTCGGCGATCACCGCGAAGTTCAGCGTCCGGCACATCGCGACGATCGCCGCGACGATCGCCGCATCCTCGCCGTGCCGGGCGATGCCGCGCACGAAGCTCTGGTCGATCTTGACCTGATCGAGCGGCAGCCGGCGCAGGTAGGACAGCGACGAGTAGCCGGTGCCGAAGTCATCGAGCGAGAAGCCGACGCCGAGCGCGTGCAGCGCGTGCATGCGCCCGATCACCTCGTCGATCTGATCGAGCACGACGCTCTCGGTCAGCTCGATCTTCAGGCCCGTGGCATCGATGCCGCTCGTCTGCACGCTGCGCTGCACGCGCTCGACGAAGTCCGGCTCGTGGAACTGGCGGGCGCTGACGTTGACCGCCAGACGCAGTGCGCGCGTCGCCGGCTCCGCCTGCCATTCGCGCAGCTGCGCGCAGGCCTGGTCCAGCACCCACTGGCCGATCGGCACGATCAGCCCGGTTTCCTCGGCCAGCCCGATGAATTCGGCCGGCGCGACCATCGGCCCGTCGACCGGACACCAGCGCAGCAAGGCCTCGGCGCCGATGCGCCGGCCTGCGGCATCGACCTGCGGCTGATACCAGAGCCGGAACTCGTCGCGTTCGAGCCCGCCGCGCAGCGCCGCTTCGAGCTGCATGCGCCGGTCGATCGCCGCCTGCATCGCCGGCGCGAAGAAGCGCACCGTGTGCCGGCCGGCATCCTTGGCCTGGTACAGCGCCACGTCGGCCTGCTTCAGCAGCGTCTCGACCGCCGCGCCGGCCCCGCAGAACAGCGTCACGCCGAGGCTCGGCGTCGAATGGAACAGCGCCGGCCCCGGCCCGAGCGCATACGGCGCGGCCAGCACGCTGCGGATCTTGGCGCTGACGCGCCCGGCGTGCGCGAGGGCTTCGGCCTCGCCGGTGCCGAGGGTCTCCAGCAGCACCACGAACTCGTCGCCCCCGAGGCGCGCGACCGTCTCGTGCTGGCGGATGCAGCCGCGCAGCCGCCGCGCGACCTCGATCAGCAGCCGGTCGCCGACATCGTGGCCCTGGGTGTCGTTGAGCTTCTTGAAGTGATCGAGATCGAGCATCAGCAGCGCACCGTACTCGCCGCTGCGCGTGCTCGCCGCCAGCGCCCGGCCGGCGCGATCGAGCAGCAGCCGGCGGTTCGGCAGGTGCGTCAGCGTGTCGTAGAAGGCCAGCTCGCGAATCTCGTCGGCCGCGGCCTTCTCGTCGGTGATGTCGCGCACCGTCACGCGCCGCCCGCAGTCGAGCCCCGCGCCATCGAACACCGGCCGGCAGGTGTGGGCGACCCAGCGCGTCTGCCCCTCGCGCGTCAGCAGCCGCAGCTGCAGCTCCAGCACCGCGTCGCTGCCGGCTTCCTCGGCCAGATGCATCTGCCAGCGCTCGCGGTCCTCGGGGTGAACCAGCGCATCGATCAGGCCCGGATCGGCGTGCAGCTCGGTCGCCGTGTAGCCGCTGATGCGCAGGACCGACGGACTGGTGCAGCGCAGGCTGCGGTCGCTGCCGAGCCAGTACTCCCAGTTGTGGGTCCAGTCGATCATCGTGTGGAAGCGCGCCTCGCTGTCGGCCAGCGCCTGCTCGACGCGGATGCGCTCGGTGATGTCGCGCGCCGAGATGATGAAGCAGTCGTGCTCGCCGATGCGTGCGGCCTCCAGCGACAGCAGCGCCGGGAACACCTCGCCGTCCCTGCGCCGGAACAGGGTCTGGAAGTTCATCAGGCGCACACCCTCGCCGAGCGCGGCGATCATCTGCGTGCGGCTGTCCGGCGCGCCCCAGGTGCCGAGTTCGGCCGAGGTGCGGCCGATGGCCTCCTCGGCCGTGTACCCCATGATGCGCGTATAGGCATCGTTGACTTCGAGGAAGCGCCCGCTGGCACGCTCGGTGATCGCGATCAGGTCCGGCGAGGTGCGGAAGATGGTCTGGTACTTCAGCTGCGAGAGCCTGAGCGCCGCCAGCGCGCGCTGCTGCTCGCTGACATCCTGGATCAGCGCGATGCGCGCCGGCCGGCCGTCGAAATCCAGCGCTCGCGTCCAGACGTTGACATCGAGGAGGGTGCCGTCGCTGCGGCGGTGGCGCACGGTGTGACAGGCCGGAATCTCGCCGGCAGCGGCGATCGCGGCGCGCAGCTGCTGCATCAGCGCCACGTCCTCGGGCGGGCGCAGCTCACTGATCGTCAGCTGCAGGAACGCCTCGCGCGCATAGCCGTAGTGGGCGAGGGCGGCCTCGTTGACATCGAGGATCGCGAGCGTCGTGCGGTCGAAGACCAGCATCGGCAGCGGACTGTGCGCGAACAGGTAGCGGTACTGCGCGAGCGCCGTCTGCAGTTCGCCGGTGCGCGCCTGCACCGCCGCCGCCATCGCATCGAAGGCCTGACCGAGCGTGGCCAGCTCGTCCTGCGCCGGCCGGGGCCCGTCGCTCTGCACGCGCACCGAGGCATCGCCATCGGCCACCGCCAGTGCCGCCCGTTCCAGCTGCGCCAGCCGGCGCACGAAGCCGCGATCGACCAGCAGGCCGAGCAGCCCGAACAGAGCGATGTAGGCGAGCATGCGGCCCGCGAAGTTGTGGCTCCATTCCGCGAATTCCCGCTCGCGGGCCGGCGCCAGCGGCGAGCGCAGGCTCAGCAGGCCGTGGATGCCGGTCTCGCCGGCCGATGCCGTGGGAGCATGGCAGCGCAGGCACCAGCCATCGAAGCGGATCGGCAGCGCGTACAGCAGATGCCGCTCGCCGGCGCTGTCGCGTACCTCGCGCATGTGCTCGCCGGCCTGCGGATGAGCCCGCAGCCAGTCCAGCGCCTGCTGCTGCCCGGCATCGGCGCGGTTGGCCGGATCGAGGGGCCGGTCCGAGACGACCGCCAGCCGCAGCGAAGCCTCCGCATCGTCGGGGGCCGGGAAGTCGCGGGCGATGCGCAGCAGCGCATGCGAGGGCAGCAGCGCCAGCGTGTGCGCATCGAGCGGCGCGGAATCTCCGTCGGGCAGGAGCGCGCGGTAGACCTCCCGCGTGCCGAGCAGCACGTCGCGCACGTCGCGCGCCTCGTGCAGCAGCTCCGTGTAGACGCGTTCATCGAGGTTGGACCAGGCAACCAGCGCATCGACCAGCGCGATGCCGAGCACCGAGGCCGCCAGCAGCAGCCGGAACCGGGTACGCAGCCGCAGGGGGAAACTCGGCACCATCGTGGAATCGGGATCGGCAGCGGCTCAGGGATCGGAAAACCTGATCATCATGATGGTTTTGTAAGCCGAATCAATCCGCGTAATCGATCGTTACCGGCGCATGGTCGGAAAAGCGCGTGGCCTTGTAGACGCTGCCGGCCTGCGCCCGGCCGGCGAAGCCCGGGCAGGCGACGTGGTAGTCGAGACGCCAGCCGACGTTCTTCGCCCAGGCCTGGCCGCGGTTCGACCACCACGTGTAGCAGGCCTCGCCGTCCTCCGGGTACAGCCGGCGCCAGACGTCGATCCAGCCGGCCTCGCCGTACAGCCGGTCCAGCCAGGCACGCTCTTCGGGCAGGAAGCCGCTGTTCTTCTGGTTGGATTTCCAGTTTCTGAGATCCGCCGGCCGGTGCGCGATGTTCCAGTCGCCGCAGACCAGCGCCTCGCCGCCGCGCGCGCGCAAGCCCGCCAGATGCCCGGCGAAGCGGTCCATGAACGAATACTTGACCTGCTGGCGCAACTCGCCGCTCGATCCCGAGGGCAGGTACAGCGACACGACGCTCAGCGTCCCGAAGCGGGCTTCGAGATAGCGGCCTTCGGCGTCCATGTCCTCGAAGCCGGCACCGAGCGCGGTGACGACGGCATCGGGCTCGCGCTTCGACAGGATCGCCACCCCGCTGTAGCCGGGGCGCACGGCATCCACGTAATGGCAGTGCCAGCCCTGCGGCCGGAATTCACGGCCACGCTGGTGTTCCTGCGACTTGGTTTCCTGCAGGCAGACGATGTCGGCCTGCTGCCCGGCGAGCCATTCGAAAAAGCCCTTGCCGGCCGCGGAACGGATGCCGTTGCAGTTCAGCGTGAT
>JAFEGB010000289.1 GCA_018240295.1 Pseudomonadota bacterium
CAGCCGGCGGCGGTGCTCGGCCTTCTCGGTCTTCCAGTCGGCAACGAGGCGCGCGCGTGCCGCGTCCGGATCGATGCGGCGGCAGGCACGCAGCCAGGCCAGCCGCTGCTCGGGCGAGCCGTCCTGCCACAGGCGCTCGTCGGCCGGTTCGACGGCCGCCGGGGCACTGCGCGTCAGCCAGCGCCAGGCCGGGTTCTGCGCGGCGAGCCAGAGCCCGCGCCGGCCGCTGATCGCGGCGACCGCGTCGCGCAGCTGGCTGTCGCGCGCCGCGCGATCGAGCAGCAGCGGCAGGGTTTCCGGCGGCGCGTACACACCGGCTCCGGCCGCGAGCCGCAGCCACTCGGGCAGCAGTTCGTCCTCGCCGGCGAGCAGCTGGCCGAGCAGCGCGGCGGCAGCCGGCGGGCAGGGCATTCGCGTCTCGTCCGCGGCCGGCTCGACCGCGGACGGCACCGGCGGCACCCGCCGCCCGGCGCGCCGGGCCAGCGCATGCGCGGCGAGCCGGTCGAGCAGCGCCTGCGGCCCGTCGGCCGGCAGCGTCGCGCACAGCCTTGCGAGCGCATCGTCGCCGTCATCGGCCGGCAGCGGCTGGCGCTCGCAGCCGATCAGCGCGACATCGCCGAGCGTCTGCCAGCGGCGATCGACGGCGGTGGGCGCTGCGCTCATGTGTCGTCCCCGCCGGCTCCGGCCAGCGTGCGGCCGTCGGCATCGGTGAGCCACAGCGCGCGCACGCGCTCGCCGTCCCATTCGCCGAGGATCGTCAGCGGCCGGCCGCCGCCGAAGGCGAGCAGCCGCCAGCCCTCGTTCGCGGTCGCGGCCAGCGGCGCGTGATCGCCGTCGGCGTCGCGCACGCGGAAACGCCCGTGCTGCTGCTCGATCGTCAGCCCGCGCAGCGCAAGGCCGTCGAGTTCGAGCCACGGGTTCACGGCCAGCGCCCCGGCCCAGGCCGCGCGCGCGGCATCGAGGCGATCGGGCAGCGGCGGATCGGCGCTGTCCGCGCCCTGCCCGCAGGCTTCGCTCGTCACGCGCAGCGCCCGGCGTGCCAAGGTGCCGGGGTAGAAGGCGAGCGCATCGACGCACAGCGCACCCGGCGCCGGAGCCGCCGGCAGCGGCTGGCCGGGCGGCGCGAAGTCGAGCAGCAGCGCGAGCCGCCCGTCGGCCGGCCGGCGCAGCCAGCAGCGGCGCGTGCAGAGACCATCCTCGATTTCGCTGCGGCTGCCGAGCACGCGCCACGGCCCCGGCTCGGGCGCCGTCGCGAGCACGGCCTCGCGTGCCTCGGGGAGGCCGGCGAGCGCGCGCAGGTCGGCCTGGCGGGCCGGCGACAGCGCGCCGTAGCGCCGCCAGCCGGCGACGGCGAGGTGCAGGCGGGCGATGGCATCGAGCAGACGCGGCTCCCAGCCGTCGCCGGCCGCCACCAGCGCCGCGAGCAAGCGCACGCGCCGCGCGAGGCCCGGAGCCTGCGCATCGTCGAGGCGCGCGGCGGCCTCGCGCCAGTGGCCGGGCGGTTGCTGCGGTGCGCCGTCGAGGCCGGTGCGCACGGCATCGGCGAGCCACAGCCCGAGCGCCTCGACGCCGGCGCTGACGCGCGCGAGCCGTTTTTCGGCGCGCTTCGCCGCGGCCTCGGGATCGGCCGTCGTTTTCGCGGCCGGGGCCGGCGCAGCCTCGGCAGGAGTTGCCGGAGCTGCCGGGGCTGTCGCCGCGCGGCTTTCGCGCTTCGCGAGCCATTCGCCGACCCAGTCCGGGGTCTCGGCACTCGCGGCCGGCACGTCGGCGTGCAGCAGCATCAGGCCGAGGCCGTGCTTGCACGGGAACTTGCGGCTCGGGCACGAGCAGCGGAAGGCCGGCCCGGCGAGATCGACCTGGGTGCGGTACGGCGTGCTGCCGCTGCCCTGGCATTCGCCCCACAGCGCGCGGCCGTCGGTGGCGTAGTGCAGCCATTTCGCACGTCGCGCCAGCCCTTCGCCGGCTTTCGCGGAAGCCGGGTCGGGGGCGAGGGCGAGGATCTGCGGGCGCTTGTACGACGGGACCGTCAAGAGGCTACCGGCATGGCGGGAAGGATGGCCGGCAGCATGGACGATGAACGGCCGGTCTGCAGCCCGGGCGCCTCACGAAATCCGGGCGGCCAGCCGAGGCGGCACGCCGGCCCGGCGCACGTGCCGCCGCCCGGCGGGCTCAGGACGAATGATCCGGCAGACGTTTGGCGCGCAGGCGCGCGAGCACGTCGGAGCTGCTCGGACCGCTGCCGATCAGGCCCGAAGCCTTGAGCTTGTCCTCCAGCGAACGCTCGCTGCTCTGCGTCTCGTGTTCGAGCTGCGTGGCGGCGTCGAAGCGCGCCGACTGCTCCTTCTGGCGCTGTTCGAGGCGGGCCAGCGAATCCATCGCCGTGGTCATGCGCGCGTTGGCTCCGGAGTGCGAGGACGCGATCTGCGCCTGCGCCTTGTGCACGGCGTCGGTCGCCTTGACCATCGAGGCGCGCTGCTTGAGCTTGTCGAGGTTGCCCTCGGCGCTGCGGATCGCGGTCTTGACGCTGTTCTCGCGCTGCGCGAACTCCTGCGCCAGCGACTGCTTCTGGCCGAGCTCGCCTTCGAGTTCGGCGATCTTGGCCGCGAGTTCGTCGCGAAGCTGCGCATCCTGCGCTGCCAGCGAGCCGTCCGGCGCCTCGCGCGCCAGCACCTGGCCGAGATAGCCCTCGTATTCGCCGACCTTGCTGCCGAGCGCGCGCACGTCCTCATCGGCGAGCTTGCGCTTGGCCATCAGCTTGGTCAGTTCGTCCTTGGCCAGGCGCAGATCCTCGCCGGCGTCGCGGATTTCCTGATCGAGGATGCGCATCGCCTGACTGTCGACGATCGCCTCGCCGACCTCGGTGGCACCGCCGCGGATCGCGGTGATGATCTTGCTGAAGATGCCCATGGATGTCCGGACCTCCGGAATAAGTCTGTCAGTCGGTCAGTCGGCGCGCTTCAGGTAGGAGCCGAAGGATTCGTAGACCTGCACGACGTTGTCGCCGAGGGTTTCGATTTCTTCGAGGATTTCCTCGAGATCCGATGCCGCGCTCAGCGCGCCGAACAGCTCGTAGTACTCGCCGTCAGGCATCGTGACGATGCCGAAGGTCGACAGCGGCAAAATCTTGTGCGTGCGCAGCAGCAGCTTGTTGAAATCGGCCGGATCGGCGACCTCGTCGACGCGCCAGAGCAGCGTGCTGACCAGCAGTTGCGTGCCGCCGGCGATCATGAACACCGGCAGGTCTTCCAGTTCCGGGAAGCGGATGCCGATGCACGGCTCCAGCCCCTCGATGCTCTCGACCTTCAGCCGGCCGGCGCGCACCGCGTCGGTGTCGGTCAGGGCCGCCAGCAGCGTCTCCGTGGTCCAGACGAATGAATTCGTGGTGTTACCCATCCCCGCCCTCCTGCGCTTGACGATGATCGGAACGATGCCCTTGCGCAACGCCAGCTCGCAGGCGCGCAGCGCCTCGCTCTGCTCCGGCGGCACCCAGACATCGCGCTTCACGTAGCCGGCGGCGCGCATGCGTTCGCGGAACGCGCGCTGGTAGTCCGCCGAGGTTTTCTTCTGTTCTTCCATCGTGCTGAAGGTCCGCCGACTGCGTGCGGCGAGGCTGCAGCCTCACCTGTAAGGATCGTAGCACCGGCAACGGCTGCTATCGTAGCCGGGTCAGACCGTGCGCTGCCGGAGACAGCCGGCACGGAAAGCTATAGTGCGGGCGCGCACCGCGCGCGAAAACCCCGGGGTGAATGTTGTCATGGGCCTGCTCGATTCCCTGTTCAAGCTCGGCAAGAGCCGCGTGCGCGAAGCCGTCAGCGGCCGCAAGCCCGAGCGCACGCTGCCTTCGGCGCTCGGTCTGCGCATCGGCGCCTCGGTCGAGTTCGACCTGCTGCCGGTGCGCATGAACGCCGGCGCCTTCCGCTTCGCGCTGCCGCGCACCGACGAACCGATGATCGTCACCGCGCAGGGCCGCTTCGAACTCGGCGAAGGCATGATCGTGCACCGCTTCTACAGCGACAGTTCGACGATGCTGCAACTTCTCTGCCGCGACCTGCCCGGTCTGGAGGACCAGGTCGAGGAGATCACGCTGTACGTGCCGCTGGAGAGCGCCTACCCCGAGAACCGCGAGCAGATCCACCGCTGGGTCGGGCCGCAGGGGCGCATCGGCGCGCCGGAGTTCCGCATCGCCGACGGCACGCGCTACCGGCGCATCTGGTTCGACGACGAGCCCGGCCCGGCCTCGCCGGTGCGCTACACCGAGGAAGTCTTCGACGAGCCCGACAGCTTCAGCCGCCCGCGGCGCATCGCGCAGGAGGCCATGCTCTACGGCCGCGAGGTCGCGCCGGGGCGCAGCGAATACCTGCTGCCGGCGCTCGAGACCACCGACGGCGAATCCTCGGTGACGGTGATGGTCGGCATCGACCTCGACCGCAGCGCCGTGCGGGTGCTCTGAACCCGCTCCGCCCGGCCGCCGCGCCGCGGCCGTCCGACAGACCTTTTCCACCGGAACTTCCTGCCCGCCATGAACTATCTCGTCGGCCTGCCCGCCTTCGCGCTGTACTTCGTGCTGAGCAGCGCGCTGCTCGCCGCCTACTGCGCCGCGTACACCCGCCTGACCCGCCACGACGAAATGGCGCTGATCCGTGCCGGCTGCACGCCGGCGGCGATCGCCTACACCGGCTCGATCCTCGGCTTCGCGCTGCCGCTCGCCAGCGCCGTCGCGCACTCGGTGGCGCTGCTCGACTGCCTGCTGTGGGGCCTGATCGCGCTCGGCGTGCAGTGCAGCGTCTATCTCGGCCTGCGCCGCTGGTGCATGCCGGACATCTCCGAGCGCATCGAACGCGGCGAGACTGCCGCCGGCACGCTGCTCGCGGGCGCCTCGCTCGCGACCGGCCTGCTGAACGCCGCGAGCATGAGCTACTGAAAGGGGCGGGACCGGCCATGAAACGCTCGAAGATGCTGAAACTCGTGCTGATGGGCGCCGCCGGCACGCTCGCCGCCGGCTGCGGCGACGATGCCGACGATGGCTACGACATCAGCGAGGATGTCACCGTCTACAAGACCGTGCAGGAGTGCGTGGACAAGGGCGTGTTCACCGAAAACTTCTGCCGCGAGAACTTCGACAAGGCGAAGGAACTGCACGAGAAGGTCGCGCCGCGCTTCACGGCGCAGTCCTCATGCGAGGCCCAGTTCGGCCCCGGCGGCTGCGAGGCGCGCCAGACCGACACCGGCAGCGTCTGGCTGCCGGCCATCGCCGGCTTCATGCTCGGCCAGGCGCTCGGCAACCGCCGCTCCGAGGTCATCTACCAGCCGCTCTACAACAGCTATTCGTCCAGCGGTTCCTACGGTGGTGGTGGTGGCGGTGGCGGCTACAGCTACGGCAGCTACCGCACCTGGAACAGCCCGGCACCGATCCGCCCGAACGCCTCCGGCTCGGCGCGCTTCGACACCGACGTGCTGCGCGGTGCGGCCAGTGCGCAGAAGCCGGCGTTCGCGCGCACGACCACGGTCGCACGCGGCGGCTTCGGTGCGCGCGCCAGCTCCGGTTCCAGCTCGTCGTCGGGCTTCGGCGGATGAAGCGCTTCCCGGTCGCGCCGCGCGCCGACTGGCAGCAGACGGCCGCCGACTGCGGCTTCCGCTTCCACACCATGTACGGCGAACCCTACTGGGACGAGTCGGCCTGCTACGCCTTCACGCTTGAGGAGATCGAGCGCGACCTCGAAGGACCGAGCGCCGAACTGGCGATGATGTGTCTCGATGTGGTCGACATCGCCGTGCGTGACGAGGCCATCCTGCACCGGCTGGGCATCCCGGCCGGACAGCACGACTTCGTGCACGACGCCTGGCGGCGCGGCGAAGCCTCACTGTACGGGCGCTTCGACTTCGCCTACGACGGCCGCGGCCCGGCCCGGCTCTACGAGTACAACGCCGACACGCCGACCGCGCTGTACGAAACCGCGTATTTCCAGTGGGTCTGGCTCGAACAGGCACTGGCACGCGGGCTGATCCCGGCCGGCTGCGACCAGTTCAACAGCGTGCAGGAGGTGCTGATCGAGCGCCTGTCGCGCATGGCCCCGCCCGAAGGTCCGATGCACTTCACCTGCGCGCGCGACAGCGAGGAGGACCGCGGCACCGTCGAGTACCTGCGCGACTGCGCCGAGCAGGCCGGCATCCCGACGCGCTTCCTGTTCGTCGACGAGATCGGCGTCGACAGCAACGGCCAGTACACCGGGCTCGATGGCGAGGCGCTGCGCCACCTGTTCAAGCTCTACCCGTGGGAATTCCTGTTCCGCGAGGATTTCGCCCGCTTCCTGCCCGGATGCGATACGTATTTCATCGAACCGCCGTGGAAGGCGGTGCTGTCGAACAAGGGCCTGCTGGCGCTGCTGTGGGAGCACTTCCCCGGTCACCCGAACCTGCTGCCGACCTGGTTCGCCGACGACCCGCGCGCCAACCGCCTCGGCGCCAGCTACGTACGCAAGCCCCTGTACTCGCGCGAGGGCGCGAACGTGCGCATCGTCGAACGCGGCCGTATCGTCTGCGACGAACCCGGCCCCTACGGCGCCGAAGGCCACGTGCTGCAGGCCCTGTGCCCGCCGCCGCGCTTCGCCGGCCGGCACGTCGTCATCGGCAGCTGGATCATCGGCCAGCAGGCCTGCGGCATCGGCATCCGCGAGGACTCCGGCCCGGTCACCAAGGATCTGTCGCGCTTCGTGCCGCACGTGATCCTGAACTGAGCTGCGCGCCGGCTGCCCTGCCGTCCCGCCTCGGCATCGCTGCGTCCGTCCCTGGCGGGGATGCGCGCCTCCCCGGACCAGACGCCCGCCCGCGCAGCCGGGAGAACCGGCCCGCGGCAGCGGGCGGTGGCGCAGCTTTCAGTCCGATCGGCGCATCAGGCCGAACAGGAACAGCACGACCAGCGCGCCGGCGATGGCGATGCCGAGGCTGCGCAGGTCGAAGCCGCTCAGCGTGCCGAAGCCCATGACCGTACCCATCCAGCCGCCGACCAGCGCGCCGATGACGCCGAGCAGCACGGTCAGGATGAAGCCGCCGCCCTGGCGGCCGGGCATGATGAGTTTGGCGAGCGCGCCGGCGATCAGGCCGAACAGGATCCAGCTGAAAAAGCCCATGGCGATGACTCCTGGCAGAAGGGTTCGAGGAACCGGGCAGCGTTCTGACGCAGGATGCCGGCCGGAATTCCCCGCCCGCCCGCGCCGGTGCCGATGCAGCCCGCTCCCGGGCTGAGCCTGCAGCGCCTGCCCGACACGGCTGCCGGCCTGCCGCGGGCCGCCGTGCTGCGCCATGCCCGCCCCTGCGGCTGCGTCATCGACGGCGCGCAGCTCGAAGCCGCGCTGTGCTGGCCGGATGGCTGGACGCTGCTGATCGCCAGTGCCGATTGCCCGTTCGAGGAATCGCTGCATTTGTCGCTGCTCGATGCGCACGATCGCGTCATCGATTGCGCCGGCATCGGCATGGCTTACGCAAACGGCTGGTTTCGTGAGCTGCGCCTGCTGCCCCCCGACAGCGTGCGCTTCGGCTTTCTCGGCAACGGCGAATGGTCGGTGCGCCGCCTGCACACGCGCGGCTGGCGGATGCCGCTGTTCAGCGAACCCGTCGGCGTGCGGCGCCGCTTCGGCTGGCGGCGCTGGTTCGTGATCGGACGACACGAATCCGGAAACACCGGCCCGGACTGAATCCGGCAACCGGGGCGATTTCCCGCCGGAATCAGCGCATGCGCGCATCATCGCCAGCCAGACTGCAAGCGGAATGATCTCCGCAAGCCCGACTCAGCGCCGGCCGCAAGCCCTGCTTGCGCCAATACCGTCAGCGTCAGGACGACCTTGCATTACGATATCGACACGCGCATGAAAATCAGATGCCCCAAATCCAACGTTCGCCGCCGCCTTTCTACAAGTTGCTGATTCACCGCTATAAATTCACAAAATCTCCATATGCCATGACCACTTGCCACCCGCACCGGCCAGCGGCTAGAGTCCGGGCCGCAGAGCATTCCGGGCACGACCGTGAATTCGCCCTGCCAGCCGTTCTGATCCTGCCTGCCCGGCGCTGAAGTTCCGGCATCCCGAACCACCGTCCTGTATTTCCGGCCCTGGATTCCGCACGATTCATCCGCAACGGCCCTGCACGATCGAATCCGGCCTGCGCCCTGCCCGCGCATTGTCCGCATTCACCTGCATTCATCTGAAAACCTGAAACCGTATCTGCAAGGGAGAAGGAATGTCATGACGCTCAAGATCAGCAAGCGCAACGTCGATCAGGTAACGATCCTGGATACCGCCGGCAAACTGACGATCGGCGAAGGCGACATCGTGCTGCGCAACTCGATCCACGAAAGCCTGGATGCCGGTGTGCGCAATCTGCTGCTCAATCTCGCCAGCGTCAGCACCATCGACGAATCCGGCATCGGCGAACTGGTCAGCGCCTATGTCACGGCCCGCAATCGGGGCGGAAATCTCAAGCTGGTGAACCTGCCGCCGAAAATCCAGGACGTGCTGACGATCACGCAGCTGATCACCGTGTTCGAGGTGTACGACAACGAGCCGGAAGCCGTGGCGAGCTTCGGCTGACGGCCGCGTGAGCGGCCCGCTGCCGCCGCGGGCCTGCCGGAATCAGCCGGCCGTCAGCTCGCCGCGCAGGTCACGCGCGATTTCGGCGCGGACCGCAGCCGGATCGAGGCCGGCGGCGAACAGGTAGGCGAGCTTGGTCAGCGCCGCCTCGGCGGTCATGTCGGCGCCGCCGATGCAGCCGGCGCGCGCCAGCGCCGAGCCGGCCGCGTAGACGCCGAGCTCGGCGCGGCCTTCGAGGCATTGCGTGACCACGACCACGACCACGCCGCGCGCGCAGGCCTCGGCGAGCGCCTGCAGGATCGCCGGATCGCGCGCCGGGCCGTTGCCGGCGCCGTAGGCTTCGAGCACGAGGCCGGCGAGCGGCGGGGCCAGCAGCCGCGCGAGGAAATCCCCGGTGATGCCCGGAAACAGCCGCACGGCCGCGACCTCGGCGCTGCCGAAGGGCCGCAGGCGAAACGGCACGCCGGCGGGGCTGCGCGCGCGCTCCCGGTGGATGCGGATGTCGATGCCGAGTTCGGCGAGCGGCCCGGCGTTCGGCGACGCGAACGCGCGCAGGCCCTCGGACTGCACCTTGGTCGTGCGGTTGCCGCGCAGCAGCGTGCCGCCGAAGGCGACCATGACCTCGGGGATCGCGCAGCTGCCGGCGAGGATCAGCGCATCGAGCAGGTTGTCGCGGGCATCGCTGCGTGCCGCGCAGAGCGGAATCTGCGAGCCGGTCAGGATCACCGGCTTCGTCAGCCCTTCGAGCATGAACGACAGCGCCGAGGCGGTGTAGGCCATCGTGTCGGTGCCGTGCACGACGACGAAGCCGTCGTACCCGGCCTGGCGGGCGGCGAGATCGGCGCCGATGCGGTTCCAGTCGGCCGTGCTCATGTTGGCGCTGTCGAGCAGCTCGGCGTACTCGTACAGCTCGAAGGCCGGCACGCCGGGCGCATCGAGCTGCGGCAGCGCGGCGCGCAGCCGCGCTTCGAGGCCCGGCGCCGGCACGTAGCCGTCGGTGCCCGGCACCATGCCGAGCGTGCCGCCGGTGTAGGCGATCCAGACGCGCGCCCGCGGACTGGCGTCGCTCATGCCGACAGGCCGCGGGCGCCGCCGGCCTTGACGCGCTCGTAGCCTTCGAGGGCGAGCGCGCGGCTCGCAGCGAAATCGACGAGCGGCTCCGGATAGTTGATGCCGGAGTGGTAGCCGACGCGCGCGGCCTCGGCGGCCGGCAGCGCCCACGGGGCGTGCAGGTATTTGTCGGGCACCGGATCGAGCTCGGGCAGCCAGCGGCGCACGTAGGCACCATCGCCGTCGTACTGCTCGCCCTGGCGCACCGGGTTGAACACGCGAAAGTACGGCGCGGCATCGACGCCGCAGCCGGCCGTCCACTGCCAGCCGAGGCTGTTCGAGGCGAGGTCGGCATCGACGAGGGTGTCCCAGAACCAGCGCGCGCCCTCCTGCCACGGGATGCGCAGGTTCTTGGTCAGGAAGGAGGCGACCATCATGCGCACGCGGTTGTGCATCCAGCCGGTGGTCCAGAGCTCGCGCATGCCGGCATCGACCAGCGGATAGCCGGTGCGCCCGTGCTGCCACGCGGCAAGCGGACGCGCGTAGTCCTCGGCCCAGGGGTATTCCGCGAAGCGTGCCTGCAGCGGCTGATCGGCACTCTGCGGCCAGTGCCAGAGCACGTAGATCGCGAACTCGCGCCAGGCCAGCTCGCGCAGGAAGCTCTCGCCGCCGTGCGATTCGAGCGGCTGGTTGCCGCAGCGCGCGCCGATCGCGGCCCAGACCTGACGCGGCGACAGCTCGCCGAAGTGCAGGTGCGGCGACAGCCGCGACACGCCCGGCCGGCCCGGGAGGTTGCGGGCGCTGTCGTAGTCGATCCAGATGCCGTCGAGAAAGGCCGCGAGCCGCGCACGCGCGCCGGCCTCGCCCGGCGTCCAGGCCTCGCGCAGGCCCTTGTCCCACGGGATCGACGGCAGCAGGCCGAGTTCGGCGAGGGCCAGCGACGGCGTGCGCAGCGCCGGCCCCGGCAGCGCGGCCGGTTCCGGCAGCGGCCGCGGCTGCTCCATGCGCGCGACCGCCTTCCAGTACGGCGTGAACACGCGGTACGGCTCGCCGCTGCCGTTCATGACCGCCCAGGGCTCGTGCAGCACGTTGCCGTCGAAGCTCTCGGCGCGGATGCCCTGCTCGCGCAGCGCGCGCTTGAGGCCGGTGTCGCGCGCGACCGGCGCCGGCTCGTACAGGCGGTTCCAGTAGACGGCCGTCGCGCCGGTCTCGCGGATCAGCGCCTGCAGCGCCTCGCGCGTCGGTCCGCGGCGGATCACCAGCGGCACGCCCTTGCGTGCCAGCGCCTCGCCGAGCGCCGTGAGCGAATGCTGCAGCCACCAGCGGCTGGCGGCACCCGGCGCCCAGGGCGCCTCCTCGTCCGGGGCATGGATGAAGACCGGCAGCACGCGTTCATGCTCGCGACAGGCGGCGCTCAGCGCGGGGTTGTCGGCGAGGCGCAGGTCGCGCCGGAACCAGACGAGGGCGGTACTCATGGCAGGAACGGGCTCCGTGGGCGGGTCGGCGGGGACCCGCGCACGGACGGCGCGGGCCGACGGAAACGGCAGGGTGACAGGGAGTATGGACGGTCGTACAGGTTCAAGCGCTCCGGCGTGCGGGTTGTCAGCCGGGCGCGCCGAGGATGTCGAGCACCGCGTCAAGGCCGTTGGCGGCCTCGTAGCCGAGGTCGGTCAGGTAACCGCCGTCGGGCTGGGTGATCAGGCGCTTTTCGTGCAGGCGCGTGGCGGCGGCGACCAGTTCGGGCGCGGCGCTGTGGTGAACCTTCAGTCCGGACTGCTGCGTGGCCGTGCTGAACAGCGCGAGCAGTTGCAGTTCGGCACAGGTTTCGGCGCTCAGGCGATGGCTCAAGGGCGGTGCTCCTGTTGCGGTGAGGATTCAGACGACGACGCGCAGCGGCGAGCCGCCGCGCCAGGCGCGGATGTTCTCGGCGATCTGGCCGAGCATGCGCTGGCGCGACTCGACGCTGCCCCAGGCGTTGTGCGGCGTGACGATCAGGTTCGGGATATCCGCGGCCAGCAGCGGATTGCCGGCGCGCGGCGGTTCGGTGCTCAGCACGTCGAAGCCGGCCCCGCCGAGGCGCCCGGCGCGCAGGGCGCCGGCGAGCGCGGCCTCATCGACCAGCCCGCCGCGGGCGGTGTTGATCAGCAGCGCCGTCGGCTTCATGCGCGCCAGCCGCGCGGCGTCGAACAGGTTGCGCGTCGTGTCGTTCAGCGGGCAGTGCAGCGTGACCACGTCGGCGAGCGCGAGCAGCTCATCGAGCGGCACGCGCCCGGGTCCGGCCGGGCGGCCGGGCAGTTGCGCGATGCGCACGTCCATGCCGAAGGCTTCGGCGAGCCGCGCCGTGCCCTGACCGAGCTCGCCCCAGCCGACCACGGCCAGCACCTTGCCGGCGAGTTCGCGGATCGGGTGATCGAGCAGGCAGAACTGCGCGGCCCGCGGCCAGGCCCCGCCGGCCAGGTCGCGCTGGTAGGCGAGGAAGTTCGTCGACAGCGCCAGCATCAGCAGGATCGCGTGCTGCGCGACCGCCGGCGTGCCGTAGCCGCGGCAGTTGACGACCGGGATGCCGCGCGCGCGCGCCGCGTCGAGATCGACGTTGTTGGTGCCGGTGGCGGCGACGCAGATCAGCTTCAGCGCCGCGGCCGTGGCGAGGGTCGCGGCATCGAGCACGACCTTGTTGACGATGACGATGTCGGCGCCGCGGATGCGCACGGCGACCTCGTCGGGGGCGGTGGCGGCGTAGCCGGTGAAGCGATCGAGCGCATGGGTCAGCGCCGAGAAATCGAGATCGCCGAGATCGAGCGAGGCGCGGTCGAGGAAGACGCCGTGCATGGGGCGGAATACCTGCGGACAACGGGGGGAACGCGGGCCCGGCGGGGCGCCGGCAAACCCGGAATATAATCGATGCGCCCGTTCCCGCACGCTCCGAGGAAGCCTCCCGCATGTCCGGACCGGACTCCCGCGCTTCAGCCCCTGTTCACGTCCACGGCCGTGCCGAGACGACCGGCATCCTGCTGGTCAACCTCGGCACGCCGGACGCCCCGACGCCGGCGGCACTGCGCCGCTATCTCGCCGAGTTCCTGTGGGACCGGCGCGTCGTCGAGATCCCGCGGCCGCTGTGGTGGCTGATCCTGCACGGCATCATCCTGCGCACGCGCCCGGCGAAGTCGGCAGCCAAGTACGCGACGGTGTGGACGCCGGAAGGCTCGCCGCTGCTCGCGATCGGCCGCCGCCAGCAGGCCGGGCTGCAGGCGCGGCTCGCGGCCGGCGACCATGGTCCGCTGCAGGTCGCGCTCGGCATGCGCTACGGCCAGCCGTCGATCGCCACGGCGCTCGCCGAGCTGCGCGCCGCCGGCTGCACGCGGCTGCTGGTGCTGCCGCTGTATCCGCAGTACTCGGCCGCGACCACGGCCACGGCCTTCGATGCGCTCGCCGCCGAACTCGCGCGCTGGCGCCGGTTGCCGGAGCTGCGCTGCGTGATGCAGTACCACGACGAGCCGGCCTGGGTGGACGCCGTCGCCGCGAGCCTCGATCAGCACGCCGCCGCCCACGGCGGCCTGGCCGAGCGCGTGCTGTTCTCGTTCCACGGCCTGCCGAAGCGCAACCTCGCGCTCGGCGATCCCTACCACTGCCAGTGCCTGAAGAGCGCGCGCCTGATCGCCGGGCGGCTCGGGCTCGCCGACGACCGCTGGGCCGTGGCCTTCCAGTCGCGCTTCGGGCGCGCCGAGTGGCTCAGGCCCTACACCAGCGAGACCCTGCAGCAGTGGGCGCGCACCGGCGTGCGCAGCGTCGACGTGATCTGCCCGGGCTTCGCGGCCGACTGTCTGGAGACGCTCGAAGAGATCGCGATCGAGAACCGCCTGCTGTTCGAGCAGGCCGGCGGCGAGCGGCTGCGCTACGTGCCGGCGCTGAACGACGCGCCGGCGCACCTCGACGCGCTCGCGCAGCTGGTCCGCCGCCATTGCAGCGGCTGGCCGGGCTTTGCCGGCGGACCGGCGCCGCACGCGGCGGCCGAGCTCGCCGCCTCGCGCGAGCGGGCGCTCGCCTGCGGCGCGGATGACTGACCGCCAAAAGAAAAATGCCGCCATCGCATGCGCGACGGCGGCTGAAAAACGTAGCAGCCAAACATTGAGAAGGTGATACACCGCTTCCGGTACGGGCCATCCCGACCCGCGCCTTCCACGTCGCTCTCCCTGAGCCGTCTTCCCTGACGTGGTGCCCCGTGCACCGCCCGGTGCGTTCCGCACCGTGTCCCAGCCCCGCCTCGATCCGGGCCCGAAAGCGGTGTTCCCCTCACCGTTTCATGCCCCGGACCTGCCTCGGGCTTCCGTGCCGCGCCTCCTGCGCTGCCGCCCTTCCTGCGGCGCGGCCTGTCTGCCGCTTCCCGTTCCCTCCTGCATGGGCGCACAGTGTATACAGCTGTTTCATGACAGCCATGCGCCATCAGGCGGTTTCGGCTGCGCCATCCGCTGAATCGACCATCAGAAATTTCTTATCCCGGAAACGACCGGTTCACCCGTGGCCGGCACCGCTTCCGGCGGAGCCTGCGACATGCGCGAGCTTTATCCCGACATCCGTCCGTATGCGACGCGCCGCCTGCCGGTCAGCCCGCTGCACACGCTGTACGTCGAGGAAACCGGCACGCCCGGCGGCCTGCCGGTGCTGTTCCTGCACGGCGGCCCCGGGGCCGGCTGCCAGCCGGTGCACCGGCGGTTTTTCGATCCGCTGCGCTATCGCATCGTGCTGTTCGACCAGCGCGGCGCCGGTCAGAGCACGCCGCACGCCGAGCTGACCGACAACACCACGACGGCGCTGATCGCCGACATCGAACTGCTGCGCAAGACGCTCGGCATCGAGCGCTGGGTGGTGTTCGGCGGCTCCTGGGGCTCGACGCTGGCGCTCGCCTACGCCGAGGCCCACCCGGAGCGCGTGCTCGGGCTGGTGCTGCGCGGCATCTTCCTGTGCCGGCCGCAGGACATCCGCTGGTTCTATCAGTCCGGGGCCGGGCGACTGTTCCCGGAGGCCTGGGAGGACTATCTGGCACCGATCCCGGAGACCGAGCGCGGCGATCTGGTCTCGGCCTACTACCGGCGCCTGACCGGCGATGACGAGGTCGAGCGCATGCGCTGCGCCAAGGCCTGGTCGGTCTGGGAGGGCACGACGCTGACGCTGCGCCCGAGTCCGCACACGGTCGATCACTTCGCCGATCCGCACATGGCGCTGTCGCTGGCGCGCATCGAGTGCCACTACTTCATGCACGACAGCTTCCTCGCGCCCGACCAGCTGGTGCGCGATGTCAGCCGCCTCGCCGGCATCCCCGGCTACATCGTCCACGGCCGCTACGACGTGATCTGCCCGCTCGACGGCGCCTGGGCGCTGCACCGCGCCTGGCCGGGCTCGCAGCTCGACATCATCGCCGATGCCGGCCACGCGGCGACCGAGCCCGGCATCATCGACGCACTGGTGCGCGCCACCGACGCGCTCGCCGACCACTACCGGTGATCGGGCTGCTGCAGCGCGTCACGCGCGCGCAGGTGACGGTCGCCGGCGAGCCGGTCGGTGCGATCGCGGCCGGGCTGCTGGTGCTGGTCGGCGTCGAGCGCGGCGACGGCGAGGCGCAGGCCGCGCGCCTGCTCGAACGCCTGCTCGGCTACCGCGTCTTCGCCGATGCCGACGGACGCATGAACCGCAGCCTCGCCGACACCGGCGGCGGCCTGCTGCTGGTGCCGCAGTTCACGCTGCCGGCCGATACGCAGAAGGGCACGCGCCCGAGCTTCACGCCGGCGGCGGCACCGGCCGACGGCGAGCGGCTGTTCCGGCATCTGCTCGGGCTCGCCGAAGCCGCGCACGCCCCGGTTGCGAGCGGGCGCTTCGGTGCCGACATGCAGGTCGAGCTGGTCAATGACGGGCCGGTGACCTTCTGGCTGCGCGTGCCGCCGCCCGGGCCGGCGGACTGACGCGCACAGGAAAAAGGCGGCGCCCCGCAGGGAGCGCCGCCTCGTGCGGAGGGCATCCGCGGCCGGCCGTCGCGCACGACGAATCCGGCTGCGGGCCGCGCCGCGATCAGAGCGTCTTGACGAAGCCGATCAGCTCGGCGAGCACCTTCTGCGCGTCGCCGTACACCATGCGCGTGTTGTCGAGGTAGAACAGGTGATTCTCGATGCCCGAGAAGCCTGCGCCCTGACCGCGCTTGATCACCAGCACGTTCCTAGCCTGGTCGGCGTTCAGCACCGGCATGCCGTAGATCGGGCTGTTCGGATCGGACTTGGCGACCGGGTTGACGACGTCATTGGCGCCGATGACCAGCACCACGTCGGTCGACGCGAACTCGTTGTTGATCTCGTCGAGGTCGAAGATCTTGTCGTACGGCACGCCGGCCTCGGCGAGCAGCACGTTCATGTGGCCGGGCATGCGGCCGGCGACCGGATGGATCGCGAACTTGACCTCGACGCTGTTCTCTTCGAGCAGCTCGGCGAGCTCCCAGACCTTGTGCTGGGCCTGCGCGACCGCCATGCCGTAGCCGGGCACGATGATGACCTTGGCCGCGTAGGCCATCATCACCGCCGCATCCTGCGGCTCGCTCGCCTTCATCGAGCCCTTGACCTCTTCCTCGGCCGTCGCACCGCTGCCGCCGCCGAAGTTCGAGAACAGCACGTTGCTGATCGGGCGGTTCATGGCCTTCGCCATCAGCTGCGTCAGCAGCGAACCGGCCGCACCGACGACGGTGCCGGCGATGATCATCGCCGCGTTCTGCATCACGTAGCCTTCAAACGCGACCGCAAGACCGGTGAAGGCGTTGAACAGCGAGATGACCACCGGCATGTCGGCACCGCCGATCGGCAGCGCCATCATCGCGCCGAAGGCGAGCGCCAGCAGGAAGAAGGCGATGATGCTGAACGCACCGGGCTGGCTCGCGCCCATGACGATCAGCCCGAACAGCAGCGCCAGCACGAACACGCCGAGGTTGACGAGCTTCTGCCTCGGGAAGCGGATCGCCTTCTTCATGCGTCCGTCGAGCTTGGCCCACGCGACCACCGAGCCCGAGAACGACACGGCGCCGATCAGCGCACCGAGCACGCCGAGCAGCGCATGCACGGCACCGTGGCTGCCACCCTTGAGCAGCTCGACCGCGGCGATGCAGGCCGCGGCACCGCCGCCCATGCCGTTGTAGATCGCGATCATCTGCGGCATGTCGGTCATCGCGACCTTCTTGCCGCTGACCCAGGCCGCATAGGAACCGACGCCGATCGCGACCAGGATCAGCAGGTAGTTCGACAGGCCCGGGTACAGGAAGGTGACCAGCGTGGCGAGCGCCATGCCGGCACCGGCCCAGACGATGCCGCTGCGCGCCGTCTTCGGCGAGGACATGCGCTTGAGGCCGAGGATGAACAGCGCCGCGGCCGCGAAGTAGACAATCTGGATGAGTCCGGCCACGTTCGCTTACTCCTTGCTCGACTTGAACATTTCGAGCATGCGCTCGGTGACCACGTAGCCGCCGACCGCATTGCCGGCGGCGAGCACGACGCCGATGAAGCCGAGCAGCTGCTCCAAGCCGGTCTGCGCGTGGCCGAGCGCGACCATCGCGCCGACGACGACGATGCCGTGCACGAAGTTCGAGCCTGACATCAGCGGCGTGTGCAGGATGACCGGCACGCGGCCGATGATCTCGTAGCCGGTGAAGGCGGCGAGCATGAAGATGTACAGCGCGGCGAAACCTTCGATCATGACGCTCACCCCACCAGCTTGCGGGTCGGTTCGTGACGGATCTGGCCGTCGTGCGTGAGGCAGCTCCTGGCGATGACCTCGTCGTTCCAGTCGAGCGCGAGCTCGCCGTTCTTCACGAACGGGGACAGGAAATTGAAGACGTTCTTCGCGTAGGTCTCGCTCGCGTGCACCGGGATCAGGCTCGGCACGTTCAGCGGACCGTGGATGGTCACGTCGTTGTGCTCGATGGTCTGGCCGGGCTCGGTCAGCTCGCAGTTGCCGCCGGTTTCGGCGGCGAGATCGACGATGACGGCCCCGGGCTTCATCGCCTCGACCATCGCCTTCGTGACGATCTTCGGCGCCGGACGGCCCGGGATCGCGGCGGTGGTGATCACCGCTGAGGCAGCGGCGATGTGGCGCGCGAGCACCTCGGCCTGGCGGGCGATTTCCTCCTTGGTCAGCTCGCGGGCATAGCCGCCCTGACCGGAGGCATCGACGCCGGTGTCGATCAGCTTGGCACCGAGCGACTCGACCTGCTCCTTGGCCGCGGCGCGGATGTCGTAGGCCTCGACCATCGCGCCCAGGCGCTTGCAGGTCGCGATCGCCTGCAGGCCGGCGACGCCGGCACCGACGACGACGACCTTGGCCGGACGGATGGTGCCGGCGGCCGTGGTCAGCATCGGGAAGAAGAAACTCGCGAGGCTCGCGGCCATCAGCGCGACCTTGTAGCCGGCGATCGCCGCCTGCGAGGACAGCGCATCCATCGACTGCGCGCGCGAGATGCGCGGCAGCAGCTCGAACGCGAAGCTCGTGATCTTCTTGTCGCGCAGGCGCCGGATGACCTCGGCGTTGCGGTGCGGGGCGAGGAAGCCGATCAGCACCGAGCCGTCGCGCAGCTGCTCGACCTCTTCGAGGCTCGGCGGCTGCACGCGCACGGTGACATCGGCCGCGGCCAGCGCCGCGACGATGTCGTCGACGAGCTTCGCGCCCTTTTCGTATTGCGCATCGCCAAAATGCGAGCCGCAGCCGGCGCCGCGCTCGATCTGCACTTCGGCGCCGAGGCGCTGGAAGCGCTCGGCGACGCTGGGGTCGAGCGCAACGCGGCGCTCGCCCGTCCAGGTCTCTTTCGGGACCACCAGACGTAAGGTCATGTAAGCGTTCTCCAGACGGCAACACACCGGCCCGCAGAGCGGGACGGACGAGTGCCGGGGGTTCAAGGCGGATGGCCCGCTCCGGGCGTGCCGGAGGGGCGGCAGACTAGAGTCTTTGCTCTAAAACGTCTGCAATCGGTCCGGATATGGTATCCGATGGCTTTTGCACTGCGAAAGTCGTGCCCGCACTACCCCTGCGTCGTCGACTGGTGTATCTAGGCGGCTGGCCCAAAAGGCCGGACGGTGCCGTGCGTGCGCATCCGCAGATCGCCGCCGTCACCGTGCCTTCATCCGCCGCCGCGACACGGGCGGCCACGTCTGCACGACGGGAGGGATGATGTACGGTCTGGATCAGCCGGTGCTGCGCACCGACATCTCCGGCATGCCGCTGGAGTGGATCGACTACCAGGAAGCCGTGCGCCTGCACTGCGCCGGGCATGTCGCCTTCACGGCCGGCACGCTGCTGTACACGCTGCGCGGCGGCTGCAACGCCGTCACCGGCCGGCGCAGCCTGATCCCGGTCCACGCCGTGCTCGCGACCTTCGGCGGGCGCTACGCCAGCCTGCGCCTGCGCCCCGGTTACGTGCCGCCGCTGTCGAACCCGGCGCTGTTCCGGCGCGACTTCAACGTCTGCCTGTACTGCGGCGACAGCTTTCCGGTGCGCGAACTGTCGCGCGACCACGTGACGCCGCTGGTGCAGGGCGGGCGTGATCGCTGGAGCAACGTCGTCACCGCCTGCCGGCGCTGCAATCACCTGAAGGGCGGGCGCACGCCCGAGCAGGCGCACATGCCGCTGCTCGCCGTGCCGTTCGCGCCGACGCACGCCGAATACGTCTATCTGCAGGGCCGGCGCATCCTCGCCGACCAGATGGAATTCCTGCGCGCGCACTTCCCGCGCAGCAGCCCGCTGCATGACCGCCTGGCCCGCGCCGGCGCCAGCGTGCCGCCGGTCTGCTGAAGTCTTCCCCAAGTAATCGATACGGAAGCCTCCCGATGACCGACGCCCACCGGGCCGTCGTGCGCTGGCAGCGTGCGACGGCCGACTTCGATGCGAAGACCTTCGAGCGCACCCACACCATCGTCTACGACGGCGGCGAACAGGTGCGCGCCTCGACGGCGCCGGAATACGGCGGCGATGCCAGCGCGGTCGATCCCGAGCAGGGGCTGGTCGGTGCGCTGGCGAGCTGTCACATGCTGACCTTCCTGACCATCGCCGCCCTGAAGCGCATCGTCGTCGATGCCTACGAGGACGAGGCCAGCGCCGAGACCGGCCGCAATGCCGACGGCCGCATGATGGTCACGCGCGTGACGCTGCGTCCGCGCGTGCGCTTCGCGCCCGGCCACGAGCAGGACGCCTCCGCGCTCGATGCGCTGCACGCGCGCGCACACGGCAACTGCTTCATCGCCAATTCGCTGCGCAGCGTGGTCTCGATCGAACCACGCTGATTTTCGGCCGGCTGCGGCTCAGGCGCCGCGTCGGGGCCGGAAGGACAGGACGCGATGCGTCTCGCCGCTGATAGCGCTACCGGCCGGAAGCTGCGGCAGCGGCGCATGGAAGCGGATCAGGCCGCAGGCCGGACAGCGCTGGTACGGCGCCGCCTGCGGGCCACGCCATTGCAGGGCACCACCGCAGCCGTCGCAACGATCGGCGAGGCGCACCGGCGCCGGACATCGCGCACCGGACACCAGCCGCATCATCGCCACCACGTTGTCGAGCAGCACATGCTGGGCATGCAGCCAGACGCGGGCATTCATGTCGAACCACAGCGGTAACATTGAGCGTTTTCTCCTGAGCGGCGGGCCTGGTCTGTAGCCGGGTTTGAGCGCCTTGCGGACCGGACCTGCAGCCTTACGCCACAGGTCCTGACCACAATCCCCATCAAGCAATTGACGCGCCAAATATTACCGTTTGTTCATTACGGTATTTTAAGGTCGTGCGCCCGGTCGAAAACTGGCACAGGCTCTGGATTTGTCAATAAGGCGACTGCCGATCGGTATTCCGGCCCGGGTGACAGTGGTGCGTCAAAATCGTGACATCCCTGCTGCTGCCGTCACCGGATGCAGCGGCGCCGTACCACGACCATACTGACGCCGACCCTTCCCGCCCGAGGTATGCCATGCACATCCGGAATCTGATCCGCGAATGGGAGCGCGCCGGTGTCCGCACGCTGACGGTCGAATCCTGCTGCGTGCAGCTGCCGCTGCACGATGCCGCGCGGCTGGCGGCGCTCGCCGAGATGTATCCGCTGAAGAGCCGTGCCGAACTCATCACCGAACTGCTGTCGGCCGCGCTCGATCAGGTCGAGGCGGCGTTCCCGTACGTGCAGGGTTCGCGGGTGATCGCCGAGGACGAACAGGGCGATCCGATGTACGAGGATGCCGGCCTGACGCCGCTGTTCCTGCGCCTGACCAAGCGTCACGCCGCGCGGCTGGCCGAGGAATCGGCGCAGCAGAAGGACGGCGCGTGAACGGCCGTGCGGCCGGCGACGCTTGCGCGGTGCAACATTATTTGTCGCCGGCGCGGATCGCCGGCTTGGCAAGGCAAACCGGAGCGATACACTAGCGGGGCTTTGTTGCGGGCATGTCTGTCCGCGTTGTTTTTTTGCCTGACTGTTTAGGAGCCGAACATGAAGAACCTGATCAAGCTGTCCGCCCTCGCCGGCCTGTCCGTCCTCGCTGTCGGCTGCGCCAGCACCAGCGACCTCGAAGCCGTGCGCGCCGAGGCCCAGTCGGCCAAGGCCACCGCCAACCAGGCGCTGGCGACCGCCAACGAGGCCAAGTCGATCGCGATGGACACCAACGAGAAGCTGAGCCGCATGTTCAAGAAGAGCATGTACAAGTAAGTCGTCCGCCGACCGAACGTCCTGCTTCAAAAAAAGGCCGGGTTCCCCCGGCCTTTTTGCTGCCCGGCACCCTGGCTCTCAGGGTCTCTCAGGCGTCGCAGCCGCTCGCGTAGTCGCCGAACCAGTCGCCGGCCGGCACCGGGCGGCCGTACAGATAGCCCTGCCGGCGCACGCCGGGATGACTGCGCAGCCAGTCGGCGTGCACGGCGGTCTCGACGCCCTCGGCGACCACCTCCAGACGCAGGTGGCCGGCCACCGACACGATCAGCCCGACCAGCGCCGCATCGTCGGCGTCGTGCGGTGCTTCGAGGATGAAGCTGCGGTCGATCTTCAGCTCGTGCAGCGGCAGGCGCTTCAGGTAGGTGAGGCTCGAATAGCCGGTGCCGAAATCATCGATCGAGAAGCGCACGCCGAGCGCCCCGAGCGCGGCCATGCGCTCGGCGACGACTTCGGGATCATGCACCAGCACGCCTTCGGTCAGCTCGATGACCAGCCGCCGGGCGCTGTCCGGGTGCGGAGCGAGCAGCGTGCGCAGTTCGTCGACGAAGCCGGGACTTGCGAACATGCGCGGGCTGACGTTGACCGACAGCGTCGGTGCCGGCCGGCAGCCGGCGCTGCGGGCAAGCAGCGCGACGACCTCGCCGAGCACCCAGCGGTCGAGCTGCACGATCAGCTCCGTGCACTCGGCGATCGGGATGAACTCGCCCGGCGGCACCAGCCCGCGCTGCGGGTGCTGCCAGCGCAGCAGCGCCTCGGCGCCGGTGATGCGGCCGTCTTGATCGACCTGCGACTGCAGGTACACACGCAACTCGCCGGCATTGATCGCATGATGCAGTTCCTGTTCGAGCCGGAAGCGATGCTCGACGCTCTCTCCCATGCGCTCGTCGAAGAACACGATCGACTGGCCGCCGGTCTCGGGATCGCCGGCGCGGTGACGTGCGGTCTGCGCCCGGCGCAGGACCTCGCCGGCCTCGTCGTTCTCGTACTTCGGAAACAGCGTGATGCCGATGCCGAGGCCCAGGCGCAG
>JAFEGB010000028.1 GCA_018240295.1 Pseudomonadota bacterium
CCAAACGGCCCTTTGTATATCAGTGCCTTGAACTCTTCCATGAGTACAATGTGAATACAAAGGGCCGTGTCTTGCCATCTGATGGCATCCCTGTTCAAAGCTCCCCGTACCGGCAATGCCATCACGAATTCAACGAACAAAGGTGCAGACCGCAAGACTCTGCCCTCTGACGGATGTGAATGGCTGCCGGGTTTCCTCCGGCAGCCTCACCGGCCGGTGCGCTTCGGGGCGTTCAGAGCGGCGCGAACAGCGCGTCGAGATCGTCCTCGGCGAGCTGCGGGGCGCTGTCGCGTTCGGTCAGGATGCTCTCGACCAGCGCGCGTTTCCTGACCTGCAGGTCGCGGATTTTTTCCTCGACCGTGCCCTCGGTGTAGAGCTTGTAGACGAACACCGGCTTCTCCTGACCGATGCGGTGCGCACGGTCCGAAGCCTGATCCTCGGCGGCCGGGTTCCACCACGGGTCGTAGTGGATCACGGTGTCGGCGGCGGTCAGGTTCAGGCCGGTGCCGCCGGCCTTCAGGCTGATCAGGAATACCGGCACTTCGCCGGCCTGGAAGCGGCGTACCGGCGTGGCGCGGTCCTCGGTGGTGCCGGTCAGCAGCACGTAGGCGATGCCGAGCCTGGTGAGTTCCTTCTCGATCAGCGCCAGCATCTGCGTGAACTGCGAGAACACCAGCACGCGCCGGCCCTCGTCGACGAGTTCCGGCAGCATCTCGGTCAGCAGTTCGAGCTTGGCCGAGCCATTGACCGCGCGTGCGCTGCCGAGCTTGACCAGCCGCGGGTCGCAGCAGACCTGCCGCAGCTTGAGCAGCGCGTCGAGGATGACGATGTGGCTGCGCGCGAGGCCCTTGGCGGCGATCTCGGCGCGCACGCGCTCCTGCATCGACAGGCGGATCGCCTCGTAGAGGTCGCGCTGCGGGCCGGCGATTTCGATCGTGCGCACGATCTCGGTCTTCGGCGGCAGGTCGGCGGCGACCTGTTCCTTGGTCCGGCGCAGCAAAAACGGCGCGACGCGTGCGGCGAGGCGTTCGCGGCGCTCGCGGTCGCCGTCCTTTTCGATCGGCTTGCGGAAGCTGCGCTGGAACTGGCGGGCATCGCCGAGCAGACCGGGCAGCAGGAAGTCGAACAGGCTCCAGAGCTCGCCGAGGTGATTTTCCATCGGCGTGCCGGTCAGGCACAGGCGGTGCCGGGCGCGCAGGGCGCGGGCGACGATGCCGGCCTGCGCGGTCGGGTTCTTGATCGCCTGCGCCTCGTCGAGGATCAGCAGGTGATACGTGTGCCGGGCGAGCGCCTCGCGGTCGCGCGGCAGCAGCGCGTAGGTGGTCAGCACCAGATCGTGCTCGGGGATGCGTGCGAAATCGCGGGCGCGGTCGGGGCCGCGCAGCGCCAGCACGCGCAGGCGCGGCGCGAAGCGTGCGGCTTCGTCGCGCCAGTTCGGCAGCAGGCTGGTCGGCGCGACGATCAGCACCGGCCGGTCGAGGCGGCCGGCGGCGTGCTCGCAGGCGATGTGCGCGAGCGTCTGCACGGTCTTGCCGAGGCCCATGTCATCGGCGAGCACGCCGGCGAGCTGCGTGACGCGCAGGAACTGCAGCCATTCCAGGCCCTGCTGCTGGTACGGGCGCAGCTGGGCGTGAAAGCCCTCCGGCACCGCGACCGGCTGCGGACCGCGCCGCAGTTCGGTGAGCAGCGTGCGCAGGCGTTCGCCGCCGTGCCAGGTGAGCGTGCGGTCGCCGAGTGCGGCTTCGAGCTCGGCAAGCCGTGTTGCCTGGCTGCGCGCGAGCGACAGCTTGCCGCGCAGGTTCAGGCCCTCGCCGTCGTAGAGCTCGACCAGCACCGCGAGGATCTTGCGGATGCGCGCCGCCGGCACCGGCAGCAGCCGGCCGTCGGGCAGCGGCACCATGACCCGGCGCTCGTCGCCGAGCTGCGCGAGCCAGCTGCGCGCGTCGCCGCCGGGCAGGCGCGCGAGCAGCTCGACCAGACAGGGCAGCAGGTTGACGCGCTCGCCGTCGAGCTCGACGCCGAGGGCCAGTCCGAACCAGTCCTCGCCGCCGCTCTCGTCGAGTTCGGCGAACCATTCGCCGGGCTCGGCGAGGTCGTAGCGGAAGCCCGGCTCGATCTCGATGCGCCAGCCCTCGGCGCGCAGCCGCGGCAGTTCGCCGAGCACGAAATCGGCCCAGCGGTCCGGGTCATGGAAGCCGAAATCGTGCCTGCAGCTGCGCGGCAGGCGCTCGGCGGCCCAGCTCAGATTGCGCAGCGCGATCAGGTCGGCGTCGTACAGGCGCTCGATCGCGGCGCGTTCGAGGTCGCGCCGCCGGGCGATGCGCTCGACCACGCGATCGGCACGCAGGCGGCTGATCACCGGCGTGTCGTCGTGCCAGTCCAGCCAGTGGGCATCGCCGTAGCCGAAGTCCAGATGCACGCCATCGACGAGGCCGGTGCCGCTGCGCGTGCCGCGGCCGATGCCGGCGGCCGGCGCGGCGCCGAGTTCGCGGCTGTACAGGCGCAGGCGCGGCTGCGGACGGAAGTCGGCCTCGGTCGCGACCTGCAGCCGGGGCGGGCGCGGCAGCGCGACGCCGGGCAGGTGGCGCTCCAGCCAGTCGTTGAGCGGGTCGATGTCCTCGGCTTCGAGCACCGGTGCCGAGGCCAGCGCCCCGGCCAGCGCCGGCGGCAGCGTGGTGCTGAGCGGCCCGCAGCAGCCGGCCTGCGCATCGACGTACCACGGCGGCGACAGCGGCAGCACCGCATCGGCCGGCGGGCCGGCGACGAAGGCGAGCCGGGTGCCGCCGCCGGGATCGGTCTGCCACTGCACGGTGGCCGGGCGGGCCGGGGCTTCGGCGAGCAGCGGGCCGTTCTCGTCGAGCCAGTGGCAGCGCCCGCTCGCGAGCACGCGCGCGAGCAACGCCGCGCCGCGCTCGCCGGCGAGGCCGAGCGTGCGGGCGTACGGGTCGCGCGCCAGCGCCAGTTCGTGCAGCAGCGCGCGGTCGGCATCCTCGAAGCGGCCGGGATACATGCCGGGCACCAGCACCGAGCCCGGATCGAGATTGCGCGGCTTGCCGTATCCGCCCTTTTTGAGCGCGCGCGCCGAGACCACGCGCAGCGCGCAGGCGTCGGGGGCATCGCCCTGCGGCTGCAGCAGGTACAGCAGGCGTTCGGCGGCATCGCCGGCCGGCTTCGGCAGCGCGGCGTGGCCGACGCGTTCGAGCCAGGCGGACAGCGCCGGCGAGGGACCGCTCGCCGGGGCCGGCGTCACCGGTGCGAGCGGCGGTACGCAGGCCGGGCGGTCGCTGCCGCTGCCGAGGGCCAGCAGGCGCAGCAGCAGCGCGGCGGCGTGCTTGCAGTCGACGCCGACCGGACACGAGCACTCGGTTTCGAGCTGCAGGCCGCGGGTGTTCTGGATCAGGCGCACGCGCGTCTCGTAGCGCGGGCGGTGGCTGCCGCGCACGACGCCGTGCACGCTGCCGTCGGTGCCGGGGCGCAGCTCCAGCACGCCGCCGGTGCGCAGCAGGGCCTCGCCGCGCACCAGCGTCAGCGGGTCGAACCAGTGGCGCAGCAGATCCCGGCTGGGATGCGCCCGCGTGCCGGGGCCGGACAGACTCGTGTCGATCATCGCAGCAGCAACATGTGGAGGGCCGTCCCGGCCGCGATGCTGAGCAGCGCATTGCGCCGGGCGAGATGGACGGCCACGGTTACGACGACGCCCGCGAGCGCGGGCAACGGCCCCGGAGCCCCGCTCGTGAACGTATCCCTGAGGCAATACAGCACCAGAACGGTCATGACCGCCGGCGGCAGATAACGTGCGAGGAAGCGCAGCCACGGCCGCTCGCCGGCACCGGCGAACAGCAGGAACGGCGCGGCCCGGGTCGCGAAGGTCGCGAGCGCCATCAGCGCCACGGCCGCGAGCACGTAGCTCATGCCGGTCGTGCCCGCTGCACGGCCAGCAGCCCGGCCAGCGTCAGGGCCAGCGCCACCAGCAGGAACTGCGCAGGCGGTGCGAACGCGAAGCTGACGGCACCGGCGGACGCGGCGAGCAGGAACGGCCACGGCTCGCGCACCGCGTGCCACTGCTCGACCAGCAGCACGACGAACAGCGCGGTCAGCGTGAACTCGAGCCCGTGCGTGTCGAGCCCGCCGAGCGCGAGTCCGCCGAGCCCGCCGAGTGTGCAGCCGAGCAGCCACCAGCCCTGGTTCAGCGCGCTGACCGCGAACACGAAATCGTGCGCGGCCGGCGGGGTGGCGAAGGCCGGTGGCGGGCGTGTGCCGGTCAGCAGCGACCAGGTTTCGTCGGTCAGCGCGAACACCGCATACCAGCGCCGCCAGCCGCGCACCGGCAGCCGGTCGATCATCGACAGGCCATAGAAGGCATGACGCAGGTTCAGCAGCAGCGTCGCGAGTGCGATGTCGGCGAGCGGCACCCGGGCCGCGAGCAGGCCGACCGCGAGGAACTGCGCGGCCCCGGCGTAGATGCAGAGCCCCATCAGCGGGGCCAGCCAGGCCGGCTGGCCGCTCTGCACCAGCAGCACGCCGAACGCCATCCCGAGCGGCACATAGCCGAACGCCACCGGCAGACAGGTGCGCAGGGCGGCAGCGAGCACGTCGGGGCTGGGCATGTGCGGCATCCGGAATGGGGGCGATCCAAAGTACCGGATAGTAACTAAATACATGGCTATCGTGTGGGAATACCGCAGTGCCGCAACGCGCGTTCCTGCCGCGCATCCCGGCCCTCTGCGGCGCGGAGCATTCGATTGCGGGCTTGCGACCATGCAGTTATTTTGAAATCCGGTCTGACCGCGCCTCCCTGCCGCGTTGGCCGCCCGCAACAGTCAAATCGCGGATCGTCGCTGCAAGGCGACAATGCAAGTCCCTGACGGATATCTGATCTTTTCCGCATCCGGTCCGCTCGTCGTCGAAAGGCGACGAATCTCCCCGTGAATTCCGCGATGTCCAGGCCGCATGGCCCGGTTTTTTCTGGAAATTTCGGTGTTGGCACTGCGATTGCTTTGGCTGATGCCAAGGGAGGCGCGAGTCGCGGTCCGGGTTTAAGAACGGCCCCGTCCCCGATCCGGCCGCGGCTCGCGCACCCCTCCTGACGTGACAGCCGTCGGCAGCGGTACTGCCGCAATTCGTCTCCTCCAGAGGAGTCAAAAATCATGAACAACAAACTCATGGCCTGCCTGCTGGCGGCGACGCTGGCGCTGCCGCTGAGCGCGCCGGCGCAGGCCGGCAGCGGCGATGCGCTGATCGGCGGTGGCGTCGGTGGTGCGCTCGGTGCGGTGGTCGGCCACGAGATCAGCGGTCGCGACGGCGCGATCGTCGGCGGCGCGCTCGGCGCGGCGCTCGGCGCGGCGGCCACGACGCAGGGTGATCGCGATTACCGTTACCGGCGCGTCTACAACGGGCCGGTCTACGAACGTCCGTATGTCGTCGAGCGTCCGTACTACGCCCCGCCGCCGCCGCGCTATTACGCGCCGCCGCCGCGCTACGTCGTCGAGCGCCGCGTCTACGTCGAGGATCGCGGCTATCGCCGCGGCCCGCCGCCGTGGGCCCGGCACCACCATCGCCATCACCGGCACTGGCGCGACTGGGACTGAATACCCGCTGAGCGCTGCCGGTTCTCTGCGACGCCGCCCCCAGACTCCGGGCGGCGTTTTTTTGTGCGTGCGTCGCGCCGGCCGACCACACTGCAGGCCCCCGCCCGCATCGCCCTCTTCTGCAAGCTGCCTGCGCACCCTTCTTCCGCAACCTCCATCCGGGAGTCGTTCCATGTCTGCCGTCCCGCGCCTGCGCGCCGCCGGTCTTGTGCTGATCGGCCTGACCGCCACCCTTGTCTCGGCCTGCGGGGGCGGCGGCGGTCCGTACGCCGGCGCACCGGTCGCCGGCCTGCCGCCGCCGAAGGTGACGGGCGCACTGGCGGGCGGGATGTCGGGGGCGCTGCTGGCGAAGGCCGCCGAACCGCGCGGTGCACCGGCGGCGCTGCCGGCCGCGCAGTTCCCGCAGGCCGGCAAGAGCCCGGTCATGCGCACGGCCGAACAGCCGGTCTCGACCTTCAGCCTCGATGTCGACACGGCCTCGTATGCGCTGGTGCGCCGGCTGCTCAACGACGGCCGGCTGCCGCCGGTCGATGCGGTGCGCATCGAGGAGATGGTCAACTACTTCCCGTACGCGTGGCCGGCGCCCGAGGCCCGCAGCCGGCCGCTGCAGGTGTCGACGGCGCTGCTGCCGACGCCGTGGAACCCGGACACGCGCCTGCTGCGCATCGGCATCCGGGGCTGGGCGCCGGCCACGCACGAGCGGCCGCCGGCGAATCTGGTGTTCCTGATCGACGTGTCCGGCTCGATGGACGCGCCCGACCGCCTCGGGCTGCTGCAGAAGTCGCTCGGCCTGCTGGTCGAGCGGCTGCGGCCCGAGGACCGCGTCGCGATCGTCAGCTACGCCGGAGGCGTGCGCACGGTGCTGGAGCCGACCTCCGGACGCGAGCGCACGAAGATCCTCGCCGCGCTCGATGGTCTCGCCGCCGGCGGCAGCACGGCCGGGGCGGCCGGGCTGGAGCAGGCCTACCGGCTGGCGCGCGAGCACTTCGACCGGCAGGCGGTCAACCGCGTGATCCTCGGCACCGACGGCGACTTCAACGTCGGCCTGTCCGATCCGGCCGGGCTCGCGCAGTACGTGAGCGAGCAGCGCAAGGCGGGCGTGTACCTGTCGGTGCTGACCGTCGGTCTCGACAACCTGCATGACGGCACGGCGCAGGCGCTGGCGCAGGCCGGCAACGGCAATGCCGCCTATCTCGACAGCGTCCAGGAAGGCCGGCGCGTGCTGGTCGAGCAGCTCGCGGCGACGATGATTCCGGTTGCCGACGATGCCAAGGTGCAGGTCGAGTTCAACCCGGCCGAGGTCAGCGAATACCGGCTGCTCGGCTACGAGACGCGCGCCCTGGCGCGGGCCGACTTCACGAACGATGCCGTCGATGCCGGTGACCTCGGCGTCGGCCACACGGTCACGGCGCTCTACGAGATCACGCCGGCCGGCGCCCGGGCGCGCATCGAGCCCGGGCGCTACGAGGCAGCGGCGGCGACGGCGCCGAACCGCCATCCCGGCGAGCTCGCCTGGGTGAAGCTGCGCTGGAAGCAGCCGGGCGCGGCGCGCAGCGAAGCCCTCGCGCAGCCGGTGCGTGCGGCCGACGCCTTCGCCGGCATCGCCGCCGCCGATGCCGACACGCGCTTCGCGGTCGCGGTCGCCGCCTTCGGACAGTGGCTGCGCCAGGACACGGAGCTGCGCGGCTACGGCATCGACGCGATCGAAACCCTGGCGCAGGGCGCGCGCGGCGAGGATGGCGAGGGTCGGCGGGCCGAGTTCGTGCAGCTCGTGCGCCAGGCCGCGGCGCTGCGCGGCGCGCCGGCGCGCTGAGGCCGCACTACGCTGCGCAAGGCGGCGCCGTGCCGCCCGATGCCCCTGCGGAGTGCCTGCCCATGACCTTCTCGATCGTCGCCCACGATCCCGAGACCGGCGACCTCGGCGTCGCCGTGCAGTCGAAGTTCCCGAACGTCGGCGTGTCGATCCCGTACGCGCAGGCCGGTGTCGGCGCGATCGCGACGCAGTGCTACTGCAACACCAGCTTCGGGCCGCGCGGGCTGGCGCTGCTCGGTCACGGTGCGAGTCCGCAGCAGGCGGTCGAGATCCTGACCGGCAACGATGCCGAGCGCGAATTCCGCCAGCTCGGCATCGTCGATGTGCAGGGGCGTGCCGCGAGCTTCACCGGCGCGCGCTGCTTCGACTGGGCCGGCAGCCGCCACGCCGCGCACGTCGCGGTGCAGGGCAACGTGCTCGCCGGGGCCGGCGTGCTCGATGCGATGCTGGAGCGCTACCAGGCCGGGGCCGGCGAGCCGCTGCCGCTGCGCCTGATCGCCGCGCTCGCCGCCGGGCAGGCGGCCGGCGGCGACCGCCGCGGCCAGCAGTCGGCAGCCGTCAAGGTCGTGCGTGCCGGGGGCGGCTACGGCGGCCATGACGATCGCTGGTGCGAGCTGTCGGTCTGTGACCACCCGACGCCGATCGCCGAGCTTGAGCGCCTGTACGCGATCTACCGGCTCACCTACCTGCGCAGCGACCCCGGGCAGCTCGTGCCGCTCGCCGGTGAACTCGCCGCCGAGGTGCAGGCGATCCTGCACGAGCGCGGCTTCCTCGCCGGCTACGCCGCCGGTGACTGCGATGCCGGCACGCTGCGCGCGCTGCATGATTTCATGGGCTGGGAGAACTACGACGAGCGCATCCGCGACGACGGCCTGATCGATCTCGAAGTGCTGGCCGACATGCGCCTGCGCCATGCCGCGTGGCGCGCGAGCCGCGCCTGAGGCGGGCAGGGGTCAGTCGACGCGGAAGTTGGCGAACTGCCAGGGATCGTCGTCGATCGTGGCTTCCGGGAACAGCTCGCCGCGCCCGGCGAGCGGCGTCCAGTCGGCGTAGACCCCGACCAGCTCGCCCAGATACGGCGCGGCGAGCTCCAGCACGCGGGCGTGATCCATGTCCTCGGGCTCGACGATGCCGCGCCGGGGGTTTTCGATCGCCCACACCATGCCGGCCAGCACGCCGGCCGTGACCTGCAGGCTGGTGGCGCTGTTGTGCGGTGCGGCGGCGCGCGCTGCGCTCACGTCGAGCCGCGAGCCGTACCAGTAGGCGATGCGCTCGTGGCCGAGCAGCAGCACGCCGAGTTCGTCGCGCCCGCCGGTGATCTCGTCGACGATCAGCCGCTGCGCCGGCTGCAGCCGCCAGTTGCTGCCGGCAAGCTCGTGCAGCGACAGCAGCGCGGCATCGCAGGGGTGATAGGCGTAATGCACGGTCGGCCGGTAGCTGACGCTGCCGCCGGGGCCGCGCACGGTCAGCGCATCGGCGAGCGAGATCGATTCGCCGTGCGTGATCAGGTAGCCGTGATACGGGCCGGCGAGCGGCGTCCAGCTGCGCACGCGCACGCTCGCCCCGGGTCGCGCCAGCCAGATCGCCGCATCGCAGCCGCGCGCGTGCCGGTGGCCGTCGGGCGGCAGCCGGCGCTCGTGGCTGCCCCAGCCGAGTTCGGCCGGCTGCAGGCCCTCGCCGGCAAAACCGTCGATCGACCAGGTGTTGACGAACTCGCCGGGGCGTTTCGGGGTCGTCGGCTGCTGTGTGTCGCGTTCGGCGATGTGGATCACGCGCACGCCGAGGCGCTGCGCGAGCCGCGCCCAGTCGGCGCGCGAGACCGGCGGTGCGGCCGGCCGGCCGGTATCGCGGGCCAGATCGAGCAGCGCGTGCTTGGTGAAATGACTGACCAGCCCCGGATTGGCGCCGTGCGTCAGCACCGCGGTCGGACCGGGACCGGTCTCGGCGCGCAGCGCCAGGGCCGCCTCGCGCAGCGCGTAGTTGCTGCGCTGGGCCGGGTTCAGGGTCGGGTCGGCGTAGCCGCCGGCCCAGGGTTCGATGCAGGTGTCGAGATACAGCGCGCCGCGTGCGCGGCAGAGTCGCACCAGCGCCAGCGACGATACGGCCACCGACAGGTTCAGCAGGAAGTCGCCCGCTGCCAGCAGCGGTTCGAGGACGCTGCGCAGGTTGTCGGGGTTCAGTTCGCAGCGGCAGAAGCCGGCACCGGCGGCCTCGGCCTGGGCGCGGCCGTCGTCGGTGGCGCTGACGATGCGGATGTCGGCCGCACGCACGCCGAGGTGGCGCAGGATCAGCGGCAGGACGCCCTGGCCTATGCTGCCGAAGCCGACGATCAGCAGGCGTCCGGGCAGACGTGCAAGTTCCGGCATCTGGAATTCCACGTATTTCGCAGGGTCGATGGCGGGAGCATGACCAATCCGCCGCAGCCCCGCCACCCCGGCGAGTCCCTGACCGAGTCCCTGACCAAAGCGTATGCTGCGGTGCAGCACGATTATCGTTACAGTGGATTCATATAGAAGCAGCCACACTGCCAGCACCGGCAGCCGATGCCGGTTGTCCCCGCGTCATCCGGAGTGACGATCGACCATGCTGAGCGCACCGACCGCCGCGCCCGAACGCTCGCCGCGCCTGCTCGCCGCCATCACGCTGTTCGTGCTGTTCGACCTGCTGGTGCTTGCGGTCAACTTCTGGATCACCTGGCAGGTCGAGCACGATGCCCTGGCCATCAACGTCGCCGGCCGCCAGCGCATGCTGACGCAGCGCATCGCCAAATCGCTGCTGCTGCTCGGCCGGCCCGAGGATGCCACCCAGGCCCGTCGCGACCTGCGCGCCGCCAAGGAGCTGTTCGGCGAGACGCTCGCGGCCTTCGAAGCCGGCGGCCACGTGCGCGATGGCGATGGCGTCGAACAGCCGTTCCGGGCGCTGGAGGGCAGCGATGCGCGCGCGCTGGTCGGCGAGGCCCGGGCGCTTTGGCAGCCGCTGGCCGCGCAGATCGAGGCGGCGCTCGCCGGTGCGCCAGGGGCACTGGAGCCGGCGCAGCGCGCCGCCGTGCGCGATACCGAGATGCTGCTCGTGCGCATGAACCGCCTGACCGGCGTCATGCAGGCGCAGTCGAATGCGAGCACGGTGCGGCTGCGCCTGCTGCAGGCCGTGGTCGTCGGGCTGGCGCTGCTGAACTTCGCGCTGATCGTCTCGCTGTTCCGCCAGCAGCTGCGGGCCGCGGCGCAGGCCGGCCAGGCGCTGGCCGAGCTGATCGACCATCTGCAGGATGGCGTTGCGGTGCTCGACGGCGAGCGGCGCATCGTCATGGCCAATGCCGCGCTCGGGCGGCTGTTCGGCGTCGAGGTCGGGCGACTGACCGGCCGCCCGGTCGGCGAGCTGCTGAGCCATGAGCAGGAGCGCGACGCGCTGCTCGGCCTGCGCCCCGACGGCGCACGCTTCGCGGCGCAGTGCACCGAGGTCGACATCAGCCTGCACGGCCGGCCGCTGACGCTGCTGACCATCGCCGATGTGACCGCCGAACAGGAGCGCCAGGCGCAGCTGCGGCGGATGGCCTTCCAGGACCCGCTGACCAGCGTGCCGAACCGGCTGCTGGCGCTCGACCGGCTCGAATCGGCGCTGCTGCGCAGCCTGCGCGCGCGCCGCCGCTGCGCGGTGCTGTTCATCGATCTCGACGGCTTCAAGCCGATCAACGACCACTACGGTCATGCGACCGGCGATCTGGTGCTGATCCACGTCGCGCGCGTGCTGCAGGCGCAGGTGCGGGCCGCGGACACGGTCGCGCGCTATGGCGGCGACGAGTTCCTCGTGATCCTGCCCGACCTGCAGGTCGCCGATGACGCGATGACCGTGGCCGCGAAGATCAGCGCGGCGCTGCACGGCCCGGTGCGCATCGGTCCGTACGAGTTGCCGCTCGGCGTCAGCATCGGCATCGCCAGCTGCCCGGAGCACGCGGCCACGCCCGAGGCGCTGATCGCCGCCGCCGACGCGGCGATGTACCGCGCCAAGCGCGCCGGCGGCGGCCTGATCGAACGGGCCAGACCTGCGACACAATCTGTCACCGACCGGCGCTCGCAGCCGGGCTGAACTTTTCCGGGCCTGCAGGCGTCCATCGTCATCGAGCGGATGTTCTTCGCTTGCCCGATCCCCTCCCTGGTCGGGCGGACCCGGCCCCCCCTGCCGGGTCGTCTTGGAGCCCCGGACCCTCCCCCTGTACCGGGGCTTTTTTATGCACGGCTTTCCGGGCGCTCTTGAAACCGCTGCCGCAGCGCCGCATTTCGACGGTTCGTGTGCTGCCGCCTCACCCGCGCGGCAGCCGCTTCGTCATCAGGGCAGCTCCGGAGGCCACTTCGATGGAACAGTTTCGCGGCACCACGATCCTCGCGGTGCGCCGCAACGGCCGCATCGCCATCGGCGGTGACGGTCAGGTCACGCTCGGCAACACGGTCATGAAGGGCAACGCCCGCAAGGTGCGCCGGCTCTATCAGGGCAAGGTGGTGGCCGGTTTCGCCGGCGGTACGGCCGATGCCTTCACGCTGTTCGAACGCTTCGAGGGCAAGCTCGAAAAGCACGGCGGCAACCTGACGCGGGCCGCCGTCGAACTCGCCAAGGACTGGCGTACCGATCGCATGCTGCGCCGGCTGGAAGCGCTGATGATCGTCGCCGATGCCAGCGCGATGCTGGTGATTTCCGGCAACGGTGATGTCATCGATCCCGAGCACGATCTGGCGGCGATCGGTTCCGGCGGGGCCTTCGCGCAGGCGGCGGCGCGGGCGCTGCTCGCGCACTCGGAACTCGATGCGCGCGGCGTCGTCGAGGCGGCGCTGAACATCGCCGCCGAGATCTGCATCTACACGAACCCGCACCTGACGATCGAAGAGCTGTGAGCCGGCCCGGATCCCCGACATGACCGAAATGACGCCCCGAGAAATCGTCCAGGAACTGGACCGCCACATCGTCGGCCAGGCGGCCGCCAAGCGTGCCGTCGCGATCGCGCTGCGCAACCGCTGGCGGCGCATGCAGATCACCGGTCCGCTGCGCGCCGAGATCACGCCGAAGAACATCCTGATGATCGGCCCGACCGGTGTCGGCAAGACCGAGATCGCCCGCCGCCTCGCCGCCCTTGCGCGTGCCCCGTTCATCAAGGTCGAGGCCACCAAGTTCACCGAGGTCGGCTACGTCGGGCGCGACGTGGAAACCATCATCCGCGATCTCGTCGATGCGGCGATGAAGCTCGCGCGCGAGGATGCGACGCGCAAGGTGCGCGTGCGCGCCGAGGAGAACGCCATCGAGCGCGTGCTCGACGCGCTGCTGCCGCGCCCGCGCCCGGCGGCGACCGGCGGCTTCTTCAGCAACGAACCGGCCGAGCCGCCGCCGTCCGAGAACACCGCCACGCGCCAGAAGATGCGCGAGAAGCTCCTGCGCGGCGAACTCGACGAGCGCGAGATCGAGATCGAGCTCGCCGCCAGCGCCCCCGGCGTCGAGATCATGGCGCCGCCCGGCATGGAGGAAATGACGAACCAGCTGCAGAGCCTGTTCCAGAACCTCGCGCAGAACCGCACGCGCGCGCGCAAGCTGCGCATCCGCGAGGCGCTGAAGCTGCTGCAGGAAGAAGAAGCCGCGCGGCTCGTCAACCCCGATGATCTCAAGCATCAGGCGCTGGAGGCCGTAGAGCAGAACGGCATCGTGTTCATCGACGAGATCGACAAGGTCTGCCGGCGCGGCGAATACAGCGGCGCCGACGTGTCGCGCGAAGGCGTGCAGCGTGACCTGCTGCCGCTGGTCGAAGGCTGCACGGTGTCGACCAAGTACGGCGCCGTGAAGACCGACCACATCCTGTTCATCGCCTCGGGCGCCTTCCATCTGGCCAAGCCCTCGGATCTGGTGCCGGAGCTGCAGGGCCGCCTGCCGATCCGCGTCGAACTCGATGCCCTGAGCGCGCAGGACTTCGTGCGCATCCTGACCGAGCCGCACGCCTCGCTGACCGAGCAGTACAAGGCCCTGCTCGCGACCGAGGGCTTCGGCGTCACCTTCGCGCCCGACGCCGTGCAGCGCCTCGCCGAGATTGCCCACAGCGTCAACGAGCGCACCGAGAACATCGGCGCGCGCCGGCTGCACACCGTGCTCGAACGGCTGCTGGAGGATGTCTCGTTCGAAGCCGCGGACCGCGACGGCCAGACGCTGCTCATCGACGCGGCCTACGTCGATGCGCACCTCGGCCAGCTGGTGCAGGACGAGGATCTCAGCCGCTTCATCCTCTGACGCATGGCGCGATCCGAAGCCCGGCGGGCGCTTATAGTGGGCGCCCGCTGCCGTTTCCGGATGCCGCCACCGATGCCCGTCCCGACTGTCCCTTGCCCTGTCCGCCGGGTCCGCGCCCGTGCGGTGCTTGTCCCCGCCCTCGCGCTCGCCCTGCTCGGCGGCTGCACGATCCCGCTGCCGGCCTGGCTCGGTGGCGGTGGCGGCGGACCGCCGTCACCGGCGAAGCCGGCGGCCGGGGTGGTGGCACCGCTGTCGATCGACGATGCCGGCCTGCTCGCGACGCGCGAGCGGCGGCTCGAACTGGGGCTGCGGCTGTCGAGCCGTTCGGGCGAGACGCAGTGGGTGTCGGTGCGTTTCCAGACGCCCGACGGCCAGGACTGCGTGAGCCTGAAGGAGCTGCCGGCGCAGGGCCGGCTGCTGTTCACCTGCGCGCAGGCACGGCTCGTCGCCGAACTCGATTACCCGGTCACGATCGAGAGCTGGCGTGACGCCGGCCTGCAGAGCGCCTTCGCGCCGATCCGCACGACGCTGCGCTTCACGCGCAACGATCTGGTCGCCGCCGGCGTGCGCTGACGGGCGCGCGTGCTCAGACGACCGGCGTCACCGGCTGCGTGACCGTGCCGGTGTCGGCGTCGACGCGCACGACGACGAGGCTGACGTTGTCGGGCGCGCCGCGCAGCAGCGCCAGATTGACGAGTTCACGGGTGGCCTCCGCCGGCCGGCGGGTGGCGAGCACCTGCGCGATCTCGTCGTCGCTGACGACCTTGCTCAGGCCGTCGGTGCAGAGCAGCAGCACGTCGCCGGGGCGGGTGATCACCGGGTGAGCATCGACCTCCAGCGTCTCGTGGGCACCGACGGCGCGCGTGACGACGTTGCCCATCGGGTGGCGCTGGGCTTCCTCCGGGCTCAGGGCGCCGGCATCGACGAGTTCCTGCACGTAGCTGTGATCGCGCGTCAGCTGTTCAAGCCTCGGACGGCGGAAGCGGTACAGGCGGCTGTCACCGGCCCACAGACAGGCCAGTTCGTCAGCGGCGGCGACCAGCACCGCGACCGTCGCGCCGATGGTCTCGCGCTCGCGGCGTGCGGCTTCCTGACGCAGCAGCTCGTTGATGTGCTGCAAGCTGGTCTGTACCGAGCGGACATAGACGCTGATCGTCGGCGCCGGCGGCAGGCGCGACAGCGTCTGCACGATGGTCCGGGACGCGAAATCGCCGGCCGCGTGACCGCCCATGCCATCGGCCACGGCCCACATGCCGCGGCCCGACTGGTCGAGCACGGCATCCTCGTTGACCTTGCGGACCATGCCTACGTGCGTGACGGCGCTCGATTCGAAGCGCAAGGGATGATCGCCGAGCATCGCGCTGTCCCCGGTGTCGTCGGTGCGACTGGAAGGTAGTGGCAGCGGCGCGCCGGACGGTAACAAGTTGTCATCATTGATCATGCGTGGATCCTGCGGTGTCGCCCGCGGCATAGCCGGCCCGGGCGAAGTCCCCGTCGAAGAAGCTGCCGAGCGTGCCGGCAGGCGGCAGGCCCTCGGCCAGAATCACGCAGGGCTCGATGCGCTCCGAGCCCAGCGTCCACCACAGCGAGCTGCCGCGCCAGTCCGGGCGCAGGCGCTGCTGCGCGAGCCGGCCGGCCATGCTGCCGGCGTCGGCGAGGTCTTCAAAGTGCCCGAGCATCGGCGTGCCCGGCAGCGCCAGCCCGACCGCGGCGGCCGGGGCGCCGAGGGCGGCGACGGCGGCATCCCAGCCGTCGAGGTCCAGCGTTTCCTCCAGCGTCGCGAGTGCCAGGGCTTCGGCCTGTGCGTACCAGTCGCCGGCATCGCGGGCCAGCGCGTCGGGCGTGAGCTCACCATCGAGGCTGCAGGCGAGCGTCAGCGGAAAGTAGCGCCCGACCCGGTCGACGCTCGGCATCAGCACGCCGGCAACCGTGGCCTGCGGTCCGCAGCAGCCCGGCGCCAGCACGAAGCGCCACAGCGGGCTGGTCAGGTAGCAGTCCAGCCAGCCGTCGCCGAGCTGCTCGCGGCTGGCGCTGAGGCCCGCCTGCAGCCAGCCGTCCCAGGGTTCGACGAACTCGCGCGGCAGGCGGCGCGACACGAAGTCACCGCGGCTCGCGAGCTTGCCGTAAAAACCGCAGGCGGCCATCTACAGCCGATCCGGGCAGCTGAAGGCGCCGAGCGCCGGCAGCCGGAACGGGTTGAAGGCGCTGTTGGCGCGCAGCCGGAAACTGGCGCTGCGGCCATCGACGTTGATCGTGACCGTGTACACCTCACCGCTGCCGCGCACCGACTGCTGGTCG
>JAFEGB010000290.1 GCA_018240295.1 Pseudomonadota bacterium
CACGGAAGGCACTCGCGGCGATCGTGCCGGCGACGAGGCCGGTCGCGCTCGCGAGCGGCGCGCGCCGGCCGCGCAGGTACGGATACAGCGGCTGCAGGCGCTGCGCGCGGCGCAGTTCCTCGCCATCGAGCGCGGCGAGCCAGGCCAGCGCCGCGGGTTCCGGCTGCGCACCGCCGTCGAGGGTCGCGGCGAGCGGCAGCGTCAGCAGCGCCTGCACGTCCGGGCGCCAGGCCTCGAAGCGCGCGCAGAGCCGGCGCACCACTTCGGCGAGCGGCCACGGTGGCGACAGCGGTGATGGCGGCGGCGTCGGCACGGCATCGGCACGCGCGAGTTCGTCGACCGGCACGAAGCGGGCCTGCGCCGGTGCGGGCGTGAAATCAGGCAGTGGATCGAGGCCGGCCGGCAGCTGCAGGCGTTCGAGGTCGGGCAGCGCGACGAGGCCGATGTCGGGCACGTTCAGCGCCACGTCGAGGCCGCGCAGGGTGTCGGGTCGGGCCGGATCGCCGGGCTGCGCGGGCAGCAGGCCGTCGCGGCCTTCGCTCTGCGGCACGCGCACCAGCCAGAGCCGCTCGCCGCCGGCGGCGAAGAAGTCCTCGATTGCGAGCGGCAGCCAGGGCGCGGCGCCGACCGGGGCGGCCGGGCCGGTCGCGGCAGTGCCGGCGTCCGGAAAGATGTCGAGGAACTGCGCGTGGCTGTCGAGTGCGAGCGGCAGGTGATGCAGCGCGAGCAGGGTGTCGTCGTCGTCGCCGGCCGGGCCGTTTGCGAGCGCATGGTCGAGCTGCTGCTCGCGCTGCTGCAGGCCGAGCCCGTGCCAGGGCTCGCGCAGCGCGCGCGACAGCCGTTCGGGGCGTGCCGCGCCCGGCACGTGGCCGACCAGCGCCACCGGCAGCACCGGCTGGCGCGGCGCGACCGGCGCCGGGTTCAGGAACACGCGCGCATCGGCAAACGTGAGCATCGGCGGCTTATTCCTGATCGACCGACTCGACCGACAGCACGAGTTCCTCGATCGCCACGTCGCCGCCGCCCTTGCCGGCCAGCGTCGGGCCGGTCCACTTCATCGGCATCGCACCCTGGAGTTTCCAGCGCACGACCACGTCGTCGCGGTTCTCGGCGAGCAGGCTGACGACGACGGTGCGCTTGGCCTCGCTGACGCGGCCCTCGCGGGTCGCGACGATCCAGTCCCACAGGTCGGTCGCGCCGATGATGCCGCGCTTGAGCGTCACGTCGCCGGCCTTGTAGACGCCGGGGCGCTTCTGCACGTGGTTGACCTTCGAGTTGCCGGCGCGGTACTCGGCGACGGTGATCTCGTTGTTGAGCCCCGAGACATCGGAAAAACCGGCACGCAGCTCGCGGCCGATGCCGGGCTCGATCTCGACGAGGAAGTTGAACGCGGTGTACGGGGTGTCGCGCAGCACGGGCATGGTCGGCGGGCCTCTGTCAGCGGGCGTCGGCGGTCTTCTGGCCGATGCGGAAGATCACGAATTCGGCCGGGCGCAGCGGCGCGACGCCGATCAGGCAGACCAGCCGGCCGTTGTCGATGTCGTTCTGCGTCATCGTCGAGCGGTCGCAGCGCACGAAGTAGGCTTCCTTGGTCGAGGCGCCGAGCAGGTGGCCGGCCGTCCATTCGGCGTACAGGAAGTCCTCGACCGTCGAGCGCACGTTCGCCCACAGCGCCTCGCCGTTCGGCTCGAACACCGCCCACTGCGTGGATTTCTCGATCGAGCGTTCGAGGAACAGGAAGTAGCGCCGGACGTTGACGTAGCGCCATTCGGGATCGTCGCTGAGCGTGCGCGCGCCCCAGACGCGGTAGCCGCGCCCCGGGAAGAAGCGCAGGCAGTTGATGCCGTTCGGGTTCAGCAGCTCCTGACGGAAGCGGTTGACGTCGGTCTCCAGCCCGGTGACGCCGATCAGCACCTCGTTGGCCGGCGCCTTGTGCACGCCGCGGCGCACGTCGGTGCCGGCGTAGACGCCGGCGATGAAGCCGCCGGGCGGCACGGTGAGTTCCGGGCGCACGCCGCTCGGGTCGGCGGTGACCACCCACGGGTAGTACAGCGCCAGCAGGCTGTCGGAGAACTGGCCGGCGAAGGCGCGCACCTCGTTGAGGCTCATGCCGGCCTCGGCATCGACGATGCCGACGCGGTAGCGCATGCGCCGGCAGTGCGCCCACAGCGCCTGCACGACCTGCGCATGGCTCGCCGGGTGCGCGGCAGCGGCCGGGGTCGCGACGATGGCGATGTCCTCGATCTCTTCGAGCGCCGCGAAGCCGGTCGAGCCGGTGAGTTCGTCGCTCTCGCCGGTGTAGTCGGCCGCCCCCGGCAGTGGACCGTCGCTGCCGCCACTCATGTGGATCAGCCAGCGCGGCCCGGCCAGCGCACCGGCCGCCGGCAGCAGCGCGACGGTGTCGGCGAGCGCGAAGATCGAATCGATGACCTGCGTGGCCGAGGGTTCGCCATTGAGGTACAGCGCCGCGACCGGCTGCGTCAGCCGCTCGGCGCGCCGCGCCGGCTGCATCGGCAGCAGCGCGGCGAGGTGGCGCACGGCCTGCGGCGACGGCGACAGGTCCGCGACCGCGAACACCGGCTCCGGCGCCCGCTCGGGTGCGACCGGGTCGGGGGCCGACAGCACGTCGAGGTCGAAGGCACGCAGCGCGAACAGCGCGGCGCCGGTATCCGGCAGCGTCGCGAGCGCGGCGAGCGCGAGCGTCGCATCGGCCGACAGCGACAGCTCCGCGACCGGCTGGTCGGCAGCCATGACGCGGTTGTCGGCCGCCGTCAGCGTCAGCACCGTGCCGGCGGCGTTCAGCGTGCCGCGCAGCACGCGCCGGCGGCCGTTGCTCGGGTTGTTCTGGCCGCTCAGCACCGGCGCGAGGTTGACGGCGGCATCGCTGCCGGCGAGCACGAGCACGACCGGCTCGTTGGCCACCAGCGGGCCGCTGGCCGGGGCGCGCACGCTGACGCGCGTGTAGCCGGCGGTGTCCGGCAGCGCCGCCGCCACCAGCACGTCGCCGAGCTGCGTGCGTTCGGCGGCGCTCAGCGCCACGCCGTCGGCGCCGAGCACGCGCGCATCGGCCCGCAGCCGCCAGACGCGCGTGCTGCCGGCCGCGGCATCGTTCGGATCGTTCGGGCGGTTCTCCAGCGTCGCGAAGCCGCTCGCCTGCAGCGGAAAACGGCCATCGGCGAGCGGCGAGCCGTTCACGCGCGCGGCGACCGGCACCGTGGTGTCGATCAGCGCCGATTCGCCGGCCGCCAGCGCTGCGGCCGCCGCGGCCGGGATGCGGCCGGTGCGCAGCAGGTTGCCGGCATCGCGCCAGCGGACCTCCAGCGTGAAGTTGCCGGCCGCGCCCGGAAAGCGCGCCTCGAAGCGCAGCCTGGCGCCGGGCGCAGCGGCGACGGCGCGCACGGCACCGCTGCCATCGTTGACGGCGTCGGCGCGGTTCACGTCGCGGCAGACGCGGCTGACGAAGAGCTGCTTGCCGCCGTTGTCGAAGAACGCCCGCGCGGCGATCGCCGTGTAGTTCGGTTCGCCGACGCCGTCGAACACCAGATCGGCGCCGTCGCCGTAGATGCGCGTGTACTCGGTCAGGCTGGTGACGACTTCGGGCGCACCGCGCAGCGGCCCGTAGCGCGTCGGCCCGACCAGCGCCGCGACGCTGGTGCCGACGCCTTCGATCGACTTGTGCCGGAAGCTCGTCTCCTCGACGAACACGCCTGGGGCGAGATACTCGGGCATGACGCGGCCTCCTCGTGGCGACGGTCTTGTCGGCTGATGCAGGGTCAGGGCTGGGGTGCGCGGATCACCAGCGTCTGGCGCTGGAAGCCGAGCGGGCGCAGCGCGGCGCCGGGCGGAAAATCGAAGGCGTAGACCTCGGCGAAGCTGTCGGCGGTGGCCGACAGCAGCGTCCAGGGCTGCTGGGTGTCGGGATTGAGGCCGTCCGGCCAGCTGCCGCCGCGGTGGAACACGCGCAGTTCGGCCGGAAAGCTCGCGACGTTGGCCGGCGGCAGCGGCACGCGCGCGGCGGCGAGCACGAAATCACCGTTGCCATCGGCCTGCGCGACGGCGCTGACGCTGCGCCCCGGCGCCACCGTCACGCGCAGCTCCAGCCGCGCCCAGGCCGCAGCGGCGCCATTGGGCAGACGCAGGCTGCCGAACAGGCGACCGCCGCTGCTCGCCGGCGTGCCGGAGGGCGCCGGATACAGCGGCAGCGGCACGATGGCGCCGGCGGCGAGGCGCACGTCGAACTGCCGCGGCTGCCAGCGTCCGGCCGGATCGCGGACCGAGCCGCGCACGCGCAGCATCGGATTGCGCGGCGCCGCGAGCTGCGCCGGCGCCGGGCGGGCCGCACCGGCGATGCGCTCGGGCGGCAGGCCGAAGTCGAAGCGGGCGCGGGCGGCGCGCGTGGCGGCGCGCG
>JAFEGB010000291.1 GCA_018240295.1 Pseudomonadota bacterium
GAAGGCAAACCGGCGGGTGATGCACGGAAATATTGCACATCGAAGCCTTTCCGCACCTGATTGAAGCATGGTGTCGTGCATTTCTCATGGAAAGCTGCGGGATTCGATGGCAATGTCGCGAGCCTGCAATGGAAATGTCTGCATTTCCATCGTGATCTCGCGGATTTCCACTGGAAAGATGCGTGCTCCGATGGGAAACGGGCTCGCCATGCATGAAGCTGCACATATTTGAAGCCTCGACGCACGCCGATGGGGCGCGAGGCTGCGGCATTCATGCCGTCCACCGGCTGATACCGATCACACGCGAATGCGCTGTTGATCCCCTTCTCCCCGAATCCTCCCCCGCGAGGGGGGAGGGGCTGAAACGATCGGGAGTTCAGCAGTGATGGCCATGAAAAGCCTGCGATGGCCGGAAGGCTGGCGGCCAGACTGACGGCATTCCTGCCGGAGTCTGCCCATGTCCGCGTTCACCACTGCCTGCCTGCCGCCCGAAACCCTCGAACTCGCCCCCGATGGCTCGGAGTGCCGGCCGCTCGTGCGGCTCGCCGGCGCCAGTTGCGCGCATTTCCGCCTCGCGGCCGGGCGCTGTTCGCGCGCGGTCGAGCATCGGAGCGTCGAGGAGATCTGGTACGTGCTCGATGGCCGCGGCGAGCTGTGGCGCCGCCAGGGCACGCGGGCGGAAGTCGTCGCGCTCGCGGCCGGCGTCTGCGTGACGATCCCGCTCGGCACGGCTTTCCAGTTTCGCGCCGCCGCAAAGACCTCGCTCAGCTTCGTCGCCGTGACCTTGCCGCCGTGGCCGGGGGAGCAGGAGGCGCGGCTGGTGGAGGGAGGCTGGCCGCTGGACTGATGCCGTTCGCTCCGGAATGCCTCGCTTTTCAGTTCTTCGCCCGCCGTGGGAGAGGGGTTGGGGAGAGTGTGAGAAAAAACATGCAGTTACGTGGCGTCGGCCTGGGTGCAGTCGGCAGTCGTGGCCGCAGGCGCGCAAGGCGGGCGGATGCCGGCTGACTTGCGGCCATGCGCGCACGGATGGCTCGGTCGCGCTGCGACTGTGGTCCCATGGCCTGCCCGCGCGCCGTCCGCCGGACCCGATCCTCCCCCCGAATCCCGAACCGGAGTCCGTTCATGAGCCTGCCCGAACTCGTCAGCTTTCCGCTCTGCCCCTTCGTCCAGCGTGCCGTCATCGTGCTGCGCGAAAAACAGGTGCCGTTCACGATCCGCTACATCGACCTCGACAACCCGCCGGACTGGTTCCTGGCGCTGTCGCCGCTCGGCAAGGTGCCGCTGCTCAGCGTCGGCGACACCGTGCTGTTCGAATCGGCCGTGATCGCCGAATACCTCGACGAGACGCATCCGCCGGCGCTGATGCCGGCCGATCCGCTGGCGCGCGCGCAGGCCCGCGCCTGGATCGAGTTCGCATCGAACCTGCTCGGCCGCCAGTACCGGATGCTGGTCGCGAACGATCAGGCCGGCTTCGACGAGGAATTCGCCGCCGCACACCGCGAACTCGCCTTCGTCGAGCGTGCGCACGCCGACGGACCGATGTTCCTCGGCGGCGACACGCTGTCGCTCGTCGATGCCGGCTTCGCGCCGTTCTTCATGCGCTTCGAGCTGATGAACCGGGCGCGACCGCTGGCGCTGCTCGATGACTATCCGAAGCTCAGGCGCTGGGCGGCGGCGCTCGCCGATCGGGATTCGGTGCGCCGCTCGGTGCCGGAGGACTTCAACGACGGCTTCCGCCGGCGCTTTGCCGGAGGCTGGTTCGGTACGGCATTCGCAGATACGGCAGCCATGCACTAGATTGATGCGAAACGGGAACTCACTGCACCAGAATAGGCTCAGTTCCTGAAACAGCGCACCGGACCCACGCCCATCGCGTCCTCACCGGTGCCAAAGCCAACGGCCGGCCGGCTCGCTCCCGCCGGCCGTTGCTGTGACCGGCGAGTACCGCCAGGAGATAGAGGACCGTGATCCAATGAAAACCACGAATCATGGCAGTACCGCGATCGCCTGGCAGGACGCCGGCCATGGCGAGCCTGCCCTGCTGTGCCTGCCGGGCTGGTGCTGCGAGCAGACGGTGTTTGCCGACTTCGTCCGGCTTGCCGCCCCGCACCGGCGCACGCTGACGCTGGACTGGCGCGGCCACGGCGCCTCGGCCGCGGCCGACGCGGAGTTCGGCCTCGACGGCCTGCTGGAGGATGCGCTGGCGGTGATCGAGGCGAGCGGGGTGACGCAGGTCGTGCCGGTGGCGAGTTCGCACGCCGGCTGGGTGGCGATCGAGCTGCGCCGGCGGCTCGGCGAGCGCGTGCCGGCGCTGGTGCTGATCGACTGGCTGGTCATGGAGCCGCCCTCGGCGTTCTTCGGCGCGCTGAACGGCCTGCGCGATGCGCAGGCCTGGCAGGACACGCGCGACCTGCTGCTGGCGATGTGGCTGCCCGAAGGGGTGTCGCCGGCGCTCGCGCAGCAGATCCGCGCGCAGACGGGGCGCCACGATGCGTCGATGTGGGCGCGCGCGGCCCATTCGATCGCGGCCGCTTACCGGGCCTTCGGCACGCCGATGCGGGCGCTGTCAGAGCTGCCGGACCCGCCGCCGGTGCTGCATCTGGCCTCGCGGGGCGCGCCGGTCGAGGCGCTGCGCGAGCAGCAGGTGTTCGCGTCGGTGCATCCGTGGTTCACCGTGCATCGCCTCGCGGCCCGATCGCACTTCCCGATGCTCGAAGCCCCGGCCGCGACGGCGGCCGAGGTCGAAGGCTTCCTGCAGCGCGTGCAGGGCTGGGAATCGGTCGATCTCGGCTGCGCGTGAAGCCGGCAGTCTGTGCCCCACGGAGCCGCCGCAGCGGCTTCGGGACGGCAGGCCGCGAACGCTTTGCGCTGACGGGGCGGCCAGCGTCGCCGGTTGGCCCGGCTGCCGGTGCGCAGCGCAGCCTTCCGGGGGCCCGCTCAGCCGATCGTGCGCAGCAGCGTCAGCGGCAGGCGCTCGCCGGCCAGCCAGTCATCGAGGCAGGGGCGCACCAGCGGGCTGCGCAGCCGGTAAGCGCAGAGTTCATCGGGGCTGAGCCACAGCGCGCGCAGGATGCCGTCATCGAGCCGGCGCTGCGCATCGTGCGCAAGCGGCGTGCAGGCGAGGCAGAAACGCAGGAAGGTCTCGCCGTTGCCGGGATTGCGCCAGCGGTAGATGCCGACCAGCGCCTGCGCCGCCACCGTCCAGCCGGTTTCCTCCAGCACCTCGCGCTCGACGGCTGCCGGGATGGTTTCGTCGTCCTCCAGATGCCCGGCCGGCTGGTTCAGCACCGGCCCGTGGCCCTTGTCCTCCTCGACGAACAGGAAACGGCCGTCGCGCTCGACGATCGCAGCGACGGTGACGTGCGGATACCAGCGCATCGGGGGTACTCCTGAGCTATGGATTGAGTTATGGATGAGGGGTGAACCCTCGGACCGCCGCGGGCGGCCGGGTTCGCTTTCCGGGGGCCGGCCTGCGGCCCCGATCCTGCCCGCGGAGGTCCGGACCCGACTTCCGCGCGGCACCCGAGCGTAGGGAGCCCATCGCCATGTCCTTGGAAAATCAGAACTGCGTGCCGTGCCAGGGGGGCATTCCGGCCCTGAGCCGCGCCGAAGCCGAACGCTTCCTCGTCGATCTGCCGAAGTGGACGCTCGAAGGCGGCGCCACGCGCATCCGCCGTCGTTATGCCTTCCCGGACTTCGTCAGCGCGCTGGCCTTCATCAACCGCGTCGGCGAGGTCGCCGAGGCCCAGGGCCATCATCCGGACATCACCTTCGGCTGGGGCTACGCCGAAGTGGTGATCTTCACGCACAAGATCGCCGGCCTGCACGAGAACGACTTCATCCTCGCCGCCAGGGTCGAGGCGTTGTACGGCGGCTGAGCCGCGAGGCATCCGACCTGCGGTGCATGCTTCATGAATCACGATGCACCGGCCATGACTCACGATTC
>JAFEGB010000292.1 GCA_018240295.1 Pseudomonadota bacterium
CCGAGCGGCAGGTGTGACAGATCACTCATGCGGGAAATCCGGGGGAGGCGGCGGGGGGCGCGGCGCGTCCGGGATTCCGGCGGAGCGCCGGCCTCCCGGCGGCACCCCGTTGCGCAGGTGATCGGGCCGCAGCGTAACAGGCTGCCCGCAAGCTGTGCCACGCCGTCGCCCCCGAGGAGGTAGCGGCGCATCAGGCCGACGGGGCAGGGCGCGTGCCGCCGGCCGGGCGGGGTTGCAACTGCAGCGTCAGCGTGCCGGCGGCATCGGTGAGCTGGCAGCGGCCGTGCTGCAGCCGGCAGTCGAAGCGCATCGTGCGCGCCATCCGGGCGGCGAGGGCGGCGGTTTCGGCCGCGGCCAGCAGCCGCACCTCCAGCCCCGGCAGGGTCTGCACCCGCGCCGGCAGCCGCTGCCACCAGGCTTCGGCCGCGCGCCCGCCAAAGGCCCAGACCGACACCCGCGGTGCCCGGCCCGCCGCCTGCAGCAGCCGGCGGGCGCCGGGCAGGCCGACCTCGACCCACAGCGCCGGCGAGCCGTCGGCGGCCGTCTGCAGCAGCGCCGGTTCGCCGGCCACACAGAGATCGCGCCCGAAGTTAAGAGCTGTATCGGCGTGGCCGATGAAGGCCAGCAGGCGGATCATCAGTCGCTCGGCGGTTTCGGACGGATGGCGCGCGAGGCGCACGGCATAGACACCGTGATGCCCGCGGTCGAGGTCGTCGATGCGCAGATCGGCGCGCAGCAGGCCGCTTCGCTCGCCCATGTTCGTATCGCTGCCTCCGGGGGCTGCCGCCTGCGCCGGGCAACAGGCATAGTGCGCGGTCCGCGGCGCGTCAGGGATGCGATGTTTTGCTCAGGAGTGGCCGGGCGGCCTGCGCCGGGACCCCCTTCATGACCGCGGCACCAGCCGGGAGGCCGGGCCGCCCTCGACCGGATGGTGCGCGGGATCATGCTGCACGCTTCGTCATTGCTGCCGCCGCTGACGCCGGCCCTGCGGGGGCGACTGGCCTTGCTGGCGGCCGGCTACGGCGTGTTCGCCGTCGTCGCCATCCTGCTGTCGCGCCAGCCCGGCAGCCTCGCGACCGTCTGGTTCGCGAATGCCTGGGCGCTGGTGTTCTGGCTGCGCAGCCGTCAGGTGCTGCCGCGGCGGCTGCAGGCACTCGCCGTGCTGGTGGCGGCCTGGATCGCCAACTACGTCTGCAACACGCCGGCGACGCTGTCGCTTGCCTTCGCCGGCGTCAATCTCGCCGAGATCGTGTTCGGCGGCCTGCTGATCGAGCGTCATGCCCGCGAGCGGCCCGAGAGCGCCGGCGCGATGCTGCGCCTGCTCGTCTTCGGCGTGTTCGTGCCGCCGCTGCTCGGCGCGACGCTCGGGGCGCTGCTGCTGCAGATCGCCGGCATCGCCGAAGCCGTGCCGGTGTGGCCGCTGTGGTACTGCGGGTCGGTGATCGGCGCGCTGGCGCTGCTGCCGCTCGGCGTGACGGCGACGCGGGCCTGGGGCGATGCCCGCGGGCGGCTCGAAACCCTGGCCGGAGTCCTGGGGGCGGCGCTGGTCGCCGGGCTGGTGCTGCCGAATCTGGCGTTTCCGTATGTCTACGTGACGCTGCCGCTGGTGCTCGCGGCCATGCGCCTGCCGGTGGCCGGCACGGCGCTGGCTGTCTGCGTCACCACGGCGGTCTGGGCGCTGCTGCTCGCCTTCGAGCGCATTCCGGCGTCGGAGGGGGGGCCGGTCTGGACGCTGCTGACGCCGATGATCGTGACGCTGCTGCCGGCGCTGCTGCTGGCCGCCGCGGTCGCCGAGACCCGGATGCAGACCCGGCGCCTGGCCAATCGCGAACGCTTCGTGCGCCTCGTCACCGATGCGCTGCCGGGCATGGTCGGCTACTGGGACTCGGGTCTGCGCTGCCGCTACGCGAACCGTGCCTACCGCGAATGGTTCGGCCGCGAGCCGGAATCCCTGTACGGCGAGACGATGCAGTCGCTGCTCGGGCCGGCGCTGTTCGCGAAGAACGAACCCTACGTGCGTGCGGTGCTGCGCGGCGAGCCGCAGCGCTTCGAGCGCACGCTGGTCAAGGCCGATGGCAGCACCGGCCACACCTGGGCGCACTACATTCCTGACTGTCCGGGCCCTGACCGTCCGGGCTCCGGCCGTCCGGACGGTGTGAACGGGCCGGTCGCCGGCTTCTTCGTGCTGGTCACCGATGTCACCGAGCTGAAGGCGGCCGAGCTTGCGCTCGCCAGGCTCAACGCCGAACTGGCCGAGCGCAGCGTGCAGGCCGAGGCCGCCAACCGCGCCAAGAGCGAGTTCATCGCCAACGTCAGCCACGAGATCCGCACGCCGATGAACGGCATCCTCGGCCTGCTGCAGGTGCTGGAGGACACCGCGCTCGACAGCCGCCAGCGCCGCTACCTGCGCACGATCCGCCAGTCGGCGCGCGCGCTGCTCGACATCCTGAACAACATCCTCGATCACTCGCGCATCGAGGCCGGCCGCCTCGACCTGCACCGCGAGGACTTCGACCTGCCCGAACTGCTCGAAGGCGTCGTCGACCTGTTCGCACCGGCCGCGCACCAGAAGCGGCTGGAGCTGCTGCTCGATGCCCCGGCCGGGCTGCCGGCGCGCCTCACGGGCGATGCGCTGCGCCTGCATCAGGTGCTGGTGAACCTGCTCGGCAACGCGCTGAAGTTCACCGAGCGCGGCGAGATATGCCTCGGCGTCGAGCGCCTGCCCGGTGCCGCTCCCGGCTGCGCGCGGCTGCGCCTGCAGGTGCGCGACACCGGCATCGGCATGAACGAGGCCCAGCTGCAGCGGCTGTTCACGCCCTACGTGCAGGCCGACGGCTCGACCGCGCGCCGCTACGGCGGCACCGGTCTCGGCCTCGTCATCAGCCAGCAGCTGGTGCGCCTGATGGGCGGCGAGATCACGGTGAGCAGCGCGCCGGGTGCCGGTTCGACCTTCGGTTTCGAAC